>JAVEPB010000071.1 GCA_030922375.1 bacterium | reverse complement strand
CCTCTCGCCCGGTCGATGGCGAAAAACATCCCGCCCTCCTGATCGTTCCGGACGCCGAAAATCGAGGCTTCGTCCGCCACATAAAGCGAAGAGAACACCCCCAGCCGGGTCATCATCTCGTCGGGTGAAATCGTCACGGGGCCTCCCGGCGCTCTGTCCAGAGAAGAACTTAAGAAATAGACTCTTGCGGGCCGCCGGCGAAGCTGGGATGATCACCCGGTGCCGCTGCCGGCGCAGGCTCCACCTGGGAGCGCGCGGGGCGGCAAGCCTCTCAAGGCTAGCCTCTCAACAGTGGAGTGGCTAATGACCCGGGGCGGCGGACTTTTTCCCGGCGGGCTCCCGCGCAGCTGGCGGGAGATCAGTAGCGTCTTCTGGAGCAGCCTCTGTGGCGCCCACGGCGCGCTCCGCCTGCCCATCCTAGCACTCGTTCGCTTCTACGCCGATCAGGCCCCCATCCGGGCCGCCGCACTCACCTACACCACCCTGCTCTCGATCGTGCCCGTCCTTGCCTTTAGCTTCGCCATCCTCCGCGGGCTGGGTTTCGACCAGGGGATTTACAAATACATCATCGAGCAGCTCGGGCCCGTTTTTAACTCCGATGTGCGCGAGCAACTCTTCGCCTTTATCGGCAAGGTCAATTTCAAGACCCTGGGCGCGACCGGCCTCGGGGTGTTTCTCTTGAGCGTCATCCTCACCCTCAACACCGTGGAGCGCTCCCTGAACGTCATCTTCGACGTAAAAGAAGATCGGCCGCTGTCCCGGAAATTCACCGACTACTTCAGCATGATTTTTTTTACGCCGCTCCTTCTCGGAATCATCCTCAGCTCGACGGCGCTTTTCAAGATTCGCGGCTTCGTCGCCTCGCTCGGCTCCTACTGGTTCCTGACCACCGGGGCGGAGCTCCTGCTCAAGCTGGTGCCGCTGGCCGGCTCGATTATTCTCATCACGCTGATGTTGATCGTTTTGCCGAACGCCAGGATCCGGTTCGTCCCCGGTCTGACGGGCGGAGCGGTCGGCGGGGTGTTGATGTTCTTTCTTCAATGGGGCTACGTCAGCTTTCAGGTGGGATTCGCCGGCAAGATGGCCATCTACGGTCACCTCGCCCAGCTTCCCATCCTGATGGTCTGGATTTATCTCAGCTGGTGCATTTTATTTTACGCGGCGGGGCTGTCGGCCCTCGTCCAGGGCGTTCCGGACAAGACCGGAGCGCGGGGAGCGGCGGCGGGCGGCTGGGGGCCCGCCCTGATGGTGGTGGCCTCCCTCGCGTCGCGCGCCGCCACACGGGAGCCGCTGTTGACCCTCGAGGGGCTCGAAAAAAAGCTGGACTATCCCGGCGAAATCCTGATAGATATAATTAACAGATTGAAGGAAAGCGGCCTCGTCGCCGAAACCGGCGAAGGGAAGCAGTTGCTCACGGCGCGGAATCCGGCCGCAATCGCGGCCATCGAAATTTTCGACGCCGCCGAGGACGCGCCGCACACGGGCGCCGGAGGCGAATACGCCCGGGCGGGGGCACTTCTCGGCGAGTCACACAAGAAACGGCGTCAGGCTCTCGAGGGGGTCACTCTCGATATGCTGCTCGACGGCAACGACCGGGCCGGAAGCGCGGGACATATGCCCGCCGCCGAGGCTTCCGCCGAAGGATGAACGAAGGCAAGCAGGAGAAACCAGCTGGACCGATGCCCATCAAGGAGGATGCCAGCATGGCCGTCATCACCATTTCACGTCAGTACGGAACCGGCGGGATCCACATTGGCCGGAAAATCGCCGAAAAACTTGGCTACCGGTTCATGTATCTTGACGAGTTGGTAGCGGCCTGCCGCGAGCGCAGGCTGGAAATCGACCTCGAGCGCATCGAAGGGCGACCCCCGAAAATTGTCGAGCGCCTCTTCGGGCTCAACCGGGACAAGGTCCGCGATACCATTCGTGAAGTAATGAAAGAAGCTGCCCAGGGCGGGGATATCGTTATCGGCGGATGGGGAGGCCAGGTTTTGCTCAAAGATCATCCCGGCGCGTTTCACCTGCGGATCGTGGGCTCGGACGAATCGCGCACCCGGCACATCATGAATTCCGCCGGCCTCCCGTATGCCCAGGCGAACGAAATTGTCGAGAGGACCAACCGCGACCAAAGTCTTTTTTCTCATTTTTTCTTCAACGTGGATTTCTCCGACCCCAAGCTCTACCACACAGTGTTGAACATCGATCAGACCTCTGGAGAGGAAATTGTGGAAATCGCCGAGATTATGCTCGAGGAAATAAAGCAGAAAACAGCCGCGGACGGATGAGCCGGCAAGGCGCCCCGCCGATCAGACAGGCCCCGCCGTCCGCCGGGTTGCCGCCACCCCGGTGAAAAGCGAAAGCAGATTCATCACCAGCACCAGCACGAAAGCCCACTGATAGCTTCCCATCACGTCGAAAATATAACCCGCGAACCACGGCCCCAGCCCCGACGCCAGCCCCGCGCCCAGCTGGCTGAACCCGAGGATTCGCCCGAAACTCTTGCCCGGGAAAATGTCGGCCTTGAGCGAGACAAAAGAGGTTCCGCGGGCTCCGGCCCCGATTCCGTAGAGCAGGACAAACGGATAGACCAGGATCCAGCGATCCGCCGAAACGAGCATCAGGCACAAAACGCCCGACAAGCCGATCACGCTGGCCGCCGCGAACGTCCATCGCCTGCCTACCAAGTCCCCGATCCATCCCCCGGCGATGCCGCTCAAGGCCCGCAAAATGGCCATGGATCCGAGAAGCCACGCCGCCATGATTGTGGAGATGCCGACGTCCACCATGTGGGCCACCTGGTGGACTCCTACGATGCTGAACGAAGCGCCCTGGAAAATTCCCGACAGGAAAAGAAGCCAGAAGGCTCGATCGTGGATCGCCCGGGCGAGCGTCCAGTTCGACCCGTCTTCGCCCGGCTCGGTTTTTTCCGGCTCGGGCGGCTGGCGGTGAAGAAACAGGTTGAGAGGCAAAAGGAGCGCAACGATGCCGGCGGCAAGGATGAGATAGGCCGAACGCCAGCCCGCCCAGCCGATCAGAAACGCCGAGAGCGGCACGAGAATCAAGCTCCCGGCGCTCCTCCCGGAGTGGGCGATTCCCAACGCGGTGGACCGCATTCGTACGAACCACTGGCTCACCACGGTGCTCGTCGGAATCATCCCGATGAGGGTGACGCCAAGGGCGACAATTACGCCGTAGAAAAGATAGAGCGTAAATCGGCTCGAAACCACGGACATCAGGACCAGGCCCGCGCCCAGGACGACCACCCCGGAGGGGATCACCACCCGCGGGCCGAAACGGTCGATCAAGGCGCCGATGGGCCCGGCGGAGATGGCGAATGTCACCATCGAGGTGGAAAACGCCAAGGCCGTATCGGCCCGGGACCAGCCGAATTCCTCGAGAAAGGTGACGTAGAAAACGGGAAAGGTGCTGACGATCGATCCGCCGATGGCCATCGTGAGAAACGTCAAACCGACGACGAGCCACCCGTAGTAGCGCGGATTGCCCTCGCCCGTTGTTTCAAAGAAGCGCACGGTTACGCTCCCTCCTCCGCACGAGGCGACATACAACCCGGGCGCTTCCCCCGAAGGGGAACGCGCCCGCCGGACTCAGGCTGAAAGACGAATCGGCAAAAACGAGCCGCCGGGAGGGGCGGAGCTTAAATTGCCGAGAGATTGGCGTTCACGACCAGGAACCGGACCTCGGTCCGGCTGTTATTCTCCAGATTGAGCCGGCCGTTCGATTCGCAATGAAGGGAATCGCCCTCTTTGAGGTGAAAGGATTCCTCGCCCCGGCAAATGCACAACTCGCCCTTGAGGCAATAGATCAGGTGCTCTCCGCCCGCCTGGACGATCGGATTCTTGCTTTTGCTTCCGGGCTCGAGCGTCCGGTACACCGACTCGAGCCGGCCCTTGCGGAGGCGCTCGGCCACAACTTCCGTCCGGCCTTCCTGGCTGCTCGCGATAAGTGAGCGTTCTTTTTTCCGAATATGGCGGACCTCGGGGTAGGATTCCTCTTCCTCGACAAAATGACTCACCCGATGCCCAAGCGCGGTGGCGAGTTTCACGAGCGTCGTAACGGTGGGCACCATGCCGTTGGTTTCGATCTTGTAAATGCCCGCGGGGGAAACGCCCGAAAGCTCGGAGAGCTTCTGGATAGAATGTCCGCTTCCCTTTCGGAGTTTACGAACCTTCTCGCCGATCCGGACTTCGGGAACCTTAAGCTTGATTTTAGGAGCGGGAGATTTATCCGTTTTGCGCGGACGGCCTACTTTTTTTTTCGCTTTTGTTGTCATGTTTATTCTTTACCTCTTATTGTTCGGCGACAATCCGCACCGGACCATTAAAATGAAAACACGGTTTATGATAGCGGTTGGGGAGTTCATACCTTCGTCAATAGTTATACATGATACGACACATCGCGGAGACGACACCAGACCATAACATCTGATTTTAAAAAAGTCTATATCTGCCGGGGAAAATCACACTCGCATGGGCATGATGACGTAGGTGTACCCTTCCGCATCTTCGGGCTTGAGGATGCCGGGGCTCAGGGAGTCCTTGAGTTCGAAGCGGATATTCTGTTCATCGAGGATTCCCAACACATCCAGGCAATAGCGGGCGTTGAACCCGATAACCAATTCATCGCCGGAATAATCCGAGGCGAGAGTCTCTTCGGCCTCTCCGGCGTCCGAGCCGTTTGTGGTCAGGACCAGCTGGCCGGAGGTGAATACGAACTTGACCATCCGCGCTTCGTTCGAAAGGAGAGAAACGCGCCGTAGCGCCCGAAGGAGATGATCGCGATCCACGGTGATGTGGTTGTTGTTGTCTCCGGGTATCACTTGCCTGTATTTCGGGAAATCGCCGTCGATCATACGGGCCGAAAGCTCGATGGCCCCCGACCGGAAAATCACATGATTATCCTGGAGGAAAATATCGACGTCCTCCTCCTCCTCGGAGAAAAGCTTGACAATCTCGCCGAGCGCTTTTTTGTGGATGATCACGCCGTTTTTGAATTCGGTCCCCGTGTTGGGCCGCTCGATGAGCGCCAGCCGGTGGCCGTCGGTAGCGACGATGCGAAGCATTTCGCCCTCGGATTCCATGAACACGCCATTGTAGGTGTAGCGCGTCTCGTCCTGGGAGATTGCGAACATGGTCTTGCGGATCATGTCGCCCAAAACGGCGGACGGAACTTTCTGAGGCTCGCCGTCTCCGGTCTCGGGGACCGAAGGAAAATCCGAAGGCGGCAGGCCCGGAAAACGGAAGCTCGATTTCTCGCACGTCATCCGCACCCACTGGCCGTCTTCCTCGACCAGCCGAATGTCGGCGTCGGGAAGCTCGCGGACGATGTCGAAAAGTTTCCTCGCATTGAGCGTCACCGATCCGCCCTTGGCGACCTGGGCCTCGAAGGCGCCCCTGAGGCCGATGTCGAGATTCGTGGCCAGCAGGCGCACCTGTTTTTTCCCCTCCGTGGAGAGGAGAATGTTCTGGAGGATCGGCATCGCGCTGCTGCGGCTCTCCACGACCCCCTGGACCGTCTGAAGCGCACGGTGGAGCGTCTCCCTGCTGATCACGATATCCACGATTCCGCCTCCACCTGACCCGCGCGCCCGCCCGGACGCCGATTTATGGATTGGGTGTTCTAATAATTGTGCGTTTGGCAGGGAATCCCTGCGGTTTCCCCTAACCGGAGGATGCATCCTAAGCCAAAGGTCGGCCCGGGGCAAGGGTCCTCGAAACCATGGAGCTATCAACTCATTCGATTTTTTATCAATGAGTTACGCGGATTGAACGGAGCGGGCGCCGATCAGAATTTCCTCCGCTCGACCACCGGGATGGCCACCTCGTCGCCCGCCGTGATTCGGCGGAGGTTCTTGTTTCCGTTGTAGTGGCGAACCAGCCAAAGAGGGACGCGGTAGGTCCGCACAAGGAGGGTCCAGACATTCTCCCCCGGCTTCAACTTGTGGCGCTTGACCCGGGAGACGGTATATTTGTTGAAGAAGGTCTTCTCGATTCCCTTGTGGTAGGCGATCCGCCGCTCGATAAAATCTTCCTTGGGAACGCGGAGAAACGAAACCCGGATCTTCTTTCCCATTCTGACCCGGCGGCTTGAGCGAATCCCGTTCATCCTTCTGAGCCGCCCGGGTGACACCAGTAGCCACCGGGAGATATGACCGATCGTCTCGTTTTCCTGAACGCGGACCCACCCCGCCTTCTTTCCCCCCGAGGAGGGCGACACCGCCAGAGACTGGCGAAGAGCGCCTTCCCGGAATCGCGAGCCCCGGCTCGGGACCGTCTCCGGCAAATCGTATTCCGAGATGAACCGGAACAGGCTTCTCTTCCCTGTTTGGGGAGCCGACGCCATCCGCTGTGGCGATTTTTTCGCCGGGGGGGCGGGCGGGGTTGATTTTCGGGCAATGGGTGATTTTTGCGGTTTGGATGGTTGCGGTGTCCTACGTTGTTGCGTTCCACGAGGACCAGGCAGACGGGCCACCCTCGGGCCGGTCTTTTTATTTTTCACCTGGCGGGAAGCCGGCTTCGGCCGAGCGGCCGCCGGCTTTCGGGCCGCCGTCCACTTTTGAGTAGAGGCCTTCTCCGGGAGCCTGAGACGATCTCCCACCCGGATCAGGGTTTTTTCGAGCCCGTTTTCTTTCATCAGATTCCCGAGGCGGACCCGGTGCCGGCGGGCGATTCGGCCGAGCGAGTCTCCCGGCCTGACCAGGACCCATTTCGATCCGTCGCCGCCATCCGCCGAAGGCGACCCCTCGGCTCCCTGATAGTAGGCCTTTCGCACGCGGGCACCCTCCCCCAGCGGGAGGCGGAGGGGATACCCCCTCGGCACGCTCCTCCATCCCCGGGTCACCGGGGGGCGAAGGGCGGGGTTCAGCTTCCGGAGAATCCGGGCATCCACCCCGATCCGGCGGGTGAGCTCCTTCATCCTGATGAAACCGGGAACATGGAATTCGTCGAAAAGCCGGGGCGGGTCAAGACGAACCGCGCCGAAATATTTTTCGGCATTTTTATGAACCTGGACCGCGGCGAGAAACTCGGCGTAAAAATTCCGCGAGGCGAAACCGAAGGTGCGGCCCTTGTAATGCCTGACGATTAAGTCGATGCGCCGCGAGCCCACCTGCTTCGCGGCCCGGCGCATCCCCAGCGCCCCGTGGTTGTATGCGGTGATGGCCAGCGGCCAGGATTTTAAATCCTCAAAGTTTCGCTTGAGCAGCTTGGCCGCGGCAACCGCGGACAAAAACGGGTCGCGCCTCGCGTCCACCGTACCGTCCACACGCATGAAGAGCCTTCCGGTTCCCCGGGTAAACTGCCATAGGCCCAGCGCACCGGCGTGACTATAGATGGCCGAGCGAAACCCGCTCTCGACATGGGGGAGAAGCGTCAACTCCTCGGGCAGGCCGTGCTTGCGGAAAATCCGGCGGAAATGAGCGAGGTATCTTCCGGAGCGGATGTATCCCTCGAGGAAGCGCTCTTTCAGGCCGGGCTGGCCGCGAACCTGGTAAGCCGCAGCGCGAAGTGCCCGGCGGGGGAGGCCCGGAAACATTTTACGGATGCGGGCGGTGAGTGAGGCAGTGCCGGCGGAAGCGGGGGCGGGAGCGGGAGCGGCCCGGCCGTCGGCGAGCGCGAGCAGGATCGCCCGGATTTTATCCCTATGGGCGCGCAATCTTTTTTTCTGCTCCCGGGTGGCTTTCCACGGCTCGCCCAGCTGGAACACGCCGTAGCGGCGGCCGAGGTGATACTCATCGTGAAATATGACTTCGGTAAATTTATAACGGGTGAATACATCACGCCAGAACTCAACATTTTCCTTGATGCCCGGCGGATAAGGAAAACCGCTCGCTCCGGCGGGGAGGATTCTGCCCAGGGCGGGCCCGGGCGCCGCCACCAAAAAAATGGCAACCAACAGAGCCGCACCCGAAAATAAGGTCCGGATTATCCTCATCAATAAATCGCTCCCGTAATTTCGCCGGGCTCACAAAACATGAAAATACTTTATCATCTGTTCGAAATTTAATAAAGCTTGAAAAATCAATGGGTTTTCCGGCTGCTGAAATCCGCCGGGGCATTCGATAATCTCTCGCCCGCCCCGGCGGGAATATTCCGCCGATAAAAGGAATCGGGCTGGGGACTCGGACCTGAAAATTCGGTTTGAAAATGCCCTCCATCAATAATTTCTGGACAAATGCGTAATTTGGTAGGGATTCCGGAACGGTGACCGATTCCGGGCACCGAAAATCCTCATGCTCGGCATGGACCGGTTTGCGGGGGGACACGTCCAACGGTTCCAGAACTCTCATCGGAAATGGTATCACTGTTGGGGAATAGGTCAGTCTCGACGTTTTGCGGAGCGCGGCAGTCATTTGAATAAGATCGATGGATTCCTCGATTCGGAAGGGAAAGCGGCATGAAATTCGGCGTCTCGATTCCCCACTACAGCAGACCTGTGAACTTGGCGGAGCTCCTGGAGATCGTCAGGCAGACGGAGTCGCTCGGCTTCGACTCAATCTGGGTGACGGACCATATCATCATGCCGCGCTCGGCTAACGTCATTTATCGGGAGAATATGCTCGATCCTTTTTCCCTTTTGAGTTTTCTCGCGGCCGCGACGGAACGCGTCTCCATCGGAACCAGCGTCATCATCATCCCCTATCGCCATCCCGTTGTTGTCGCCAAGATGATCGCCACGGTGGACCAGCTATCGAAGGGCCGCGTCATTTTCGGAGCGGGAGTCGGCTGGAACGAAGAAGAGTACGGCGCGCTCGGGCGGCCGTACGGTGAACGAGGGAAAATGACGGATGAGAATTTGCGCCTTATTCGGGCCCTCTGGACGAACGAGACCTTGAGCTTTGAGGGCGAGTACACCCGGTTTCACGACATGTCGATCTCCCCGCAGCCTTATCAACGCCCCCATCCGCCCGTCTGGATAGCAGGAAAGGGAAGAATCGCCCGCCGCCGCGCTGCGCGGCTCGCCGAAGGCTGGCATCCCGTGGGGCTGACTCCCGAAGAGGTCGCGGAAGGAACCCATGACCTGAAAGATCTGTGGAAAGAGAACGACCGCGAAGGGGAGCCCGTCGTCTCGATGCGGGGGATGGTTTCCGTGGAAGGAGTCTTCGATGTGGCTTATCGGTTTCCCGAGCGTCAACCTGTCACCCTGGCGGGAAGCTCGGCCCAGATTGTGGACATCATCGGCCGCTACGGCCAAGCGGGGGTCGAGCACATGGTCCTCGACATGACCACCCATTCGCACGCCTCTTTTCTTGCGGTCATGGAAACGTTCGCGGGCGACGTGAGGCCGAAGGCGGGTTGAGAGATGGGGCTGCACGGCCCGAAACCGGAGTTTTTGGAATCTGCGCTCGGATGAAAGGGCGTCTTCTTCCCCCGTACTCCGCAACAATGAAATCCCCCATATGAGTGACTTGGCGAAGTCGTTGAATTAGGATATTGACCTTTGCAAGGAGTGTTTACGCGGCTTCTTCAGCTAACGGCACGGACATTAAATAAGTCTCGATTCAGGCTTCCGATGACAGAATCCTCCCCCTTACCCGGCGGGATATTTTCCGGCGGGATATTGAACGTTTACGCCCACCCGGACGACGAGTCGTTCGGAAACCCGGGGACGAACGCCCTTTATGCCGGGCGCGGGGAGGCGGTGAGTCTCATCTGCTTTACCCATGGGGAGGCGGGGGAGGCCAACGGCGTCTGCGCCCCCGGCGAATTGGGAGAGGTTCGCGCCGGAGAGTTGAGAGCGGCCTGCGCCGTTCTCGGCATCCGGCGCCTCGAGCTCTGGGACTACCCGGACGGCGCCCTCGCGGATGTGGACGATGAAGAGGCCATCGGCAGTTTGATGGCGGCCTATGCGGCCATCGCCCCAGAGGCGATCGTCACCCATTCCGACGACGGCATCACGGGCCATCCCGATCACCTGGCTGTATCGAAATGGGCCACCGAGGCCTTCCGGCGAACGCTAAATAACCCCGGGCAGGCTGCGGCGCCCTCTCGCCTTTACTGGCGGGTGGTCCCTTCGGACTACCGGGAAAGACTCGGCCGCCCCGAAATCACCTACCGCGCCGACTACACCACGGTCATCGACGCCCGTCCGCTGGGGCGCGTCCGCGCCGAAGCCGTGGCCTGCCACGCCAGCCAGCGGCCGCACACCGACTATTCCGATCCGGTTTTATTCGAGATGGGCGCGATGGATTACTACATCCGGAAATTTCCCGTATGGGAGGGCGGCCCGCTCGAGGCCGATTTGCTCGGCGGGGCGACTCACCCCGAAGGGTCGAGTTTCCCGTAAGCGAGGCGTACGGAAACATCGGCGATCTGCGCCGCCCATTCGGGCTGGTGGGTGCTCAGGATGATGGTCTTGCCCGATTCGGCGAGCGAGGCGATCACATCGCGCATCCGGCCGGTGTTCTCCGCGTCCACCCCGGCCGAGGGCTCGTCGAGCAGAAGCGTCTCCGCCCCCGTCGCCAAGGCCCGGGCCAGCGCCACACGCTTGCGCTCGCCGCCCGATAGCGCAGCCGCGCTCCGCTCGGCGAGATGGACGCAACCGGCCTGCTCGAGCGCCAGGAGCGCCTTCCCCTCGGCGTCGTCCTGGCTCCGCCCCCGGGCAATTTCCCCGAAGGCGACGTTGGCGATCACCTGCCCCCGGAACATGAACGGATCCTGGTGGAGCAGCGACACCCGCCGGCGGTGGCCCGCCCCTCCGCCTCCGTAGGCCACCGGCTCGCCCATGTAGGCAACGCGCCCCCGGTCGGGACGCAGCAGGCCCGCCATCACGCGGAGCAGCGTGGTTTTTCCGGAGCCGTTCGGGCCCGAAAGCGCTGTGACCGCGCCCGAAGCGATGTCGATCCTGCCGATGTCGAGTGCGGTTTCCCCGTTGAAGTCGACCTGGATGTCTTCTAGCGTGAAAATATTCATTATGATTTCTGCAGGATGCGCGTGCCGATGTTCGTCAAAAAAATAATCGCCATGAGCACGACGCCCAGAGCGATGCCGAATCCAAACTCCCCCTTCATGCTCTCGAGGGCGATCCCGGTGGTCAGCGTCCGCGTGTATCCCTTGATGTTTCCGCCCAACATCATGGCGATGCCCACCTCGGAAGAAACCCGCCCGAACGCGCCCAGTATCGCCGCGATCAACCCGAAGCGCGCCTCGCGCAGCACCATCCAGGCGACGAGCCTCGAGGAGGCGCCCAGCGTGAGCGCCGTCTCGCGCGCGCGCTGATCCACCGAGGAGATCGCCGTCATCGTGAAAACAGAAACGATCGGTACGGAAAGAATCACCAGCCCGATCACGATGGCCGTCGGGCTGAACAGCAGGTCCGCGAACCCAAGCGGCCCCCTGCGGGAGAGAAGCCCGTAGACGATCAGGCCGATCACCACGGTGGGCACCCCGAGGAGGGTCTGGATCACCGAGATGGCCGCGCCCCGGCCCCGGAAGCGGCGGGAGGCCAGCGCCCAGCCGATCGGCAAGCCGATCAGGCCGGCCACCGCCGTCGCACCGAAGCTCACCCGGACGGTGACCCAGGAGGCGGCCATCACATCGGGGTCCGCGCGCAAAACGAGGAGGATGCCTTCCCGGATTCCCTCCAGAAGAAATTCCATCGCCTGCCCGCCTCGGTGCCCTTCTCGGTGTCGGCCACGGGACTCATTTCACCCCGCCGCCGGATTATACAGCCGCCGGCCGCCCCGCAAAAAAGCGACTTCGCAGAAAACGCGGGTTTCCCGGGTTCGCAAAAACCGTCTTCGCCTAAACCACTCTCCGCAACAAAAAAACGATGGCGACGATGATGACAATCCCCATCAGCTTTTGAATCGTCCGCGGCGCAAAGCGAAACGAACCCATGTAGGAACCCAGAAAACCTCCGGCGACAACAGCCGCCACCAGGGGCAGTATCAAATCCATGCTGAAAGCCCCGCGCTGCATTCGCGAGAAGAGCCCCGCAAGGGAGTTCACCCAGATGAAGATCGAACCCGTTGCGGCGGCCTCTTTCTCCGTTCCCAGGTTGAACGTCACGAGGAGGGGCACGAGGTAGATCCCTCCGCCGATCCCCACCGTCCCCGCGATAAAACCGAGCGCCCCCCCCAAGGCGACCGAAAAGACGATCTTTTGCGCGCCCTCCAACTTGAGGGAGATTCGGAGGCTGTCGAAAAAATATATCCGGACGGCGAGGGTGATGAGAGTGAAGAGCAGGAGAATGTAAAAGGCCTGTTTCGACAGGGCGATACTTCCCCCCAAATACGCCATCGGAATCGAAGAGGCGAGAAAGGGCGCGATCAGGCGCCAGCTCACGTGCCCGCCCCGCCAGAAATTCGCGGCGCCGAGGCTGGTGACGGTCACGTTGAGCATGAGAGAGGTGGTGGGTATCAGGACATAATTCACATCGAAGATGGCCATGATCGCGGTGTAGGAGGACCCGCCACCCAACCCGACGCTGGAGTAGATGAGTGCAACGAAAAAAAACAGAACCGCGATCACGTATTCCACGAAAATCTCACAATGGCGGGCTCCGAACCTGCGGTTTGGCGCCGCCGAAAACCAGGGCCCGGCGGCTCACACCACCCTCTTTATCGAAAAATTCTCTCGGCCACCGGCCCGCACGGAAAATCCGGCGCCGGTGGGAAGCCTCCCCGGATCGTCAGTTTCCCGGCCCCGGCGAAGCGGCGGACGGGTGGAACAGTTTTTTCCCCTTCAAGCGAAAGGAGCCGATGAGGCGCTGCCCCCCGGGCGAGGTGAGAAACTGAATGTACTTCATCGCCAGCTCGTAGCGCACATGCGGGTGGCGCTCGGGGTTCACGGCGATCACCCCGTAGGGGTTGAGCAGCTCCTTGCCGCCCTCGACAAAGACCTTCAGATCCACTTTCCCCCGGGCGGCGAAAAAAAGGAAAGAGCCCCGGTCGCTGAGGGTATAGGCCCTCATCTCGTCGGCCGCCTTGAGTGTCTCTCCCATTCCCTGGCCGAGCGATCGGTACCACGCGCCCCCGGGTTCAAGATCCGCGCCGCGCCAGAGAGCGGCCTCTTTTTTATGGGTGCCTGAATCGTCGCCCCGGCTGACCCAAATGGCCCCGCCCGCGCCGATTCGGCGGAGGGCGGCGGAGACGTCCCCGATCCCCAGAATTTTGGCGCGATCGGCCGCCGGGCCCACAATCACAAAATGGTTGTACATCACGCTCCGGCGGCCGACGCCATTTCCGGAGGCGACAAATTTTCTCTCCGCCCCAGGGGCGTGGACCAAGACCACATCGACATCCCCGTTCTGCCCGAGGCGCAACGCCTTGCCCGTTCCGACGGCAATGGTGTGAATGCGGACGTTATGCCGCTTTTCGAAATGGGGATGGAGCCAGTCGAGAAGTCCGGTGAATTGCGTGCTCGTCGTTGTGGCGAGCTTCAAAACGGCGGGGGCTCCCTGCGCCGGCGCGGCCAGAAAAACGAGCAGCCACAACCCGGCTAAAAAACCACGCCACGGCGCCATTTTCGCCATCCCTCTCCCCGTCCGGCGGCTTACATCGCTCAAGCCTCCCCGGCCCGGGATTCTGGTTTCTTGGACCGGGGCTGGATATCAGGCTGGATGCCGGGCGCTTCCTCCAAAAGCCTCAGCCCGAAATCGGCGGCAAGCGCCTCGAGCAGGCCTTCCATCTCATCCCGGCCGTCCCCGGTGGAGGTGATCCGGGCCAGCGCGGTCGTCCGCCCGTCCTCCCGCCGGCCGTAGCCGTGAACCATCGTCTGGTAGTAGCCCAGCCCGTCGTAGCCGTCCAGAATTCCCTGGATGAAATGCTGCTGGTCCGAGGGAACTTCCAACCAGTAGATCAGGCTCCCGGAATAAGGCTCCGGATTCGGCCTCCCGCCTCTGGCGGTCAACCGGCCGTCCGTATCCGGCTGGCCGCCCGGCGGACGATCTCGGGCATCTCGCGCACGAAAAGCGAGCGCGGCATCGCCTTGTCGAATCCCGCCGCCTCGGCGTTCTTGAGAAGCTCGGGTTGATCGTGCCTGCCGAAGGCGATGGCGTAAACGCCCTTGTTTCTCGGGCTGGCCCGGAGCTTCCGAATCAGCTCACCCGCTTCATCGCCTCCCAGTTTTGGGTGGTGGAGATCCAGGAGGAAAAGCACGGCGTTGAAATTCTCTGCCGCCATATCGAATTTCTCGGCCGAACCGATGAACTCGAAGACCGCCTCCGGCGAGGCGCCCGCCTCGCGAATGCGGGCAGAGAACATCAGATCGGTGCATACGACGAAAATGCGCTGGGCTTCCTCGGCCATGTTCTATCCCTCCGGCCTACGGCCGGTCCCTTATTCGTCCTCTTTTTCGCCCAGCACTTCGATCAGCGCGTAAATGCTTTCGAGGGTGTCCACCTTGTAGAGAAGGGCCTCGGCGCGGGCAATTTGGTCTTTCCCGTAAACGAGGCTGCAACACTCCGTGAATTTCCCGAAGAGCTCCTCGCGGTCCATCGGACGCTTGGGGGTACCTCGCGAGGTGTCGGTGAACTTCTCGTGGACGGTGCCGTCCTCCATCTCGATGGTGAGCTTCGAGCGGATGAGGTCGTAACCCATCGCCTCTATCTCGTCGTCCACATAGGGTTCGACCTTCCCCAGAATCGCCTTCACCTCCTCGCTAGCCACCACATCGTCCCGGTACTGGGCGATGCCGCCATTTCCTCCGTTGAGGAGGAGTATTCCGAGGCTGTACTTCATCGAGAATTTCGCCTCGAGCTCGTTCTGCGGATCATCGTAGCGAAGCGGCTGAAGCACCCGTGTGTTCGTACCGAGCCGCACTTTTTTCACCTGGTCGGGCTTGATGTCGTGTTCGAGGATGAGGTCGCGCATCGCGTCCATCGAGGGATGCGATAGCGACCCGCTCGGGTAGGGCTTGATCGAAACGCCGGGGTCCACAGCCGCCCAGGGGTTGCCGAGCTTGCCGATCAGATAGTCGGGGTCGCAGCCGCCGCCCATGATCTGCATGAAGCCCCACTGGCCGTCGAAAATAGTGGGGTCCGATGTAAACCCTCCCGCCGCGAGCCTCGCCGCGACAACGCCGTTCTCGGCCGCCCGCCCGGCGTGAAAAGGTTTCGTCATCGTTCCGAAGTTGGCGCGAAGGCCCGCGCTCTCCGAGCAGACAATCCCCAGGCAGAACCGGAGCTGGGCCTCGTCGAGGTCCATCAGACGGGCCGCCGCCGCCGCCGCGCCGATGGCGCCGACGGTGCCGGTGGTGTGGAATCCGTTGATGTAGTGATCGGGCTTGATGCACTCGGCGACCTTGCACTCCACCTCGAAGCCGATCATGAACGCGGCGAGCAGCTCCTCGCCCGTCGAGCCGAGCAGCTCGGCCACCGCCAGCGAGGCGGCGAGAACGGGTGTCGTCGGATGGGTCAGCAGCCCGTAGATTCGATCCGGGTAGTTCGACAGTTGAGTATCGTCGTAGTCCATCGCGTGAGCCGCGATTCCGTTCGCCAGCGCGGCGGACTGGGCCGATACGGTCTGATTCGTCCCGACGATCCGCGCCTCGGGCTCCCCGCCGAACTCCTTGATGTAGGCCTGAACAATCCGGCCGCTGTGGTCCGTCGATCCGGCCACCATCAGGCCGGCCCCGTCCACGAAGCAGCGGCGGGAGATGACTTTCACATCCTCGGGAATCGAATCGGTTTCGGTCCCGAGGATGAACTCGACTACGGCGTCTGTGACTGGGCTTTCTGCGTTGGACATGACTTTCCTTCCGCTAAAAATAGTGCGAATAAAAACCCCGCTCCGGCTCTCTCACCGGCCGGCGGGCTTCCTCAACGGCGGCTGCGGGCCGGCCACGCCCCTCGGCTGAGGACAGAAAAATTTCGTGAGCGCCGGAAAACTCCGGGGACTCGAACAAACCCCGTTCAGGGCGCTCAGGGCCAGGGCCGACATCGCCAGCGCCCCCAGGAGCCACTTGATTCCTCGAATCATGCCTCGCCTTCGGGACCCGCCCACGCTTGACAACAACGCGGCCGGGAGCCCCAAAAAAAATCGGGCCAATCCGCATGGAGGCCCGAAGCGCAGATGAGAGCGGGTGAAGTCGGCGGCGGTTATTATTGCCATGACTTCCCTTCTCCCTCCGATAAAATATCAGAAAGCGCGGGCGGCGGCAAGAAAAATGGGCGCCGGGGCCGGTTGGTTTTCCGCCTTGCGGGAGCCAACTCGCCGTGGCAGTCTGGCGCAATCCGTTCAGGTTGAATTGGTTTCGTATTTCAGCGTTTCTTTGACAAAAAATGAGCCGTTCACCCGGCCGAAGTTTTCGAAAGGAAATCCGTCATGACACTCGAAGTCGAATCCAAGGGCGTTGACTACTACAAGGCGGCGGACGGGCGCATCATCGCCATCCACATCAAGGGAAATTTCTCGGACTACGCGAAATTCCCCCCCTACCTCGACACCGAGGAGGCCCAGGAACATATCCGCACCGCCTACGCCGGGCAGGACATCGACGAGGAGCGCAACACCAAGGCCCACATGACCGACGACGAGATACCCCTCCAGGTCATCGTCCTCAACCGGCCCAAGGGCGCCATCACCAAGGCGCACTATCACCTCGTCGAGGAGCGCCCGTCTGCCAACACCACGCGCCACCAGATACTCCTCTGCCAGCGCGGAAAAGTGCGGGTCGGCGTCTTCACCAAGGAGGGCGACAACCTGGGCGACGCCATCCTGAACCGCGACGATCTCATCCTCATGTACGAGGGCCACGAGGTCGAGTTCCTCGAGGACGACACCAAGCTCATCGAGATCAAGGAGGGGCCCTTCCCCGAGACGGACGACAAGGACAAGGTGGAGCTGGCCTGACCGGCCCGAGTAATTTCCCGAACAAAGCGAGGCATCATTCATGAAACTCATCACCTTCGAGGTCAAGACCCCAGTCGGCCCCTTTCGCCGCCTCGGCGCGGTTATCGAAAGCGGCGGCTCGCTTGCCTACGCCGACCTGAATTTCGCCCTGGCGGCGAGCCTCGCCGACGAGGGCGCCCCGCGTCCGCGGGAGATGGCCGACGCGATCATACCCTCCGAGATGCTCGCCTTCGCCGCCGCGGGAGCCTCCTCCATCGAGGCGGCCGCCGAGGTGATCGCGTTTCTGCACGACAAGCCCGGGGCGGAGGGCCCGAGGGGCGAGCAGCTTCTCTACCGGCCCGACGAGGTTCGCCTCCTCGCGCCCATTCCGCTCCCTCCGATGATTCGCGGCTTCGCGGGCTTCGAGCGCCATCTCAAGACCACCTTCGCGAAAATGGGCCTCGAAATCCCCGACACCTGGTACGAGCGGCCGCTTTGCTTCAAGTCGAGCTGCGCCCACATGGCCGCGGTGGGGGAGACGATTCCCTGGCCGAGCTACACCGAGAAAATGGATTTCGAGCTGGAGTTTTGCGCCGTCGTCGGCAAGCCGGGCCGCGACATTCCGGAGGAGGAGGCGGGCGAGCACATCCTGGGCTACGCCATCCTCAACGACTGGAGCGCCCGCGACGCGCAGACCGGCGAGATGGCGATGGGAACCGGCCCCTATAAAGGAAAGGACTGGTGCTGGAGCCTCGGGCCCTGGATCGTCACCCCGGACGAGCTGGGCAACCCCGCCGAGATACCCATGGCCGCGCGCGTGAACGGCGAGACCTGGATCGAGGCCACCCCGGGCGAGATGTACTGGACCTTCGAGCAGATGCTCTCCTACACCTCGCGCGACGAGAACATGCTCACCGGCGACCTTTTGGGCTCGGGGACTGTGCCCGGCGGCTGCGGCATGGAGATCGAGCGCTGGATTCAGCCCGGCGACCTCGTCGAGATCGACATGGGGCCGCTGGGGGTTCTTGCGAATCGGATTGGCGAGAAAGGGGAGCGGAAACCGTATACGTATAAGTAATTTTTTAGACTAACTCAACGAAAAACCAATCAGCTTGAAGACTGATTCCCCCCTACACCCCCACAATCTCCCCGGAGACAATATCGGTGGTGGCTGGCGTTTCAAGGAAGGTGACTTTCAACTCGACGACGAAGGCATTTTAAAATTGTCGAGCCGGAGAGGCCCCCCTCACTCCCCGTCATAAATACTGCTCACAACCAACCCCGTCCGCTCCCTGATCGTCCGCTCGACCTCCCCGGCTTCAACGGGCGGGATGGTTTTGAGCTGGCTGAGTTTTGCGGGGGCGCTTTCGCGGTCGTAGCGGCCACGGGTCTCGACGAACCACTCGGCGGGGTAGGCGCGCTTGGGGGTGTTGAGTTGTACCTCGTCGGGCCGGATTTTGTTCAGCAGGTCGCATAGCTCCCCGGTCATCTTTTGATTCACCGGCATGTACATCACCTGGCTGTCGAGGTGGCCGGTGTATTCGGCGCGGAATTTTATCGTCGCCTCGACGATGCCGGCGAGGGTCACGTTAGAGGCAGGGCGGTTCACCCGCTGGAACATTTCCTCGTCCGGGGCGTCGAGTTTGACCGAGACGCGATCGGCCCCGCGAAGGGCCTCTCTCACCTCGGGCAGGTGGAGCAGGGTGCCGTTCGTCAAGACATGGGTGGTGATGCCGGTGCGCTCGCCCACGAGGCGGACCGCCTCCCCGAGGTTGAGCGCCAGGGTGGGCTCCCCGCTTCCGCTGAAGGTGACGAGATCGGCGCCCTGCCACTCGGCCCGCTCGAGGTCGGCCATGACGCGCTCGGTCGTGACAAAAAGGCGGCGCTCCAGGGAGACGATCTGGATGCTCCCGAGCTGACAGTAGACGCAGTTGAACGAGCAGACGCTGGCCTGGAGGATCAGGTCAACCCCGAGCGAGCTTCCGAACCGCCAGGAACTCACCGGCCCGTAGACGGCGGAGGGGTGAAGCCCCCCCTCGTCGCCCGGGCCGATGGTCTTGAGCTCTTCCTCTTTCATCCGGAAATTTCCTCTGTGATAACTGACCGCCGATTATACACCCTCGGGCTCCTCCATTTTTTCGGCGGCGGCCGCCGCCGAGCGCCGGGCCAGCCCGCCGCGGGACACCCAGACCTGGAACCAGATGAGCATCGCCGCCCCGCTGATGATCTGGCTGCCCGCGATGGCGAGCCAGATGCTCGCCGCGCCGACGCCCAGCGGCACCGCCATCACGAAGGCGGCGGGCAGCTGGACCGCCCAGCGCACGATGCCCTCGACGAGCATCGGCGGCTTCGTCTGCCCAGAGCCCTGAAACGCCCCGGCGAGAACGCGCCGCACCGACTCGACCACCAGCCCCACGCTCAGGATGCGAAGCGCCACGGCGCCGATGCCGGCCGCCTCGCCCTTCATCCCGAAGATGACGACGATCTCGGGTGCGAAGACGAACATCCCGATCGAGACGGCGCCCATGATGGCCGTCAGCGCGGTGAGGGCGATCTTCAAGGTGCGGGCCGCCCGCTCGGGGAGCCCCGCGCCGACGTTCTGGCCCACGAGGGTGCGCACCGAGCCCTGGAGCCCAAAGCTCGGCATCCGCGCGATGAGGGTGACGCGGTTGCCGACCGCCCAGGCCGCCAGCGCGAAGGGCCCGAAGGGCGAGAGCATCCGGAGCAGGATAATACTCGCGCCGCGCTCGAGGAGGTTCTGCACCGAAACCGGCCAGGCCAGGGCGAGCACCCGCCCGATCACCGCGGGCCGGGGCCAGAGATCGCTCGGCCTGAGTTTGACCCGCGAGCGCCCCGTCGCCACGATGTAGAGCATCACCATCCACCCGGTGAACCGCCCGGCGCCCATGCCGAGGAAACCGCCCGCGATCCCCAGGGCGGGAACCGGACCCGCCCCGAATATCAGCAGGGGCACCGCCGTTATCGAAACGCAGACGCCGGCGATCATCGCGGTAAGCGTGTAGCCCGGCTCGCCCGCGCCGCGAAGGATGTTCGAGAAAACGAACATGCCCTCCCAGACGATGAACACCATGAAGCCCGCGCGCATGTAGTCGGAGCCAAGCCGGATGAGTTCGGGATCGGAAGTCAGAAGGGAAATGATCTGGGGCGAATAAATCAACCCGAGGACAGTAAACACCAGGGCGTAGGACAGGAGAAACAAGATCGTCTGGCCCGCGACGACAGAGGCGCCCGGGCCGTCGCCCGCGCCTATCCGCTGGGCGATGAGCGCCTGCCCCGATATGCGCACCCCGAAACCCACCGCCCGCAGGAAAAGTACGGTCATGAACCCGAGCGAGGTCGCCGCCAGAAATTTCGGGCCCAGGACACCGATCCAATAGATTTCGAGAACCCCGTCGATGTTCCGGATGATCTGCTCGACGCACATCGGGACCGAGAGGCGGGTGATCGCCCAGCCGATGGAGCCCTTGGTGTAATCGTAGCGGTTGCGGGTTTTATCCGTCCGGTTTTCCAATCCGAGCTCTTTATGTTGGTAAATCCGGCGGAGGGGAGAGATTCATCTCCCGCCGGAGGGGATGATCGCCTCGATTTCGCCCGGCCAGTATGTTCCGCCGCACCTCTATTGGGCAACCGCGCGGGGCGGCCCTGGCGAAAAACGCCCCGCCGCGTTAGTTTCGTGTCGGGCGCACTGAGAGCGCCCCCGGCGGGAAGCCGGGGAGATTTCCGGAGGCCGCATGAAGGATTTTATCGAGGAGACGCTCCGCGAGGCGGGCGCGATGGCGCTCGCCCTCGCCCCGGACGCCAAGGGCGAGCGGAAGGCCGACCGGAGCCTGGTCAGCGAGGCCGACCGCCGGGTGGAGACCTACATCACCGGCCGCATCGCCGAGCGATTTCCGGAGGACCGGATCATCGGAGAAGAGCACGGCGACGCCAACGGCGCCGATGTGCAAGGCCGCCGCCTCTGGGCGGTCGACCCCATCGACGGGACCAACCCGTTCCTGAACGGACTGCCGACCTGGGGGGTGTGCATCGGGGCGATGGAGGACGGCGAGCCCGTCGCGGGGGGGATTTTCCTGCCGCGCCTGGGCGAGCTTCTTCTGGCCGAACGGGGAAAGGGCGCCACCCGAAACGGCGAGGCGCTTCCCATGCTTGAGCCCGTCGAAATCGATAACCAGACGGTGCTTCTCTCGCCCGCCTCCCGGAAGCGTTTTTACAAGATGGATTATCCGGGGAAATCGATGGCTTACGGCTCCATCGCCGCCCACGTCACCTATGCCGTCACGGGCGGCGGCGTCGGAACCCTGGTGGACAGGCCCTACATCTGGGACATCCTCGGGCCGCTCGCCGTTCTCCATGAGGTGGGCGGGGGCGCGTTCTACCCGGACGGAAGCCCGCTCGACCTCAACACCCTCGCCAACGGCGAAAAAGAAGAGATGCCCCTGTTCTTCGGCCTCCCGGAAAACACCCGCCAGCTCTACCCCATGATCGAGATTTATCCGAGACCGAAGAAGTAACCTGTATTTCAATTTTTTTCAGGTTCGACTCTTTGGGTTACAGGGCCGCTGCCGCGGCTACAGGGCCGCTACCGCGGCTACAGGGCCGCTACCGCGGCCCTACCCCTGAAACCCGCGGTCGAAGACGCTTTGCATCAGGCGGCCCTCCGAGAAGCGGGCGAGGCGGTAGTCGGAGATGTCGGGCCGGGGACAGGCGCCGGTCATGATCAGCTCGGCCATCATCTCGCCGACGGCGGGCGAGAGCTTGAAGCCGTGCCCGCTCATTCCGGTGCAGATGAAATAACCCGCCGTCCCGGGGTGGCGGTCCATGATGGGCATCCAGTCGGGGGTGATGCAGTAAAGACAGCCCCAGCCCCGGAGCAGGCGCGCGTTTTCGAATTCGGGCCATCGGGGCGTCATCCGCTTCACCACGTCCAGGACGAACGCCATGTCCTCTTTCTCGTTGAAATCGTCCGGGTCGACATGTTCGGGCTCGATGTTGTCGCGCCCGATGAGCAGAAGATCCGCCCCCTCCGGGCGGAAATAGAGTTTCGTCGGCGCATCGTAGACCACAATTTTAACGCCTTCGCCGCCCGCCCCCACGGTCTCGAAAACGGTGTCCTGCTCGCGGATGGCCTCGGCGGGAAACCGGTCCCCGCTCAGGCCCGCCACCTTGTTCACCCAGGCCCCCGCCGCGTTCACGACGACGGGCGAATCCACGGGCCCGCGCGGGGTGTCCACCCCCACGGCCCGGCCCCCTTCGACCCGGACGCCTGTCACCGGACAGTTCTGGCGGACGATCGCGCCGTGTTTTCTCGCCCCGTCGGCGAAACCCATCGCCACCCCATAAGGATCTGCGTAGCCGCTTCTCCGCTCGTAGGCCGCCCCGGCCAGATCGTCCAGCCTCGCCCAGGGGGCGAGCCGCGCCACCTCGCTCGGCTCGATCCACTCGGTCTCGACCCCGAGAGAGCGGGCGAGTGAGATATTTTTTTGGACGCCCTCGGCCAACGCCTCGTTCGCGAACACGAGATAGCCGGGCTGCTTGAAGCTCGCCTGGCCGCCGCCGGTTATCTCCTCGAAATTCTCGAAAATTTCGAGCGAGCGCCAGGCCATCCGGATCGTACTCTCGTTGGAATAGTGCATCCGGACGAGGGCCGAGGATTTCCCACTCGTCCCCGAAGCGATGCCGTCGCGCTCGAGCAGCACGATTCTCCCGAAGCCCCGCCGGGCGAGCTGAAACGCGATCGAGGTGCCCATCACACCGCCGCCGATGATGACCGCGTCCGCCGTCTCTCTCGCCATGCCTACTCCGCGTCCACCCAGATCGGGCTCGACCAGGCCATCTCGCCGTCCGCCTGCCGCACCCGGACATAGTAATAATCCGTTTCCCGTCCCGACCCCGCACCGTCCAGCCAGCGGCCCTCGAACGACTCGCCCCCGCCCCGGAACAGGTGGACCGCCGAACCGTTCTTGAGCACGGAGACTTCGGAAATTTCCGCCGTCCCCTCGGCGCGGACCACGAGCTCCCTCGCGGAGGCGGGAGGAAGAGAAATCTCGGCGCCCATCGGGGAACCGGCGAGTTCGAATTCGAGAATGATCCGCGCTCCCGTCGTCGCGTAGCAGCGCCGCTCCCAGAGCGCCCGGAAAATCCCCTCGCGATCGAAGCGCTCCGCCCAGACGCAGGCGTATCCGCCATGCCAGCCGTTCTTGAGGCGGAGCCGGTTCGAGTAGCCGGGCTGGGAGGTGTGGCTGTCAGAGCCCGCGATGAAGCCCAGCCGGTAGCCTTTCTCGAGGGCGGCGGCGACGGACTGCTCCCGGTATTCGGCGGGATTCACCAGAGGGCGCTCGCACCCTTCGGCCTCGGAATTTCCCCAGATGGAATAGATCTCGACCAGCCGTTGAAAGCGGGGGTCGTGATACTCCCAGCGGGTGCCGATGATCGCGCTCGTCGAGTGATGGGGAATCGTGAGAGCACGGCCTTCAGTCCCGCTGAGTTTCGCCCAGAGTTTTTCGGGCATGTCGGATTCGGGATCGCGCGAGTCGAACTTGGGCGCATTCTCGTCATCGAGAAAATAAACATTTTTGTTTCCGTCCTGGCGCTCGCGCATGCCGAACCATTCATACGCCGGGAGCGCCACATAGCGGCCCGGCTCGGTGAAATCGCGGGCTCCGCCGAGGACCGCCCGCCACTCGGCGTCCCCCATCCGGTAGCCCAGCGAGGTGCACGCGCCGAAATCCACCGCCGCCGCGTCCCGCGCGTAGGTGTGGGCGTAGTCCACGATTCCCCGCGCGTCGAGGCCGGCCGGATACTCGCCGACGCAGAGGCCGGTCATGCAGTGCGGATCGCCGAACAGAAGTTTCCTCTCCGGAACCTCGGCCGCCACCCTGATCGGCGGCGTCCGCGCCGGGGGAAGTCCGTCCGCCTCCACCGCGATGCGGTGGACGCCGGGATCCTCGATGGCCGCGTCCGCTATCCGGCCGATTCCGCCGCTCATCATGTGCGGACTTGGCAGCCTCGCCTTCCTTCCGGCGAGCGTTAAGCGGACCTCACCCCGATAGTCCGGCACGACGTTGCCGAACCGGTCGCGCACCGCAAGGCGGATGGCGAACGGCTCGCCGGCAGCCGCCTGCGCGGGAGAGGTGGCGATGAGCCTCGCGGGCGCCTCGGGCCGGACATCGATAACGGGCGGATCGGGCACAAGCTCCCACCGACCGTCTCCGGCGGCATCGACTGTGAAATTGAACGCGGCCGGCATGGCGAGGAGCTGCGCCCTCGCGCCCGGTATGCCCGAGGGGGTCCAGCCGTAGTCGATCTCCACTCGGTCGCCCTCCTCGAGCGGCGCGCCCGAGAGGGTGAGCGTCAGGCTCGAGGGCAGGAAGGTGAGCCCGAGCTCGGGCTCCCAGAGCGAGGGCGCGAGGCGGGCGCCTTTCTTCGAGGAAGAGAAGGCACAACACCCGGGGGCGGCCGGATCGGCGAACCGGGGGGCGCTGAAGCCGTTCGGCGGGGTGAAGCGGACCCCTCCGCCCACGGCCATCCCGCGAGGACCTGCGGTATAGGTGAACCGCCAGCGCCCGAGGCGGCCCGCCGTCACGGGTCCGGCCGGCTCGGCGGCGGCGCCGCCAATCCCCTGGCCGAACTCGAAATCGCGTAACGCGCCGATGCCCCGGCTGGGTTGATTCATGTGCAAGTCCTCGAAATTTTCATGCCCGAAATTTTCACGGAAAATGCAGATTACCAGATGAGATGAGCGGCGGCTAAGAGGGGGAATGGATGCTTCCGACCCCTGTGGGGCGGAGGGCTACCGGTTGCCGCTGGCGAGTTTTACCGCGTCCGGGTGACCGCGCAGACGCGCCATCGCCAATACCCCGAGGAATGGCCCGGCCGCCAGAAATGCGAAGGCGTATTCCCAACCCAACGCCTCGGTCAGCGGCGGGATCATGTGAATGGTGAACATCGTGAGCAGAAAACCGGCGCAGGTCTGGACGGTCACCATCGTACCGACGAGCGCGGGGTCTGAAAGCTCCATGACGCTCGCCGAGAACTGCGCCGAGTCCGCGACCACTGCCAGGCCCCAGACGAGACACAACGCCGCCACCAGCCAAGGGTTTCCGCCAAACAGAAAACCGACGACGAGCGCGCAGGCCCCGCTCAGCGCCATCGCACCCATCGTCAGTGTGGTCCGGCCCAGCCGATCCGCGAAAAGGCCCCCGAGCAGACTGCCTATCGCGCCCATGCCGATAACGGCGAAGGTGATCAGCTTTGCGTAAAAAGCGGCCCTTCCGCCGCCCGGCCTCAGGGTGAAACTCGCGTTCAGGAACAAACCAATCCAGGCCCACATGGCGTAGAGCTCCCACATGTGGCCGAAGTAGCCCAGGTTCGCGAGGCGAAGCGATTTTTTCCGCCAGGCCTCGAGAGCGAAAGACGGGCGGAAGCTGGACGGGCGGCCGAGATTGGGCCCGAGCCTGAACAGGAGAATGAGGACCGCCGAAAGCGCCGCCAGCCCCGAGGAGGCCGCCAGCGTGAAGCGCCAGTCGATACCGCCGAGAGCGCCGATCAGGTGCGGGGAGGCGGAGCCAAGCGTCAGGGCTCCCACCAGAAGGCCGACGAGGAGCCCCATGTCGGCCCGCGCCCAGGTCGACGCCATCTTCATCCCGACCGGGTAGACTCCGGCCATGCAGGCGCCTACGACGAACCGCAATACCGGAACCGCCCGTGATGCCGGGTCAACCCACAGAATCGAGAGATTGGCGGCGGCGGCGATCAGGGCCGAAACCATGAAAAACCGCCGGGGGTCGAAGCGGTCCGCCAGCCCGAGGACGGCGCTCGTCAAGGTGCCCGCGACGAAACCGGCCGAGACGCTGCTCGATATCAGGGAGGCCTGGAGGTCGCTGAGACCGTATTCCAGCCGAAGAGCGGGAAGCACCGCCGAAGCCGAAAACCACAGCGCCATCGCCAGCACCTCGCATACGGCGAGCAGCGTCACGGAGGCCCATTTGCCGCTGAGATCGGCCTCTGGTTCTGCCGAAGGTTCCGCCATGGAAGCGCTTTAGACCACCCTTCCCGAGGTGTGCGACGAGGTCATGGTGAGGATATAGCCGTCCGGGGCGGGGATGGTGAACTCGGTGTGAATGTGGCCTTTCTCGAAGCCCGAGGGCTGAAGGCCCCGCCCCTCGTATTCCTTCCGGGTGGCCTCGATATCGTCCACCATCAGGTCAAAGGGAATCTTCGTTCCGGGCGGGATGGGAGCCTTGGCCCGGACCAGCTGAATATGACTCCCTCCCCTGAGTTCCAGGACCGCGAATTCATCCCGCCGGGCAATTTCCCGGATTCCAAGACCAACGAAAAATTCCGTGGAGGCGTCGATGTCGGACACATCGAGGGCGACATGCCCGAGGGCGGCCAGGGGCCGGTCGTCGTTCACGTATTTCGCCATGACAGTCTCCTTGTCATGAACCGCCCGCAGGATCACGGGCCAGCCCCGCAATGTTTTTTCGTAAAGACCGATTAGTCTACCAGATATCGGAGGAGCCGGTCTAAACGGCTGTATCCGGTTTCAGTCCCATTTGAGAAGAGAGACGTACCCCTCCTCGGGAACGGAGGAGGCGGCGGGAAGCCCCTCGGCGGCCTTGTGGTGTTGTATCGTCTTGAGGTGGACGAAGGCCTCCCAGACAATATGGTGCATGGCGCTCTCGAGGGTCTGATAAAAAAGAAAGGGCTCTTTTTCGTCGCGCCGAAGCCCCGTCCGGTGCGCGGGCACCACCAGCGTCTCGAAATAATCGATCACCCGCTCACCGGTGGCCCAGGTCCGCTCGGGCTCGATTTGCCGGGCAAGAGTCTTATCCTGCAGCGAGCCGAGGGTCTCTCGCTCTAGGATATCCCATCCCTCGCCGAAGCCCTCCTCCAGAGCCCCCAGAATTTCCGGCATCCGGCGGTACTTCCCCGGATCGAGCATCCGGTCGGCGCCGCCGGTTTCCACGCGATTCGCCCCCGGGGGAGCCGATTCCCCGAAAAGAATTTCTTTCCAGAAAACATAAAAAATCAGGGGGGGGATCCAGGCCACATGGCTCACCTGCTCGCGGATCGACCAGCCGCCCCAGCCTTTTTCGGGGCGGCGGCGGTCCAGGATATCGTCGCCCAGCCCTTCGACCTCAATGGCGAAGAGGCGGGGAATCTCCTCGAATTCCGGGAATACCTCCCGGCCGGGCGCGGCGGGATCGTCCATCGGCAAGGTGCCTCCTCCCTCATAGCGCATTGTGCGCGGGCCCTCTCTCATCTATCATTTCTGGAAATATCAGGGCAATCCATCCGGTGCGCCGGCCACCGAATCGTCCCACGGCGGGAGGAGAAAAGATGACCGACTGGAAGAAAAAACTCGGCTTTATCGTACCCTCGTGGAACACCGTGATGGAATACGAGTGCCAGCGCCTGGCGCCCGAGGGCGTCTCGGTCCACTTCACGCGCATCAAGCACACCGACGACGAAGAGGAGACCCTCCTACACATGATCGAGGAAGTGCCACACCTGGCGGACCTGCTCGCCCACGCGAGCCTCGACGCCCTGTGCTTCGGATGCACGGGGGGCAGCTTCGTCCGCCCGGGCATGGACCAGGAGATCACCGACCTCATCGAGGAGCGCACCGGAATCCCCGCGACGACGACCTCGACCGCTCTCGTCGAGGCCATGCGCGCCACAGGCGTCGCCCGCGTCGCCATCGCCTCGCCCTATCCCCGGTGGCTGAACGAGAGGCTGGTCAGCTACCTCGAAGGAAAAGGAATCGAGACCGTCGCCGAAAAGGGGCTCGACACCGAGTGCCCGGCGTTTCTTTCGCCCGAGCGCTCGATGGCGCTTGCCCGCGAGGTGGATTCTCCCGACGCGGACGGCATCTTCATCAGCTGCACGAATTTCCGCGCCCTCGAGGGCGTCGAGACGCTCGAAGCCGAACTCGGCAAGCCGGTGTTGACCAGCAACACCACCGCTCTCTGGCACACCCTCCTGAAATCGGGCTTCGACGAGCCGGTTTCGGGCGGCGGCCGCCTCCTCCGGGAAAGACTCGCCCCCGCCCGAAAGGGCTGAGCGCCTCTCAAAAAAATAAAAACCCCCCTGGCCTCGCGGCGAGGGGGGCTTTTTTGTCTCTGCGCCCATCATGCGGCGAGGACCATCTTCGCTTCGGTCAATATTCCTTCGCGCTCGCGCTTCCTAGCCGGCGCCGCGGCCAGACTTGTCGAAAATGCGGCCGCTTCGATGACACCCTTGAGCGCTCTCCGCATCGCGGGCCGCAGGGCGGCTGCGTCAAGCAGCGTCCCGAGGAGACCCCAGCCGGCACGGTAGTCCACCGTGACGGCCACCTCGGATGAGCCCTCTCCCGCGTGACGGACGCTCAGGCATGCCTTGGCGCTATAGAGGGGAACCGAAATTCCCGGGAGACTGACGCGCACGCCGCCCCCCTCCACCCATCCGGCGATCTCATCGGCGATTTCCTCGCTCAAGGCGCGCGAGCCGGACAGGCCAAACCTCTCTTTTTTTGAGACGGCCTCCCATATCTCCTCCGCGGGCGCGCCGGTTTTTTTTCTCACTATCAATCGGTTCATTTTTGTCTCCTTCCTTGGCCGCACCCGACTCGGCGGCCGTGATTAAAGAACCTGTCCGATCAACGCTTCGATCTCGGTCCTGCTCTGGACGCCCACGGCCTGATTCACCACTTCGCCCTCACGGAACAGGAGCAGAGAGGGGATACCCCGGATGCTGAACCGGGAGGCGGTCGCCGGATTTTCGTCGACGTTCAGCTTTCCGATCCGCACCTTCCCGGCGAACTTTTCGGCAAGTTTCTCGATGACCGGTCCAACGGTTTTGCAGGGTCCGCACCACTCGGCCCAAAAATCCACCAGGACGGGAATCTTCGAGCTGATGACCTCGGGTTCGAAATTTTCGTCCGTGAAATGGGCGGTGGCTGTGTGTGCGCCGATTTGACTCATCTGACTGTCTCCTTCTTGAAATTGGCTTGAATTTGGCGATTGAAAAAATCGTCCAAATCTGGACCGTTCGGTCCAAATCAAACAAAAAAAATTATTCAAGGGCCATAAGCGTTACCTGCGCGACCTCCTTCATTTTCCTTTGATCCATTCCGGCCATGGCGGATACGAGCAGACCGTTCTCGCAGTTGAGCAAATATCTCGCGAGCGAGCGGGCGTCCCGGGAGGGCGGAATCTCGCCGGCTTTTTGACCCCGAATCACCGCCCTGTGATACGCATCCTCTATCTGATCCATGCCCAGGGCGATTTGCTCCGCCACGGCACGGTTCCTTTGCGCGAACTCCACCGCGCAATTGCACAAAAAACATCCGCGCTCTCCATACTGCTCTTGGTATTCGACAAAGTAGGCAAAAATATTTTCAATGGACTTTTTTCCAGAAAGCTCACCGTCGAGCATGTTCACCGCGGCTTCCACCCGTGTCTCGATATAATTACCAATGGCGGCCACAAATAGCTCGTTCTTGCTCCCGAAGGTTTCGTAAAAACTGCTCTTGCTGATCTCCATCGCGGAGATCAGGTCCTGAAGCGATGTCGCCTCGTAGCCCTTGCACCAAAAAACCTCCATCGCCTGGGCGAGGGCTACGGTTTCGCTAAATTCTTTTGCACGCGGCATGGCGCCTTCCTCGTAAAGTCGCTTTCGAATCAACCTGGGAATAATATACACATTCTGAACCAATCGGTCCAGTAAAAAGTGACCGAAAACAAGAAAAAATTTAATCTGTTATATTACAATGGATTAAGCCGATTTTTCGCCGCCGGGCTCACTCCCCGGCGAGGCGCTGGCGCTCCCTGAGGCGGTAAACCATGGTCCCGGCGAGGGTGGCGATTGAGGAAATGACCGCATAGAAAAGAAACGAGCGCTGGAGCCCCACGGCCTGGGCGATGAGCCCGCCCACGAAGGGCGAGAGGCTTCCGGCGACTTCGTTCGTGGAGTAGAGAAGCCCGACCGAACTGGCGCGGCTCTTCTCGTCGATCATCTCGGTCATCACCGAGAGAATAGGTCCCTGCGAGGGGCCGAGGGTGGTGGCGAGCGCCGCCATGAGCGCGAAAAACATCCACGCCGTGTCCGGCAACGGCATCAGGGCGAGAGCCAGGGTGCTTACCGCCATCATCCCGACGATAAAGCTCGTGTGCTTGAAGTGATCCGAGAGCTTTCCCATCAGGATCGAACTTCCCGTCCCGAAGAGATAGTAGCTGGTCACGACCCATCCGATGCCGGTGGTCTGGTAGCCGAAACTCTCCGCAAGCAGGAGCGGAAAAAAGGTCATCGTTCCCCGCCCGATCATGACCCGGCACGAGGAAAGCAAAAGAAGAAACATCAACGCCCGGTTCCTGAAAAGGCCTCCCAGGGTGGATTTCGCCTCCTTGGCCAGCGGGCCGCGCGAGACGGCGGTCTCCCTCGGAAAGACCATCCATAGGAGCGCCGCCCAGAGGAGGCCGGGCAGGACAAAAATCTGCGCCGCCGTGCGCCAGCTCATGAAAACCACCGCCAGCCATCCCACGATAACCGGCGTGAACACGCTCCCGAAGTCGCCACCCGCCTTGAAGAGGCCCATGGCGAAGCCGCGCCGCTCGGGCGCCTCCTCGGCCATCATCGCCACGGCGGCGGGATGGTAGGCCGAGCCACCGATTCCGCTCACGAACACCAGAAAAAGAAGGGTCGAATACTCAGCCGTCCATCCAAAAAAGAATACGGGCAGGGCGTTGATGACGAGAGAGAGGACGACCACCAGCCTTCGCCGCCCCGTGTAGTCGGCGGCAAAGGAGATGGGAAACTGAAACAGGCTGTTTCCGGCCGCGTAGGCGGTGACGATGAGGCCAGTCTGGGCGTAGGTCAGACCGAAATCGGCCACGATGAGCGGGAGCACGGGGGTGAGCACCCGGTTATAGACCGAGTTCACCGAATGGCTCCCGGAGAGAACATAAAGCTTGAAGTTGGTTCCGAAGTTCATATGGCCGCGCTTGTCAGGAAACGTCTCGGGAAAGTAAGTTAATCCGATTCAGGATGAAGAGTGTAACACGGGGCTTCCGGAGGACGGAGGCAGGAGAGGGTCTATGACCAACGAAAAGGTTCGTCTGGCGTTTGTGGGTCTCGGCAACTGGGGAACCCGGCTCGCCCGGGCGGCGGAGCGCGGCGGAGAGGCGGAAATCCTCCGCTGCTTCGCCCGGACCGGAGAATCACGGCGGGCTTTCGCCGAAAAATTCGGCTGCGCTCCGGCCGAGAGTTTGGAAGAGATGCTGCGCGACGATTCGGTCGAGGGCGTTGTCGTCTCCACCCCGCACTCCACCCACGCGGAAATCATCCACCAGGCCGCCGGCGCCGGAAAACATCTTTTCGTCGAAAAGCCCCTCACGCTGACGGCGGAGGAAGGAGGGCGGGCCATCGCCGCCGCCGAGGCGGGCGGCGTCGTCCTTCAAATCGGCCATCACCGCCGCCGGCTTGAGGCCACCCGTAAAATTCGCCGGTTGATCGAGTCCGGTGAGCTCGGGATGCTCCACCAGCTCGAGGCCCATGTCTTCAACGCCAACCGCCAAAAACCCGCCGCCGGCTGGCACAACGACCCGGCCGAATGGCCACTGGGCGGGATGACGGGCCGCGGCGTCCACATGGTCGATAACTTTCACTACCTCGCGGGCCCGGTGAAGCGGGTCATCGCCTTCAGCAAAAAAGTGCTCGGCGCGACACGGCTCGACGATATCACCTCGATCGGGCTCGAGTTCGAGAGCGGCCCGCTGGGGTACATCGGCGTCTCCCAGGTCATCCCGCTTTCCATCCGGACCGCCGCCTTTGGCACCGAGGCCGCTGCCTGGAGCGAGGAGGACGGAACGAGGCTCTTCTTCCAGAAAAAAGAGGAGCAGGCCCGCTCGGAGATTCCGGTCGAAGGCGGTGACGCGCTGTCCGATCAGCTCCGCGAGTTCGCCCGCTGTATCCGGGAGGGAGCGGCGCCCGAGACGGGCGGGGCCGAGGGGCTCGAAGTGGTGGCCGCGATGGAGGCCATAATCGAGAGCGCAAACAGCGGTCGGGTGGCGGAAGTCGCCGATTTTCGCGCCTGAGACGCTACCGGGCTCAGGCGGACGCGGTCTTCTTTCTCCCCTCGGCCGGGAGGGTGGGCGCCTTCTCGGGGCGCTTCGGCCCCCAGACGCGGGAGTAATAAGAGTCGGCGAGATTGAGCGCTCCGATGGGGTTGTGGGCCAGGACACGGTCCTTGACGACCAGCGTGGTGACCAGCGCCTCCGAGAAGCGATAGAACTGGCTGTCGTGCCCGACGCAAAGGCCGAGGACAATATTGAACTCGCAGCCCGCTCGGTTCAGTAATTCCGCCTGGGAGATCGGATTGCAAAGCGATTCGTGTTGGCCGGGGCGAATTTTTTCCTCGTCCGTAAGACCGATGTTCTCTTTGGGAACCCCCCCGTTCTTGCAGGCCGCCGAATACACCTCGAAGCCGTGGCTCTCGAGTATGGCGCTCAGCGTCTGGGCGTGATCGACGAAGCTGATACAAGTGGCGATGCCGATCCGGGTGAACCCCATTTTTTTGGCGAAGGCGCAGATCTCCTCCACCCGCGTCCAACGGCAATAGCCTTCGCTCTCCACCCGGGTCGACTCCTGGGCAACGCGATAGATGAACGGATCGTCATACTTTTTCCAGGAGAGATCGATGGCATCCTGATCGACCTTAGAGGGACAATACCCGGGGCCCCGCTCCTCGGACTCTCCCTCCCGGCAGGCCCTGACGGCCGGCGGGCAGTAAGCGCAGCCGGGCTTTTCGTAACGCATGGCAAAAACCCTCCAAAATTAGAATCGCCGGACAGTGCATTCCGTTGACCAGAAGCGCGGCCCACCCGGAGAAGATAACACAATCAGGACTATCGAATCTTTTTTGTCAAACAACCCTGCGGCCAGGCTTTCAGGGCATTATTTCATCGGCAAATGGCGGGCGAAAACTTTCGCCGCCTCCTCCAGGGTGCGGTTCGGGTCGATTGTCTCGGAGGTTTCCTTGGCCAGGGGGGTCGAGGCGAGCAGGCGGTAGATGTCGAGAGCGCCTTGATGGAATTTCGGAGTCACGCCGGCAGCTTCGTAGGTGGCGGCAATCTCCTCCATCTCGCCGATATAGCGGGCCGAGACGGAGGGCAGCCGCCGGGCGCCCGATTCGATTTGTTTATAAAGCGCTTCCCGGCCCTCCAGAAGCTCGTCGCGAAGCTCGCCGGTCAGCCCGAGCGCCTCGGCCACAGTGAACACCGCCGTCTGGAGCGCGAGCGTTCCCTTGGTCATCGATGCAAAGCACATCTTGAGGCCCGAGGCGCGGCCAATCTCGTCCCCGATGGGGCGCACCCGGATGCCCTTCCCGTCGAGTTCGCTCATCAGGGAGGCTCGTTCGCCGCTCACGTAAAAGCGCGGCGGGGCTCCTTTGCCGGGAGGAGGGCCGATAATTCCGCCGTCGATGAAATCGGCGCCGGCCCGGGCGATATCATCGCCAATGCGCCGGGCGGTGGCCGGGGAGACGGCGTTGCAGTCGGCATAGGGCGGGGCGTTGCCCGAATCGCTCATCGCCCGGGCAACAGTCGAGGCCATCTCCGCCGCCTTGGCGGGCGGACCGATGCAGAGAACCAGATCGGCTTCGGCCAGCATTTCCCCGAGAGCCGGCGTATCCACGATCCCCGCCCGTTCGGCTAAATTCCGGGTCAAATCGCTCCTTCCCTCGAGACAGGTGATGACGCTCAGGCCGCCCGCGAGCAGTCCCCGCCCGACGGCATGCCCCATTTCGCCGGGGCTCATGATGGCAACAGTCTTTACCGGCATGCTTTTTCTCCTAAGTCGGGGTTGAATACGCGCCCCCTCACCTAACCGGGGAGTTATTTTCAGACTAAATTGGGTTTTTTAGTATCTTGCACATAAAATGGTTTCCGTAGTATATTTAAGACTTCCACGATAGGCGTGGTTCAGTTTTTTTAGCGGCCCAGCTCCGCCGTCACAGGGACGCCCGGCTAAGCCGCTGGTTACATTGCAGGAGATTCAAAGGTGGCACAAGGCACAGTTAAGTGGTTTAACGACTCGAAGGGCTTCGGATTTATTTCTCAGGAAGATGGCGATGATGTATTTGTCCATTTTTCCGCTATCGGTGGGGAAGGCTTCAAAACCCTCGAAGAAGGGCAAGCGGTGACATTCGAAATCACTGAAGGCCCGAAAGGGCTTCAGGCGTCGAATGTCGTAAAAGCTGAGTAAGCCTAACGTTAATTCGACTATGAACCCTAAACGGCGGCCAGAGATGGCCGCCGTTTTTATTTACCCGCCGGTCAGTCACCCGCCGAGGAATCGCCCGGAACCCGCCAGGTCACCTTTTCCGAGACCGGATAATAGGCTGCGCGGCCGGCCGGTTCGCTCCCTCCGGCCGATTTCCGCATTCTGCGCACCCTCACCTCAACGCCCGTCTGTGCCACACCGGCGCTTTTGAGCAAGCTGGCCGCGAGGCGCGCGGTCGTCTCGCCCCGGCGGCGGTGGATTTTCCCGCTGCTCACCGCCCAAGGAACAGTCAAGGTGAACGCCAGCCGGCCGGGCGAAGCTTCTTCAACCGTCACCTCGACCCGGCTCGCGTGCTTCGAGGCGTCGAGGAAGGACTTGACCAACCGCCCGACCTCGGCGGCGGCGGCTCCGGGCGGCGCGGCGCGGAGGAGAGCGGCGCGCGCGCGGAGCTGGGACTGCGCGCCTCCGCCGCCCAGAAAAAGAGACTGGGCCCAGAACAAAAAAAAGGCCGTCAATCCCACGAAGATCGCAGCAAAAATCCAGAAAAAGGAATTATTCCGCGGGACAAAAGAACCCGTCACGGCAAGGACCTCACCGGACCGGATAAGCGGGCGCATATCCCCCCGCCGGCGTCTCGGGGTGAGCGGGCGCAAGCCCCATCGCCTTGCGGTGCATCCGGATGGAGCGCAGGTGGATCAGGTTGTCCCAGATCAGGTGCCGGAGCGTGGCGAGCAGGGCGAGACGAATCTCGCCCCGCGCTGCGTCGAAGGTGGCTCCGTCGGGATGACATTCCACATTTCGCCCCCACAGGGCCAGCGTCTTTTCATCGGTCGCTCCGATGTCGGCGTCCCGCCCGAAAACGAACAGTAAAACCTCTCCGTCCTCCGGGCTCCCGGCCTCACCGTCCAGCCGCTCCGCCGCCGCGACGCAGGCTTCGCCGAGCCTCTCGAGCAACCACTCCGGATCACCATAACGGCTCGCCGAAAAACGGCGATCATCCTCCGGGGAGTTGATGAAAGTGCCGAACTGGCTCATGTCCACCGGACGCCAGGAAAGCGCGGCGGCCCCGAAGAGCACCATGTACCAGCGCGTCGTGATGTAGGAGACATGGCTGAGCTGCCTGAGCGGGGACCACTCGGCCCATTTTTCGGGTCCGGTGCGCCCGAGCTGCTCGTCCGAGAGATCAGCGATCTCGTCCCGCGTCCATTCGGGAAACATCCGGAAAACCTCGGCGCACTCGGCGGCGGATTGGGGATAGGCGGTCACTGGACAATCTCTCCGGGTGGCCCGCTCTCGTTCAGCATGGATAAAAACCGGCCTTTCTCCGAGAAATCCGCGAACAGGTAATCCGGCCCGGTCTCCGCGAGCGCCTCGAGGGTGTCCCCGCCGGTGGCGACGGCGGCAGCCCTCGCCCCGCAGTCGCGGGCCGCCTTGACGTCCCGCCAGGTGTCCCCGACCACCCAGCGGATGACTTCGGACCCGGGATGCTCGCTCCCGGCCCGCGCTTCACCGCGCCTGAAACCTTCCTCGATCAGGCTGGTTCGATCGGCCCCGTCGCAGCCGAAACCCCCGAAGGGAAAATACCGGTTCAGATCGGCCCGGCCTAGCTTGATTCGCGCCCCCGCCTCGATGTTGCCGGTCCCCAGGCCGAGCATCACATCGTCCCGGCCCGCGAGCGCCTTCAACAGGCCGGGAACGCCGGGCATGAGGCGGAAGCTCTCTGATTCGGCCACCGCCGGAGTCAGCGCCTCGACGTAGCGGTCCAGTAATCGGCCATATTCCTCCTCGCTGCCTTCCCGGCCCAGGTGGGTCCGGAACATCTCCTGGCAAATCAGCCAGTCGGTCTTGCCGTGCGGGCTCGCCGGGCCCATCGCTCCGGCGATGCCGTAGAGCGCCTCGAAGGACTCGTCCAGCGCCCGGCGGCCCGCGCCGCCGGAGAGCAAAAGAGTGCCGTCGATGTCGAACAGAAACAGGTGAACCTTCGCGGTCATGATCGCTCACAATAGAGGAAACGGACGAAGCGACAGCTTCTTCCGACTTGATATATCATGGGGGCAAATACGTGCGAAATGCTTCCCGGAGAGGGGCGGAATGGCGGATAAAAAAATCGCCGTGGTGACGGGCGGAAACAAGGGAGTGGGCCACGGCGCCTGCCGCCTTCTGGCGGAGGCGGGCGTCCGGGTCGTCCTGACCGCCCGGGACGAAGGCCGGGGGCGCGCGACCGCCGAGAAGCTCCGGAGCGGGGGTCTCGACGTGCGCTTTCATCAGCTCGACATCACCGACAGTGAGTCCGCCCGCCGGTTGGGTCTATATCTTGCCGAGGAATTCGGCCGGCTCGACATTCTCATCAACAACGCCGCGATTTTGACCGACCGCTCGCTGACCTCGCTGACGCTGGACCTGGACACCCTGACCAACATGATGGACACGAACCTGTACGGCCCGCTCAGGGTGAGCCAGGCCCTCATTCCGCTTCTCAAGAAAAGCCCCGCCGGGCGGATCGTCAACGTCTCGAGCTGGTTCGGTTCCATGGCCGAGATGACCGGCGGCGGATGCGCCGCCTACCGGATGTCGAAGGCCGCGCTGAACGCGCTGACCCAGATCATGGCCGAGGACCTCCGGGGAACGAGCGTCACGGTGAACGCCGCGTGCCCCGGCTGGGTGCGCTCCGACATGGGCGGCGCCGGAGCGTCCAAATCCCTGGAAGAGGGCGCCGACACCCCGGTCTGGCTCGCCCTCCAGGACAAGGGCGGACCGAACAAAGGGTTTTTCCAGGACCGCAAGCCGCATCCCTGGTGAGAGATGGAAGAGGATAATCTGCTCTCGTTCGTGGTGGATCAATTGGGCGGCCTGGACGGGATCACCACCCGGCGGATGTTCGGCGGCTGGCACATCGGCCGGGCCGGCGTCTTCTTCGGAATCGTTTTCAAGGAGCGCCTTTATTTCAAGACCAGCGACGAAAGCCGCGCCCGGTACGAGGCGGAGGGGATGGGCCCGTTCCGCCCGCGGCCGAAGGTGACGCTCAAGACGCTATTTGAGGTTCCCGTCGATGTCATCGAGGACAGCGAGGCTTTGACCGAATGGGCGCTCGAGGCTATTGCCTGCCAGGAGGCGGCGGGGCTCGAATGAGAAAAACTCCGCGCCCGAGGGCGCAAGAGAACCCGACGCCATAGTCATCGCCATTAACCACAGCCATCAACCACAGGAGATGCCGAATGCCAGATTCACGAACAGCGGTTGTGACCGGAGGAAACAAAGGGATCGGCCGCGAGATTTGCCGCCAGCTGGCGCTGGGAGGCGCGCGCGTCGTTTTGGCCGCCCGCGACGAGGGCCGGGGCCTGGCCGCGCGCGACGCGCTCATGGAAGAGGGCGCCGAGACCCTTTTTTACCCGCTGGACGTGACCTCTGCCGAGAGCATCGAGCGGCTCGGCGGATTCGTCGAAAAGGAATTCGGCCGGCTGGACATCCTCGTGAATAACGCCGCCATCCGTATCGATCAGGGAACCTGGGGAGAGAATATTTCCCTCGACACCCTCCGCGAAATGATGGAAGCCAACCTGTATGGCCCGCTGGCCCTCTGCCAGAGATTCATCCCCCTTCTTAAAAAGAGCGAAGCGGGCCGGATCGTGAACGTATCGAGCGCGATGGCCTCGCTCGCCAAAATGAAAGGGGGCTCCCCGGCCTACCGGATCACCAAAACCGCGCTGAACGCCCTGACGGGCATTCTCGCCGACGAGCTCAAAGACTCGGGCATCCTGGTCAACGCGGCCCACCCGGGCCACTGCCTTACCGACATGGGTGGACCGAGCGCCGCCCGATCGGCCGAAGAGGGGGCCGACACCCCGGCCTGGCTCGCCACTCTTCCCACAGGCGGACCCACGGGCGGATTTTTCTTCGACCGCAAGCCGTTTGATTGGTAGAGCCGGCGTTCGCGGCCGGATCGGATTTCGTGTAAAACCGGGGCGTCACATATCGCGCCCGGCCGGACCAGGAGCTCTCCCTCCCATGACCGAAGACGTACGGCAAGAAGCCGAGCACCTGAGTCAGCGCCTTTCGGGCGCGGCGGATTTGGTCGCAAGAGAAGTTGGCGATCTTTCCGGCGAGCAGATGATCTTCAACCGCGACGAGCCCGTCTGGGCCCGGTGGTCGGCCGAGGTTCAGCTTCGCCACATGGCCTGCGTTCCCTGCCGATGGCTGCACGGCATTTTTCGCGAGGGGCTGGAGAGTGAAGGATACCGCCTGCCGGAGGTGGACATGGAGACCATCCAGGCGGGAACCGGCCGGCATGTGCCCCCCGAAATCTGCCCGGACCGTGAGTCGCTGATCGTTCATATGCGAATGATGTTCGATTTTTGCCTGGAGATTCTCGCCCGCGAGACGCCCGAGTCGCTCCGGGCGCTCAAATGCGTGCGGCTGGTGGACACCGAGGCCTGGCGGGAGGATTCCCCCGAGCGGCCCATCGACTTCTGGCGAATGCTCGCGAAACTCCACCCCTACGGGGTGCACGAAGACCCGGCCCGGCCCGGCCATTTCCCGATGGAGCTGATCGCGGTCCTCCGGCAAATTTACTGGGAAACACTGGCCCACCTTCGCACCATACAGCGGCTCAAGGGGCTGATGGAGTTGACGATTCAGGCCGAGCTTCCCCGGGAAGGCTATCTGACCGTCCCCAAATTCTACGACTGAGCAACCGCGTTGAATCAAAAACAAAACCACGAAAACGAAAAAAACGGCGGTTTATTTTCCTGGAAGCTTCTCGCCGGGCTGGCGCTCATGGCCGTGTTTCTCTGGCTGGCTTTCCGGAAAATGCCGCTGGACAGCTTCATCGATACGCTGAGGGAGGTGAGTCTCCTTCCGTTGGCGGCGGCGGCTGCGATTGTGGTTCTGTCTATCGTGCTGCGCGGCTGGCGGTGGAAGATCATGCTGACCTCCTCCCAGCCCGAACTCAAAAAGCGCTACGCCGTCATGGCCACCGGGGTGGGATACGCGGTGAACCTGGCGATACCCCGGGGCGGCGAGGTGGCCCGCGCCATATTTCTCAGGAGAATCGCCAGCACCTCGCTGGTGGCGGGCCTGAGTTCGGTCCTGGCCGAGCGCCTGATCGATGTGGTTTCGCTCTGCGTTCTTTTCGTCGCGACCCTCTCGCTCTATCAGCATCAACTCGAAGGCGTTTTCCCGGGCGTCGGGCGGGGGATGTTTTTCGCCGGGAACCTCGCCATGGGGGGATTCGCCGTCATGTGGGCGATTGGCCGCAATCCGGACAGGACCTCGGGGTGGATCGGAAAAATTCTCCATCGTTTCAGGCCCTCGCAAGCGGAAATAATATCCGGCTGGGGGGAGAGTTTCTCTCTGGGGCTGGGGGGGGTTTTTGTCCGAAAAAACGCGCCGGCGATGATCGCCCTGACGGCCGGAATCTGGCTCCTCTACATCGCCGCCAACTGGACGATTATCTTCGCGTTTCCATCGACCCGGATCGCATCGCTGACGGTCCTCGACATTTGCGCGGTCACCATCGTGGTCGCCATTTCCTTTTCTCTCCCTTCGCCGGGCGGCACCGGGACCACCCATTTCTTCGTCAGCCAGATGCTCACCGGAATCTACGGCATCGATCCGGCTCACGCCTTGGCCTACGCCACCCTGCTCCACCTGGCGGGAACCGTTCCGGTCCTTCTCCTGGGCGGGGCATCGGCCATGTTCATGGAATCCGCCAAAACCGGCGAGGTGTCCTGAGCCCCGCCTGGTTTGCGTCAATAACCGGCCGGGTCCGGCACGGATAATTTAGGTTCTTTACCTCCGAAACTAGTCAGGATTAAACAAAAAAATTCTAGACTTTGAGCCCTTCGGGTGATAAACCATTTTTCAAGTAAAAAATAATGAATATTCCGGGGGGGGTTCGGGGTTTCCGCAAGCGGAAACACTTCGGAATAACCGGTTTTATGGAGGGAGACGACCATGTCTTTACGGATCAACGACGAAGCGCCTGATTTTTCCGCGGACACGACCCAGGGGCCCATCAGTTTTCACGACTGGATTGGCGAGGGCTGGGCGATAATGTGTTCGCACCCGAAGGATTTTACGCCGGTCTGCACCACCGAGCTCGGATACATGGCCAAGCTCAAACCCGAATTCGACAAACGAAACTGCAAGGTGATCGGCATCAGTGTCGACGGTGTCTCCGATCATGAGAAATGGTCAAAGGACATCGAAAGCTCTCAGGGCCATGCCGTGAATTATCCTTTGATCGGCGACCCCGAGCTCAAGGTGGTCAAAGCCTACGACATGCTGCCGGCCGATGCGGGCGACACGTCGGAGGGGCGGACGGCCGCCAACAACGCGACGGCCCGTTCGGTGTTCGTTATCGGGCCGGACAAGAAGATCAAGGCGACGCTCACCTATCCGATGAGCACCGGGCGGAATTTCGACGAGATTGTGCGGCTGCTGGATTCCTGCCAGCTGACGGCCAACGAAAAGGTAGCGACCCCGGTGAACTGGCAGCAGGGCGAGGACGTGGTTATCCTGCCGGCCGTGTCGGATGAGGACGCGAAAGCGAAATATCCCGATGGCTGGGAAACCCCGCTTCCCTATATCCGGATGGTGCGGCAGCCGTAAACATCGGTAAAAAACGTCCTCGACCGCAGCGCTTTTTCATTCCAAAACAAAAAACCCCGGCGTCTTCCGATGTGGGAGCCGCCGGGTTTTTGTTGTGTCGGCCAAGAATCAAAACCTAACCGCACAAGCAGATTCTTCGCTCTCTTCGCTCGCACAGAATGACAACTTTGTCTTTTGTTCCTGTCATTCCGAGCGGAGGGCTAAAGGCCCGAAGTGAAGAACCTGCTTTTTCCGAAATGCGTACCTGCGAACTCACCCCGAGACCTTCGCGTAGTCCCAGCCTGTTTTAAACGGGGTGACCTCGCCGGTTTCGGGGTCGTACCTGAGGCGGGGTATTTTGGCGAGGTCGCCGCCGTAGACGTGGATGCCGACGACGGGCTCCCCGGAGGCGCAGCTGACTCGGTGGACATCCTGATCCGTCGTGCAACAGATAAAGACATCGCCCGCGGTGGCGAGGCGAGAGCCCGAGGGGGTGATTCGCACCCGGCCCTCCATCGCCCGGGGGCCTTCGCGGTGAAAACTTTCCTCCTTTTCGGACCCCTGAAAAATTCCGATCACCCCCCAGGTCCCGTGATCGTGGACCGGGGTGCACTGGCCCACGTCCCAGATGCCCGCGCCGATGCTGAAGCTATCGCCGGGCTCGACGTGAATTCGGTTCAGCGTAAAACCGCCCGCCTTCACCAACAGCTGATCGACCGTGAGCAGACCGGGATCGCCCAGCACCCCTTTCAGGCGCTCGGCCACCTTGGCGGTCACCTCTTCTTCCGTACCCCCAGCGCGGACGACCTCTCGGACCTCGCCGATAAACCGCTCCATGGAATCAGACATGACCCATCCTCCGGCTTCCAACCGCGAACAAATCTTTAAACTTCATGGTAATGACCCGCCGCCTCAGGGTCTAGCGGGCGCTTCCGGCCTCGTGCTCGATGAGGGCCGCCTTGAGCGCCACCCCCGATCCGAATCCTCCCAGCTCGCCCGAGCTGGCGATGACGCGGTGTCAGGGTATCAGGAGCGGCACCGGATTCCGGTGAAGCGCTCCGCCCACGGCGCGGACCGCGCGGGGCCGCCCGGCCTCGGCCGCCACCCATTTGTAGGAGCGCGTCTCTCCGTAGGGGATCCGCTCCGTCGCGCGGAGGACATCGCGGCTGAAGGGGGTGAGCGCCGAGAGGTCCACCGCCAGATCGAAGGTTTTTCGGCCGCCGCCGAGATATTCGTCGATCTCCTTGAGGGCCCGGCGCGATATCTCACCCGCCCCGCCGAGAGCGCTCTCATCGTGCTTCGCCCCGCCTCCCCCCCGGAGCATCCGCACCGCCGAAATCTCCTCTCCCGAGTCGCCGACCTCTATCTCTTTCCGGACTCTGGCGATCCACTTCTCAACCACCGGACCGGAGGGTGCTGAATATTTCATGGCGCTTTCCTCCTTTTTCGGGTTTGCCTCCTCGAGGCCGCCGCCAATCATTTCGGCGGCGCGTATTTCCCTTCTCGCCGCCCGGCCCAGCCGGTCCCGCATCCAGCTCGAAACCGGAAGCTGGGCCAGCTCCGCCGCCCGCCGCAACGCACCGAGAAGATCGGGAGACACGCGAATGTTGAGAGGGCGCCCCAGATTTAATTTTCGCTTAATATTCATTTTTAAATTGTAACGTTATTGGCAGTACAATACAAGCACAAATTGTGATTTTTTAGGGAGTGGGGGGTGATCGGAATTTCCGGGCGCTAGCCTGAGCTAATCGCGGCTCTCGCCCGCTCGAGCTCCAGGACACCGGGCGGCCTGCCCTCGGACTCGACCAGCGCGGCGTCCCCGCCCGCCAATTCCATCCGGAGGACTGCCTCACCGAGATCGGCGTCGGGCGAGACGCGAACCGCCCGCGCCGCCGATCGATCCGCTTCCGCCAGCTCACCCGCCGTCAAAAAAGTTTCCGGCGCCCGAATGCGTTCCGAGATTTCCTCTCCGCGAAGAAGCCCGAGCAACCGTCCGCCCCCGGCGCACACCGCCGCCCAGGGCGCGTTCATCCGGTTCATCGCGACCCAGGCCGCGCGCGCGTCATCCTCCGGAGCGACGATCGACACCGCCTGCAAAAAACACTCGCGCACTTTCATGGATGTCTCTATTTATCCGGCGGGGAAATCTCTTTGCCGGGTGGGGGGGGTGGCCTACTCGCCCCGGAACTCGGGCTTGCGCTTTTCCTTGAACGCGGCGAGCGCCTCGGCGAAATCCTTTGTGAAATTCAGCGGCATCCGAACGGCGTTCGAGAATTCGATGGCCTGGCTCATCGGCATCCGGCTGGTCTGCTCGATGACCTTCTTCGCCCCGCGCACGCCGAGCGGGCCGTTGGCCGCGATGGCGCGGGCCAGGGCCAGGGCTTCCTCCATCAACTGGCCAGCGGGATAGGCCCGGTTTACGAATCCGATGCGCTCGGCCTCCTCGCCGTCGAAACGGCGCGCCGTATAGATCAGCTCCTTGGCAAGGCCGACGGGGATCGCCCGGGGCAGGCGGACCGTCCCTCCCGCGCCGGGAAATACGCCGAGCGCGGTTTCGGGAAAACAAAGGGTCGCATCGGCGGCGGCGAGGCGAATATCGCAGGCGAGAGAGATCTCCATCCCCCAGCCGAAGGTGTGGCCGTTGATCGCTGCGATGGTGGGCATGGGAAGATTCTCCCACCGGGTGACGGCCTCCATGCCGAGGAGTTGATACCGGTCGGCGTCTTCTTTCGTGTGAGTGGTGCTTTCCTTGAGGTCGCGGCCCGTGCTGAAGGCGCGTCCTTCGCCGGTCAGAAGGACGACGCGCACTTCCTTTTCTCCGGCGAGCGCGGCGCCGAGCTCGGTGAACTCCTCGGCGAGATTCATGCCGAGGGCGTTAAGGCGCTCCGGGCGGCCGATCGTCACCCGGGCGATGCCCTCGTCATTCGCGTATTTGATCTCCGTGAATTCGCGCACGCAACCCTCCTCGAAATATCCGCCCCTGCGCCTCGTTCAGCTTTTGAGTTGTCCGGCCACCTCGTCCACGAATCCGAGCGTCACCGATTTCATTTCATCGGGGCTCAGATTGCTGACCGGATGCGGAAGTTTGACGTAGGGATGGCCTTCCATCCCCTTGCCCTTGAACTGAAAGTCCGCCGCCGTCCTGAAGGCCTCGGTGATCACCGTGGTGGAGGGGACCCCGCGTTTCTCGAACTCGACCGTGTCGTGCACACTGCACAACGTGCAGGAGCCTCAGCCCCCGAGGGCGCATATCACCACATCGCACTGGTCGGCCATCTCCTCGATCATCTCGTCCGGAGCCGGCTTCGAGTAGTGCTCCTTGCGGCGCATGACCACTTCCTTGACGCCGTATTTCTCGCGCAGCGCCTCCCCCAACGTCTCGAGGATGATGTCGGCCTGCTCCTTGGTGTTGTCGAGAATACCGACCACTTTCCCGCCCAGATCCGGGGAACGGGCGGCGAGAGCCACCGCCTTGCTCACGCTCCCCGCCGTGGGATCGACAAAATCCATCTTCACCGCCATGGCATGTCTCCTTTTCGGCATCGTTCAAAGAATAGGCGCCTATCATATTCCCGGGCGAAGGGGCTGTCCACGGACAAGGAAGAAATCGTCCGAAAATATCCCCTTTTCGCGTGGGGCATTTTCTGCGAAAATCCCCTCTCGCGGGCGAGGCCGACCGCCCCCCGCCGGACCCACTCATTTCAAACACCGAATCCATGGAGCGATACCATGCCCAGCTACGATGTGGTCGGAAAATCGAATATCCGCTATGACGCCATCCCGAAATCGGACGGCTCGATGCCCTACGGGGAGGACCATCTCCCCGACGGAGCGCTTCACTGCGGGGTCCTCTTCACCCCGGTTCCCCACGGCCGCCTCAAGCGCATCGACACCGCCGCCGCCGAGCGGATTCCGGGCGTCGCGGCCGTCCTCACCGCCAAGGACATCCCCGGAAAGAATTTCCGATTCGGCTCGAACACGGCCACCCATGAGGGACAGCCCGTCCTCGTCGAGGACGTGATCGAGTTCACCGGCGACGCGCTCGCCGTCGTGGGCGCCGAGACGCGAGACGCCCTCGAGGCGGGCATCGCGGCCATCAAGCTCGAGATCGAGGCCCGGGAGGGGGTGTGGACCACCCGCCACGGCGAGAAAAGCGCGGTGGAGCGCCGGGTCTGCGATTTCGAGGTGGTGCGCGGAGACCCCAAGGCCGCTTTCGCGGAGGCCGACGTCATCATCGAGCGCACCTACGAGACCCAGCTCGCCGAACACGCCTTCCTCGAGCCCGCCTCGGGGACCTCCTGGCTCGAGGAGGACGGCGTCCTCACCATACGGGTCGGGACCCAGCTGATCGAGTACTACCGCGCGATGGCGATGATGCTGGGCATCCCGCAGAGCCGGGTCCGCCACCTGGGCACCTACGTCGGCGGCGGATTCGGGGCGAAGGGGATGCTCACCGTCGAGCCCTATCTGGCGCTGATGACCCACCTGACCAGGCGGCCCGCGCACATGGTTATGGGCCGCGAGGAAGGCTTCCGCTCCACCTCGAAAAAACATCCCTTCGTGATGCACTACCGAACCGCCGCCTCGAAGGAGGGGAAAATCCTCGCCGTAGAGGCCGATGTTGTCGGCGACGCGGGGGCGTATCCCTATAAATCGAACCTTTTTCTCCTCGGCAGCATGTGCATCGCCACTGGCCCCTATGAGGTGCCCAACGCCGAAATCAGGTGCCACGGCTACCTCACCAACAACCCCATCACCAACGCCATGCGCGGGGTGGGCTCGAACCAGCTCTGCTTCGCCTACGAAAACCAGATGAACCTCGTCGCCGAGGCGCTGGGGATGGACCCCTTCGAGCTCAGACGCCGGAATTTCCTCCAGAAAGGCGGACAGCTCGTCACGGGCCAGAAAATCGAATACGGGCCGGGCCTCGAGGAATGCCTCGACGGTGCCATCAAGGCGCTCGGGGAGCCGGCCAAACCCGCTCCCGGCAAGCGAATCGGCCAGGGGGTCGCGGCCAACATCACCGGCTACGGCCGCCCGATGGACTCGGCCGAGGCGGCCGTGCACATGGAGCCCGACGGCAGCGCCGTCGTCCGGGTGAGCGCCCCCGACATCGGCGCGGGCCAGGGCGCCACCCTCCAGACCCTCGCCGCCGAATCCCTCGGCCTCAGGCTCGATCAGGTCTCGACCCGGCTCTCCGATTCGGCGTCGACGCCGCTCTCGGGCATCACCGCCGGCAGCCGACAAACCCTGATGGCGGGAAACGCCCTGAAACTCGCCGCCGATGAGATCAGGAAATCCCTGATCAAGGGCGCGGCAACGCTCCTCGAAGCCTCGGAGAGCGACATCCGCCTCGGCGGGGGCGAGGCCTGGGTCTCCTCCGCCCCGGACCGCCGCGTCCCGGTGGGCCAGGCGGCGGGCGAAGCCAAGAAAATGGGCGAGTCGCTTCACTGCACCCACGGCTACAACATGCCCGGCCACGATTACGAAAACCCCGAGCGCTACATGGGCGGCATGGGCGGCTGGGCGGACTACACCTTCGGCGTCCACGCCTCCGAGGTCGAGGTGGACATCGACACCGGCGAGGTCAACCTCCTAAAACACGTCGCCGCGCACGAGATAGGAATCGCCCTGAACCCCACGAGCGTCGAGGGCCAGTTCGAGGGCGGCGCGGTGATGGGCATCGGCTACACCCTTCACGAGGAAATGACGATGACCGAGGGCGATTGTCGCTCGCAGAGTTTTCACGAATATCTGATCCCCACCTCCGAGGACGTGGGCGATTTCAAGAACATCGTCCTCGAGGGCGGCGAGGGTGCGGGCCCCTACGGCGCGCGGGGGGTCGGCGAGCCTCCCTGCAACAACGCGCCCGCGGCGGTGGCCCTCGCCATCAACGACGCCATCGGCGGTATCGTCTACGAGCTTCCCATCACCCCCGAGCGGGTGTTCCGCACGATCCGCGAAAAGAAAAACGGGGGGAGCGGACGCTAGCCTTTTTCGGGAACTTACGCAAAAAAGCCCCGGCAATAGCCGGGGCTTTTCACCAAACCCATATTTGGCCTAGGAAATATTAAAAAATATGCGATAATCTTTTCATGAATTATACGCCAACATGGAAACCTCTAAACAACCCCAGCCTTGACCTTTCTGATTCTTGGTCCACCGATATCGCGGAACTTGAATTCAAAAATCCTAACGCCCTTCCAAACATTCGATCAGGAAACACTCTTATTATTACATCAGATTTTAGTGGACAACATCACGAATCAAAATTTAACGTGTTTTCTTTTTTGATGGCAGACCTAGAACATTGCGGCTCTTGGGAACAAAAAAGAGCGTCCTTAAGAAAGGCGCATTTAGCTGACGGCAGAAGAATGTCTTTTAAAAATCTAAACGACAAGCATCGCCAGTTTGTTTTGTGTCAATTTTTAGAAGCGGCCAACCACATACCAGGAATAATCATCTCTTTTGCAATTGAAAAAAAAATTAAGTCCCTTTTTTCAAGGCCCCGGGAAGAGAAGCTTGATATGACCAGCGATATTTATGACCCCTACAGGGACTGGTCTCCTCAGACTTTTGAGCGACTATTGCGAGCCGTTCATTTTATCAGCATTTTTCTTTCTGGGCTGTCCCGAGAAAATCAAAACGTCCTTTGGTTTACAGATGAAGACGAAATCGCACCAAATACACAGCGACTAACTCAGCTCACCGAATTGTTCGCCAACATATCCAGCCATTACTTAAGCCATGACCTAAATCACGTTAGGTGCGGGACTACGAAGTCTGACAATGGGACACGTCAACTAGAAGATATGGTAGCAATCCCCGATTTGGTTGGAGGGGCAACTGCGGAAGTTTTAACGAAAATGCAAGACAATGGGTGTCTTCCGAGGCTTGGGGTATTAAATTTTATGCCTCCGATTTCCGAAAAATCAGCCCACATATATGGTTGGTTAAATGAAACCGACCTTCCTCTTAAACGAATAATAACTTTAATCGCCGAAGGTGATAAGAAAGGATCGCTCGTCACAAGCTTTATTGACTTTTCTCTATGTGTTAGTACGCCTGGGCTATCCCTGCCGTTTAGTCCATATAATGGCCCTCCAATAATAATTTGACGCTGTATCATTTGGCCATATTTCGCCGGGCTGGGCGATGAGTTCTTTTTGGCCCCAGCCTTTTTCGGCGCTGGTGAGGATGGGCCCCGCCCAACGGCCGTAGCACACACCGCCCTCGGTGAGAGTTTTCGTCAGTGCGCCGGCGGCGGCGAAAAAACCCCCGCCCGGCCCCGGCCGAAAAGTTGACGTGGGCTACGGGTGAAATCGGGCTCCCCTACTCCTCCAGAATCCACCAGGCCTCGGGGGGAGCGGGTCAAAGCGGCCCAAATCCTACTGGCGGCCACACTGGCGGCCTAGACCTCGAAGCTCCGCGACACGGGGCGGCTCGCGCCGTTCCACCCGTGCATGACCGCGCTGATGGGCCCGGGGATTCCGCCCGCGACGATGATCATGAGGTCTTCGGGCACCTTGATGGTCGGGACGAAAAACGAGTCGTCGCCCAGATCGACCTCGATGGGCAGGTCCTTGATCCGGTCCTCATGATAGCCTCCACCGGTTTTGAGATCGCCGAGGGTCTTTCCCGCCTTCCCGCAAAGCCATTCGTGAACGTCCGCCTTGGACCATCCCGCGTCGGCGCAGATTTTTGCGTGATCGGGGCTGATCGCCACCACCAGATCCGACCGCCTGAGGGCGTTCATGCAACCGAGGTAGCCCATGGCATCCACCGGACCGGCGAGCAGGGTTTCGGGATCGCGGCTCATGTCGTCGAAAACGAGTTTTGGATTCTCGCAGGCGACGGCGGTGACCGCGTTGTCCCCGGCGGCGTGGCCCCTCGTCACCGAAAGCGTCTCCCAGGGGCTGTCGTCTTCGTTCTCGCGGATGCAATAGGTGTAGCGCGAGGGCTGGGAGAAAGTGCTCATCGAGGTGACGCCCGGAATCCCCGCTCCGAGGTTCATGAGCATGAGCCGGATCGCACGGCCGATGGTGGCGTTCGCCCGAAAGCCCGGACCGAAACAGCCCGAGCCGCCGTGCAGACCGATTTTCTTGGCATAGGGGCCGTTAAAAACCATGAGCGGTGCGGCGCTGTGCATCGTCGCCTGAACGCCGTTAATGTTGAACGGCGGCTCGAGGATGGTCTCGATTCCGGCGAGGACGGCCGGAAGATATTCAGGCCTGCAGCCCGCCATGACCGCGTGTGTCGCCACCATTCGGACGCTCGCCGGCTCGTTCGCGGGCGGTACCTCGCCGACGATTTCCTCGGGGTCACGAGCGGTCCCGGTCAGCATGTCCGCGATCCGCTCCTCGGCCGGAATGACGACCGGCAGGCCGTCCGACCAGGGTTTGTCGAAGAAAAACTCGAATTCATCGTCTGGCAAGGTCACAGCGATTATCCTTTCCCGGCAGGTTTCCCGCCGAATCGGCCCCTAGACGGAATACGCCCGCGACACGGCGCGGCTACCGCCGTTCCAGCCGTGCATGACCGCGCTGTGCGGGCCGGGGGCGCCGCCGGCAACGATGATGTGCAAGTCGGCCGGGTCCTTGATCAGAGGAACAAAATAATCGTCGTTTTCGAGATCAACCGCAAACGGGAGATCCTTCATCCACTCCTCGCGCCACTGGCCCGCCCGCTTGAGGTCGCCGAGCCTTCGACCCGCGAGCGTGCACAGGCGGCTGCGCACCTCTTCGCGCGAGAGATCGGAGCAGATGGCCGCCTGCTGGGGCGAGAGGGCGAGAACGAGATCCGAGCGCACCCACTGATTCCAGCAGCCGACATGCGACATCGTGTCGGCGATGCTGAAGAAAAGCTGCTCGGGGCCGCGGGCGTAGTTGTCCACCACGAGTTGGGGGTTCTCGCAGGCGACCGCCGTCACGACATTCTCGCCGGGCGCAAAGCCCCGGCTGACAGAAAACGGCTCCCAGGGGCTCTCCGCCTCGTTCTCGGCGATGCAGAATGTGTACTTAGACGGCTGGCCGAAGGTGCTCATCGAAACCAGGCCGGGAATCCCCCCGCCCAGGTTCAGGAGCATGAGCCTTATCGCACGGCCTATCGTCGCGTTCGCCCGGAAACCGGGGCCGAAGCACCCCCGCCCGCCATACAGGCCTATCCGCCGGGCATGGGGGCCGTTGACGATGAGCAGCGGCGCCGAACTGTTCATCGAGCCCTGGAGGCCGTTGATGCCGAATCGCTCGTCCAGGATGGCTTCCATCCCCGCCAGTACGACGGGAAGATACCCGGGCAGGCAACCGGCCATCACGGCATGCGCCGCGACACTGTGGACGTTCGCCGCCGCGAAGGCGGGGGGTATCTCGCCCACCGGCTCGTCCTGCCCGCGCGATGTTCCCTCGAGCATTCGGGCGATGCGCTCCTCGGTCGGCGGCACGACCGGCAGGCCGTCCGACCAGGGCTTGTCGAAAAAAAACTCAAATTCATCGTCAGGCAAAGTCACAGCGATTTTCCTTTCCAGGCAGGACTCCCGCCGAAGGCGCCCTAGACGGAAAACGCCCGCGACACGGCGCGGCTGCCCCCACTCCAACCGTGCATCACCGCCGTCTCGGGACCGGGGACCCCGCCCGCGACGATGATCTTCAAATCCCCGGGGTCTTTCACGGTGGGAACGAAAAATTCATCGTCGTCCAGATTGACGGGTATCGACAGGGAGCGCATCCGCTCCACCCGGAAGTTGCCGCCCCGCCGAAGCTCTCCCACCCGCCGGCCCGCCATCTCGAGGAGGCGGCCATGTACGTCTTCTTTCGAAAGACCGTCCGCGGCGCAAATTTCCGCGTGCTGCGGGGCGAGCGCGACGACGAGGTCCGAGCGCGTCCAGTTGTTCCAGCTGCCCAGGTGGGCCATGGCGTCGGCGACCGCGATCAGATAACGGCCGGCGGTGCGGCTCGTGTCGTCGAAGACAAGCTGGGGGTTTTCGACGGCGGCCAGGGTGACGGCATCCTCCCCCGGCCCATGGCCCAGGCTCTCCGAAAGCGGGGGCCAGGGGCTTTCCTCTTCGTTCTCGCGGATGCAAAAGGTGAAGCGCGAAGGCTGGGAAAAGGTGCTCATCGAAGTGACTCCGGGAATCCCCGCCCCGAGATTCAGGAGGATGAGCCGGATCGCACGGCCGATGGTGGCGTTCGCCCGGAAGCCGGGACCAAAACAACCGAGGCCCCCGTTGATGCCGATTTTTTTGGCATAGGGGCCGTTCACTATCATCAGCGGCGCGACGGCGTGCATGGTGGCCTGGATGCCGTTGATGTTGAAGGAAACCTCGAGCATCGCCTCGGCGCCCGCCAGGACGACGGGAAGATACTCGGGCAGGCAACCGGCCATCACGGCATGAACCGCGATATCGCGTACACTCGCCGCCTCCAGGGCGGGAGGTATCTCGCCCACCGGCTCGTCCGGTCCGCGCGAGGTTCCCGCGAGCATCCGGGCGATCCGCTCCTCGGTCGGCGGCACGACCGGCAGGCCGTCCGACCAGGGCTTATCGAAGAAGAATTCGAACTCGTCCGCTGGATCGATCAACCGACACCTCCAATTCTCGGCTGAAATAGTCCACGGCTGAGGGATAAAACGGCCCGCATCGAACACTCCTCCAGAATCGCGTGGTGGCGCTTGATGTTTTTTCGGGAGATCTTTTCTTCAGAGCCGGCAATTTACCGTCCGGAAGCGGAAAGCACCAGCCCCGATTGTTTTCGCGGAGGGCGTTCATGTGGCAAAATCGCGCACGAATCAATATAATTTTCCGGGCCTCCCACAACTATCCCCCGGCTAAACCAAGGAGCTTGATACATGCCCATTTATCCGAATTTTGGAAACGATCCGGAGGGGGGAATCTCCTATACGGCCGCCTCCGCCTCCTGGCAGCATGGCCGGAACCTGAGCGTCGGCCTGCTGCGAATGGAGGGCGGCGCCTTCTCCACCCCTCACTACCATAACGACGAGCAGTTTATTTATATGCTGAAGGGGCGAATTCGCATCGCCAGCGGCGGCGAAATCAGCAATGCCTCCCCCGGCGATCTCGTCCATTTCCCGCCCGGCGCCCTCCACGAAGTCGCCACGCTGGGCGAGGAGGCCGCGGAATTTCTCCTGAGCCGGGGCCCGGCGCGCGAAAACCCGAACGATGACGTTTTCACGCCCGAGGGCGAGGCGGCGAAGAGCCTGCTCCCGAAGGAGTAGAAAAATCCGTTTCCGGGGAAACAAAAGGACCAAACCGGTGTTCTCCATGACAGACGAACATATCTCTGGACTTTTCGGCCACTTTTACTTCTCAAGGGAGGTGTTTCCATGAAGCGCACCGTCGTCGCCATCGCGCTCGCGGCTCTGCTCTCGCTGCCGGGTGCAGCCCTGGCCGCAAGGGATTTCTCAAAGGTCAAGATCAAGCCCGTACACGTCGGAGGGAACGTCCACATGCTCACCGGGTCGGGCGGCAACATCGGCGTCTCTGTGGGCCCGGACGGCCTGCTGATGATCGACGATCAGTTCGCCCCGCTGGCGGGGCGGATACAGGCCGCCCTCAAGAAATTCGACAAAGGGAGCCTCAAGTTCATCCTGAACACCCACTGGCACGGGGACCACACCGGAGGCAACCACATCTTCAGCCGGCTGGCGCCGATCATCTCGCACACCAATGTGCGAAAGCGCCTCACCCAGACCATCAAACGCGGCAAGCGCGTCTTCAAGCCCCGGCCCAAGGAGGCGCTCCCGGTCGTCACCTTCGACGATTCGCTCTCGATTCACTTCAACGGCGAGGAGATCAAGGTCATCCATTACCCCTCCGGCCACACCGACGGGGACAGCGTGATCTTCTTCACGAAATCGAACGTTGTCCACATGGGCGATCACATGTTCTCGGGGAGGTTTCCCTTCATCGACCTGTCCACCGGAGGAAACGTCGAGGGTTATACCCGAAACGTCGCGGCAATCATGAAAAAGATTCCGGCGAGCGCCAAGATTATCCCCGGCCACGGTCCGCTATCGGGAATGAAGGAGCTCCGCGCGTTTCACGGCATGTTGACCGCGACATCGGAGATCGTCCGCAAGCAGATCCGGGCGGGCAAGTCCCTCGCCGAGGTCAAGGCGAAGGGGCTCCCTGTGAAGTGGAAGAGCTGGGCCTGGCGGTTCATCAACGAAGGCCGCTGGCTCACGATTGTTTATAAGAGCCTGTCCAAGAAAAAATAAGCAAAGCGCATTTCAGGTAGCCATTCAACATAAAAAGGGGGCGACCCTTCAGGGATCGCCCCTTTTTTCGCGCGTGCGTTCTATTCGTTGATGTGCCAATCGTCCGTCATCTTGCAGCCGCTCGCCTTGAAGAGGTTATAGACCGGGCAGCGCTTCATATAGTCCGCCTTGAGCGCTTCAACCTGCCCGGGGGTAGCGTCGATCTTCATCCATACGTCGGTCACCGCCTCGCTCGGGTTGGATTGATAGCCCTCCTGTCCCCCGATGCCACGCGGGCTGTAGACAATGGTGGATTTCACCTTCATCGACTCGATTTCGAGCTTGGCGTCCTTGGCGCACCGCTCGACGATCACCGCCGTGCACCCGGCGAGCGATGTCACCAGATAGCCCGTGGGCGAAGGGCCTTCGTCCGAGCCGCCGAGCCGCTTGGGCTCGTCCACGATCATGGTGTGGCCGCCCTTGACGGTCACGACGCTTTTGGCGTGTCCCTTGAAATCCGCCTCCGCCCAGTTCTCCGTCGTCTCGGGAAGCTCCTTTGCTCTGATTGCCATGGGTGTCTCCTTCTTCCAAACGAAATAAACAATTCGGGTCTTACGCAAACTCCCCTAAATCAATAACGAATTGACGATTCGAACATGGTTTAGCTGTTCCCTACGCCACGACCCGTCCTGGTTCGTAGTTGAGGTGGGTGGCGAGCCAGCGCTCGGCCTCCTCGAGGGGGATGCCCTTGCGGCGGGCGTAGTCCTCGGCCTGATCGCGTTCGATACGCCCGACGGCGAAGTAGCGGCTGTCGGGGTGGGCAAAGTAAAACCCCGAGACCGAGGCGGCGGGAAACATCGCACAACTCTCGGTCAGCGAGATTCCGGTGCGCGCCTCGGCGCCGAGCAAATCAAAAATTAGCCGCTTTTCGGTGTGATCCGGGCAGGCGGGATAGCCCGGCGCCGGACGAACCCCTTTGTAGCGCTCCCGGATCAGGTCCCCGTCCGTCAGGCTCTCGTCAGCCGCGTAGCCCCAGTATTCTTTCCGCACCCGCTCGTGGAGCCATTCCGCGAAGGCCTCGGCCAGCCGGTCGGCCAGGGCCTTGACCATGATGCTTTGGTAGTCGTCGTTCTCGTGTGAAAATCTTTCGGCGAGCGCGGCTGTTCCCAGGCCGGCCGTCACCGCGAAAAGACCCATGTAGTCGCTCACGCCGCTGTCCGCCGGAGCGATGTAGTCGGCGAGGCAGAGGTTGGGGCTCCCGGCGCGTTTTTGGGCCTGCTGGCGGAGCATGTGAAACCGCGAGACGGGCTCCCCGGGGGCGCCCCCCGCGCCGGCGGCGACCGCACGAACCTCGATGTCGTCGGACCCGGCCCGGCAGGCGGGAAAAAGGCCGAGGACGCCATTGGCGGTGATGAGATTATCGCGAACGATCTCGTCGAGGAGGATATTCGCGTCCTCGAAAAGGCTCTTGGCTTCCTTTC
>JAVEPB010000070.1 GCA_030922375.1 bacterium | reverse complement strand
GCCGATGATCTGCTCTGGTGTATGACGCTTATTGGGCATGAATCATTCCCCCGAATCGGGCGGTCACGCCGAAAGAGTACCGAAAATCCTCTCATTCAGCATGGACCGACGTGAGGGGGGCACGTCAGTTTCCTATTACAGGAGAAAACTCCAATCCAGGAAATCATATTTGAAAATTCTTCCCCAGCTAAAAAAGATTCGAATCGGGTGGACGAGCACCGAGGTCAGGCTTGCTCTGGGAGGAAGTATTTTTCGGATTCCCAATGGATATACGTACTTTCAGGAAGGTCTTTTGTGGAACGATGGTTTCGTTCGAAACAATTCGGGGCCGCTATCGGTTGTAATTATGCCTTTTGGGTATCGCGACGTGAAAGGGAGGCTGCATAAGAAGGTTGTCGTTCGGGCGGAAGGGGGTTTGGTAACGGCCGTATTTTGGCAGCCTGATGTTTATAAAAAGAAATAAAAATTAGAGCTATTACCGGAAGACGTGGGCGAGCCGAATACACATAATTGTTTTGTTCGGCGGGAATCTTTCAACGAGGAGGAAGGAAATGGAAAGTTCTGGAAGCGTTGCTCTGGGGTTTATGTTTTTTTGGTTGCTCATTTTGACGGTGGCGTTCGTGATTCATTGGATCAAGATCGAAAAGCACCACGAATTTGACAAGCACTGGGGTTCGAAAGCATCCGACAATCTGAAATCGAAAGTGATCGGAGAGTAGCAGCGTTTGCGGCGCCGGGGGGGAGATCTTCTCTCCCCAGCGCTGGCGGCCATCTTTTTCGGAATTTTTCGAGTAAACAATATTTCGCCCTTGTCGCGGCCTCCGCAGAACTGCCTGCCGTAGTACACGTTTGTCGGCAGGGAAAATTACATCGGTATATACGATGAGACCACGTTCCAAAGCTCTATAACCATTGTGCATGGAATTTCAAACATGCCAATTCCGATGCAGTTTAGGGCTGGCGGTATGACAACACCGACTCCTACTCCAATGATTAACATTTTCATTTGAATTCTCCTGGCCGGGGGAATTTCCTTTTATTTCGTCACGTTTCGATGCATTTGCCATTTTATCTGTGAAATCAACTCTCTGCTGCATTATACCATCCCGCGATGGAAAAATTGTCGAGGGTTGATCAGGCCCCCGAATATCCCGAGAATTAGGCTCCGCTCCAGAAGTTCCGGCCCGATTTGGGTAGGGTGAAAGGAGACTTCAAAATAGAGGGAAAACCGACTGCCCTGCGGTGGAATTGGGGAAATAAGGATATCGCCCGGCCACCCTGTAGCCCAATGTTTAAAAAGGGAAGTGTCCCCGCGAAGGCTCAGATGATAGAATTTGCGGGCATATAATAATATCTTCGATTAACAGGTTTGGCCGCTGCTCCGGTGGGCAGGGCGGTCCCGCGCTCCTCGTAGAGGACGTTCACGATGGATGAGTTGTCTCAATTCCGGCGCCGGATCGACGAGTGTGACGAAGGCCTTTTGCGGCTCATTAACGAGCGGCTTAAGATCTGTCTCGAGGTCGGCGATTTCAAGGCCGGGCGCGGAATGAAAGTCCGGATTCCCGAGAGGGAGGAGGAGGTGATATCCAGGGCGCTGGGTCTTAACGACGGCCCTTGCCCTCCCGGCGTTGTTAAGGAAATTTTCCGCCTTTTAATCGATACCGCTGTTGCCCTGGAGGAGAATCCGGATACTGCCCACAACGAGAAATAATCGGTGGCTCAATTGACAAAAAGTCGATCACGGTGGGACAGGGCAGTATATTTTACTTATGACCCTCGCCAGGGGTTGAAATTCTTCCCGCCCGGTTTGTTTCTCGCGAAATTGTTTATGCCGGTTTGAATCTGGAGAGTTCATCCATGGAATACGCGTATTGGGTTTTGGCTCTGTTGGCCGGTGTGGCGGTCGGCCTGTTTGCCACCCGGTTCATTCACCGGGTTCGCTTGTCTGCGCTTGAGGAACGGCTCCTGCTATCCGGAGCGGAGGTGGAAAGTCTCAAGGCCGAACTGACTGGCCGGGACGCATCCATACTCGACCTCAAATCGGGTTCCGCCCGTCTGGAGGCTGCTCTTGAATATGAAAAGGCGGCCGCCGGGGAGAAGATGGAGATACTGAACAAGTCGGCTGCCGAAATGCGAGAGGCGTTCAAGGCGCTTTCGTCGGATGCCCTGCGCCATAATAATCAATCTTTCTTGGAATTGGCCAAATCCACGCTCGAAAAATTTCAAAGCGAGGCCAAAAGCGATCTCGAAGCGAAACAAAAATCGGTGGAGACTCTTGTAACGCCCATCAAGGATTCACTGGAAAAAGTGGATGCTCAACTCCAGGAGGTCGAAAAGGTCCGGAGGGAGACCTATGGCGGCCTTTCGGAGCAGGTCCGCTCGCTGATAACGACGCAGGAGCGGCTCCACTCGGAGACAGAGAACCTCGTTAAAGCGCTCAGGACACCGAATGTCCGGGGGCGGTGGGGAGAAATTCAGCTTCGCCGGGTCGTCGAAATATCGGGGATGGTGTCCTATTGCGATTACGCCGAACAGGAATCAGTTTCAACGGACAGTGGCTCTCTGCTGCGGCCCGACATGATAATCAAACTCCCGGGAGGGAGGGAGGTGGTTGTGGACGCGAAAGCGCCCCTGTCCGCCTATATCGAATCCTGGGAGACGGAGACAGAGGAGGCCCGGCGCGATCAATTGAAAAAACATGTCCGCCAGATTCAGGATCATATGGCCCGGTTGAGTTCAAAGGCCTATTGGGACCAGTTTGCCAATTCCCCCGATTTTGTCGTGATGTTTCTTCCGGGCGAAAGTTTTTTCAGCATCGCTCTCGAATACGAGCCGGGTTTGATTGAAGAAGGTTTCCAGCAGCGCGTGTTGCTTGCGACGCCGACCACGCTGATCGCTCTTTTGCGCTCGATTGCCTATGGATGGCACCAAGAGAAGGTGGCGGAAAGTGCCCAGGCGGTAAGTGATTTGGGCCGGGAACTTTACGGACGGCTCAAAACCCTGGCCGCTCATTTTTCGGCCACGGGCAGGGGTTTGGACCGGGCCGTGGATGCCTATAACAAGGCCGTCGGTTCTTTGGAGGGGCGTGTCTTGGTTTCCGCCCGGAAATTCACCGAATTGGGCTCGGCCTCCTCCGGGGAAATCGAGTCCATTCCCCCGGTCGAGAAATCGGCCCGAGCGCTGCAGGCTCCTGATTTGATAAAGGAGGGTGAGGCGGCCGGAGAGACACAAGGGGAAATGGATTTATCGTAGGCGGCGTTATATCGAACTCGCCGAAATTCATTCCGAAACAACCCGAGCAAACACCCTCCACCCCGCGCAATATGATTTTCGGCCTCTTGGCAGGCGTGCCGGTCTTGCAAATCAGGCAAAAAAAATTCTTTGGCGCGGGGTTAATGGCGCCTTAAAAGGGGTCATCCGGGTTTTTCGGGGGAGGGGGCGGAAGGTCCTTGGCCAGCCCTAGATCGGGTCTTCCGTAGGGAGGAGAGTCCTCGGCAGCCTCGGTTCCGCCGATAAATGACTGGCCGACCCAAATAACCCTCCCAATAATTCGATCCGTCACCGATTCTCCCGGTTCGAGTTTCAGGAACTCCACCTTGAATTCCGACCGATTCGACGGAATTAGGGCGACGTGATCCGCGTCGAGTACTTCAACGCGCTTAACTGTACACCCACCGCTTATGTCGCGGATGGCGAATATCGCGTCAGATGTGACGACACGGTCGTTTCGGTCCACAACGGCGACGCTGCCGTCGGATAATTCGGGTTCCATGCTCCTCCCGAATATCCGAACGGCCACCAGATTCGATGATTGGCGCGCGAATTCTTCTTTCGGAAGAAACAGCCAGCCCATGATGGCATCGTCCACGATTCGGGCGTTCCCGGCCGCGATATTCCCGGAAACGACCGGGACCGGGATCAACTGGCCGGCCGCCTGGTGCGCGGATTCATTCTCGGTTACGAGGCGCATCTCACAGGCGATGGGCGATGGCGGATGGGAAAGGAGGTCGGCCAGAGAAACTTCCATCGAATCAGCAATTCGCCGAAGCGCTCCCAATGTCGGATCGATGCCGCCGGATTCGATTTGCTCGATTTCGTCGGCGTCGATACCGGCTTTTCGGGCAACCGCCGCCCGCGTCAGGTTTTTTTCCTCGCGGAGCTTTCTCAGACGCTTTCCTGTAAAGCCTTTATCTTTGGGCATTTCGCTTTCTCTAGCGCTCCCTTATTTGCTTTTGCGAAGCAAGGACCCGAGATTCAGGCGGCCCGGTCCCAAAAGAATAAGAACGATGCCGACAACGAAAATAGTGGCGTGAACCGGATAATTCAGAACCTGGATAGCCTGAGTGTCGATTTATTTCCAAATGAAATAGGCGGCCGCGGTTGCGGAGAGGAAGGATGCTGAGCGGGTGGCAATTCCGAGGAATATGGCAACGCCGCCCAATGACCAAATTCCCATAATCGCAACCCGGGTCCAAACCTCGACGGAGGCGCTTTGCAAACCCAAGACGCTCAAGGGTCCCAACCCTTTGAACACCTGATAGCCGGTTGATCCGACGAGGACACCCATCCAAAAGCGGAGGATTGTCACTCCCCATTCTCTTGCGTTTGAACTCACTAATCGCTCCTGAAAAAAATCACCTGGGAAATCGACTAAAGTCGGGCGGGCGCTTTTCCTTGAATGCGTTCATCCCCTCGACGGATTGTTCGTTGTTCCAGACCGCATTGAGAAGCTCGCTTCCGTGCATCCAGGATGGATAGTGAAGATCGCCTAAAAAATTGAGGCTTGTTTTCATGTATCGCAGGGTGGCCGGAGCATGGCCGTTAATCGTTGCGCACCATTCCTCGGTAGTTTCCTCGAGCTTTTCGTCGGGAACGACCTCGTTGATGAGTCCGTCTTCTTTGGCTTCCTTGGCGGAATAGCGCTTGGCGAGGAAGAGCATTTCCCTTGCCCGCCGATCTCCCATGAGAAGCGGAAGATACTGGGTCGCCCCGACGACCGGAAGGGCTCCGACCTTGGCGCCCGATTGTCCGAAGGTTGCGTTATCGCTCGCAATGCACAAGTCGTTGTAAAGCTGCCATTCGTTGCCCCCGCCGATGCACCACCCCCGAACCATGGCGATCGTGGGTTTTCCGCAGTTTCTGAGAAGCATGCAAAGGCGCCGCATTTTATTGTTCCAGATATGGCCGGTCCGCTCGTCCAGGCCCAACATCATGTCCATGTCGCCGCCCGAGGAGAAGTTTCCGTTCAGCCCGTACATCACGCCGACGCCGATGTCGGAGTCTTCGTCCAGTTGAGTATAGGCGTCGATGACCTCGTTGATCATGTCGAAATTCATGGCATTGAGGGTTTTTGGTCGGTTAAGGCCGACCCACAAGGTCTTGTCTTTAACTTCGACTACGATTGTCTTGTAGCTCATTGAATACTCTCCATGAAATTACAACCAGCCATTGTTGTCAGAAATGCCGCGAGCCCCTAGCGTCAGATTCCTAGGGGACAACACATATTCCCACAGAGTGAAGCAATTATCCAAGGAGGTTGGAGCAGATTAAATGAAGACGGCAGTAAATCCCTGATAGAGAAGGCGCACCGATATCAATGCAAGGAGAACGATAAAGATCCGCGTCAGAGTGGTCGACTTCAGTTTTCCGGAAATCACCGCCCCTGCCTGCGCTCCCACGATCACCCCGATCGCGAGGGGCAAAATCACGTCCCCCATGGTGTGTAAATTCCCTTGCAAAAAGTGGGAAAAAACGGCGGTGGAGTCGGTGATCAGAATCAGGAATTGCGAGGTCGCAACGGCGACGTGGACGGGTATGCGAAGGGCCCGAATCATCAGGGGGACATAAAGGGGGCCGCCTCCGATTCCGAAAAAGGAGGCGAGAAATCCCAGCCCCGTGCTGACGGCAATGCCGAGCCTGAAGCGGAAGCGGTAGTGATAGACCCGCCCATCGCTGTCGACTATGCGGCGCTCGGTCCATGAGCGGGTCTCGGTATTTTCCGACGAGGAAGGCTCTGACGTGGGCGGGGGGCCCCAAAACAAGGAGATGCACAAGGCCATCAGCCCCAGGCCGAGGAGGATATCGAACGAGCCGCGCTCCATTTGCGAAGTGACAAACGTGCCGAGAATCACCCAAGGAGCCGCCACCAGTCCGTAAATTAAACTGGTCTTGATGTCGATTCGCCCGAGACGGTAGTAAGCCGTGGAACCGGAAAGAGCGTTCAAGGCGACAACGGAGAGCGAGGTGGCCGTGATGATCTCGGAGGGGCGATCCGGAAACAAAAGAAGCAAAACGGGGGTGAGGATGAAGCCTCCTCCGGCACCTACCATCGTTCCAAAAATTCCGACGCTGAGCCCGAACAGGAGAAACTCGAAGAAAAAAACCATAAAAAAGCGCCCCTTAAATAAATCCAGTGGCTAAATTCCACCCGCCAGTTGAACAGGTTGTTTATGACGACAAAACACTTGATAGGAGTGGACTTTACTTCGCGGAAAGAATCAGAAGCGCATGCAGGGCGCTTCGGCGTCATAGGGGTATCTTACAATGTTTTGCCCTTCGGGGTGGGGCGCTTGGCCGCCATGCGCCGTTCGAAATTGACCGATATCTTTTTTTGATGGCACCAGGCGATAATATCCTCGAGCTCCTTGCTGAGGGTGATAGGCAATTTTCCCAAATTCGCTTTTTTTGTCTTGAGCCGGTTGATTTCCACCATGTTGAGGCTTTGCGCATTCAAAAGATCATGTACTTGATCCCGCAGGCTTTTTTCCTTTCCGGACAACTCTTCGACGGTTCCCTTTACTTTTCCGACCTCTGTTTTTAGCCTCGAAATTTCGCTATTGGCCTTGATTTTGTAGCCTAGACCCGAAAAGAAAAAAACCCCGATCAGGCCGATTAGTAATAAATCGGCCGCGCTAACGTTGATGAGTTCTAGTCCAATCAGGATAACGGTATCCATCTTATAAGGTTATTCCGCTCCCGGTTTGTAATTCGAGGCACGAAAATAACGCGATTCAGGCTGTTCGGTGTAGAACTGCTGTACTTCCTTATAAAGTTTGACTTTTTCGGGAAGGTTGGATTTTTGGATATTTTTTTCCATGTTTTCGATCTGCTTCACCAGCTGGCCCATTACCTCCATCTGGCTCGGAATAATTTTATCACTGATTTTCTTCGAGGTATCTTCCATTTTCTTGACCGATTTCTGCATGCTGTCCTGATGGCTGTGAGCTTCATCCTCCTCTCTCATAAGGTGGTCTCTCGACGAAGAGGACACGACGAACGTTCGAATGGCCCACCAAAGGGAGCCAATCGTGAGGAGGAGTTCCACCGTAACCCGGATTTCACTTACGTATTGGAGCACGGAGATACCTTTTGATTAAAGTTGACCAATAAAATCAACATCTTAGACTTTAATTTACGAAAACGTCGGACCATCTTTGCCCTTCGGTGGCGAAATAAAAAAGAGGGCGAAAGTTCCCCGCAAATATATCCTAAATTATCCTATCATAATAGGGATTTATGCAAACTCTTCTCGGGCGGATTTGTTTCCCGCAACTATTTCGGTGAATATTACCGTTCGGTGAATATTACCGAATGACTCCAATATGACGGCAGGCATTTCCATAGTATCTTTTAGGGATTCAGAGGGTTGGACAGGTTTTTGATAATAATTTTGCCAAAAAGAGGGTTTTAGGTTGCAGGTTCCACTGGATACACCGGTTGAGGTTCGTGCGGAGAAGTTTCGGCAGGTCCTGAACAATGAAAATGCAGGTCCCTACCGGGCTATGCAGGAATCCACCGAGGAATTCCCCGAAGCCGAGGTCCCTGCCATTCGCCGCCCACGTCTGACGTCGGGCGGCAAAAGCCTTGTCGCGGTGGCCCGCGGGCGGACGCGCGCCGAAGGGGTCCGAATCGCGGTGGACTTGCTGGGCGGAATCCGCCGTGCGATCAACGCTCCGCACCCTGTTTTGATCAAACCAAATTTCAATTCGGCCGACCCTTTTCCGGCGTCCTCGCATCCTGATCATCTCCAGGTCCTCATCGAATTAATGCGCGAGGCGGGATGCGAGGAAATCGATATCGGTGAATTGGGCGGTCTCCTTTCATTGCCGGCTGCGCGTAATTTCGAGCGGTGGGGAATGGATGAATTCCAGAAGAAAAACGGCAACGGAGTTGTTTTATTCGACGAGGAGCCCTGGGTGAAGGGCCGAGTTCCGGGCGCGCACCGTTGGGGAGGATGGATTCATTGCCAGGAGAGGGTGCTCCGCCCGAATCAACACATTGTCAGCGCCCCGGCCATGAAGAGCCACGGCGGCGGGCCGCGGTTCAGCCTTTCGCTGAAAAACGGATACGGGTTCGTTCATCCGCGAGATCGGGTCCGGGCGCATTTTGTGCCCCAGATGGCCGAAATGATCATGGAGACAAACCTTCTTTATACCCCGAGTCTCGTGGTGATTGACGGAACGCAATGCTGGATTGCGGGGGGGCCCTATACCGGTGAGTTGCGCGAGCCCAATGTCATCATCGCGAGCGATGATCGGGTGGCCGTCGATGTGGTGGGCGCCTCGGTTATCCGGTCGATGGGATCGGAACTATTGCGGGAATTTCCGGTCTGGTCTCACCGGCAAATCGGCCGGGCCGTGGAATTGGGGCTCGGGGCCTCCGGTCCCGGTGATATGGAAATCCTCACCGAGGACGCCACGGGAAGCGCCGACTTTACCGCTCTCATGGACCAGGTGCGGGCCTATGCGGAGGAGGGGGTTTCCGCCTGATGGCCGGAAGGGCAGCCAAGGTTCGATTCCGTTGACTCTCCGGGGGGGATCGACTACATTTTCCGCGGTCTGGGCGCCCTTGGGCGGCCCGGCCTAAATTCGAATAATTCTCCTGTGGGGCTGTAGCTCAGCTGGGAGAGCGCATGACTGGCAGTCATGAGGTCAGGGGTTCGATCCCCCTCAGCTCCACCAGAAAAATCAAAAGCTTGCGGTGATCAGCCGCAAGCTTTTTTTTGCTTGGCGAGCACATGGCGAGCAGAATGAAAACAAAAAATTAGTAGAATTACAGGATTCCCCGTTCAAAAGGAGGGGCAAAACCTCCACAAGATTTCCTCACATTTCCGCAATAAAAAAGTTTCAAAGTTTTGAAAAATGATAAGTATCAAAACTAATCAAGAATTTTAGACTTGACCGTGTACAACGCGAATTGGGAATTTTCCATGCGTAGATCGTTATAAGTCCCGAAATCGCCCGTTCGGTATCCCTGCGTGTGTGAGCAGGGCTCGAGCTTCCTCCATCAAATCGGCACTCGGAAAGGCGAAAAGAAATGGTGCGTGTGACACATAGTAGAAGGAGAAAAAACCACCCTTAGAGAGTTCGCGCATTTTGACTCGATGCTGCTTGTCAATCGGAAAACCACTCAACCTGTAGTGACTCTGGTCAAACGTGATCACGCACTGAGTGCCTTCGATACGCAGCTGCCTGAGTATTGTTTCGATCGTGACGTGAGAAAGTCCTTCTTTCTGATTGGTTTGTCTAGGCAGTCTAATTCCGGTATGGGGGTCATTAAACAGGGAAAACCTAGAGGGCAAGTCCTCCGTCATGACAGGAATTCGTGTCATTCGGGTGAAGTCTTCCCATAGATCAACTGGGACAAATTGGGGATCGGCGTAAAGGGGTGCCCATTCCTCGAAGATCTGTTGCCACATTCGTTTTACGGCGTCGTATGAGTCGCCAAGATAATCGCGGTGCACTTAGGGTCTCCCATCTGACATGCTCTAGATAGTTACACCACTTCCTATGGGAGTCCAGGAACAATGTCCTTGGGAATAGAATAGCGAGTCCCGGTTGCA
>JAVEPB010000069.1 GCA_030922375.1 bacterium | reverse complement strand
TTTTGACCCGGCATTTTAAACCCATGCCGGCCGTGACATCCCATGCAAGCGGCGTTGGAGGGGTTTGCGGCAAACGACGGAAGTGCGTGGAGGATAAAAACAACCACGAGAAAGACACCGGTTATGAGAAAGCGTACAACTGGAAAGGACTCTCTAGGCAAGTTCGACATCCTCCGTACGGTATGCAGGCCTCTCGAGGTATCGAGGGAAAACCATCCGTGGGAGGAACCAAACAGTTTGAATATAGATTGAAAACAGGAGAAAAGCGAGAAAATGTTGACTTGCCCGCTCCCGAAATCCCTAAGGAGATTTCGAGAGGAAAAATGTGATTTTATATTTTTCTCGGGAAGGTCTATATTTGATTCTTAATAGGTGAAGAATACCCTGGTCCTCCCCGCCAATTTCAAACGGTCTGGACTTTATCCGGCAGCCGTTAAGAATTTATGCCCTGCACCCGAAGCGGTTGGGGGGCGCGGAGTTCGGGTATGCCTGAAACAAAAGGGAATGAATCTCTTCTCGCCGGAAAAGATATACGCCAGGCGGAACTTTCGACCCGCCCGAGCACCTCATTGGCTTTATTAGCTATATTAGGCCGCATTCATCCCCAATCTGCCATGACCGGGAACCCTGATCGAGATGCGGGGGAAAAGGACCGGCTTCAACCAGGGAAGGCTTCTCAATTGCCAAATGTTGAAGAGTGTGGAAAGATAAAAAAAGTTAAGGGGAATTTTTTATCTATTTATCATTATTTTTAAGGGCAGATGAAGAACAAAGCAGTATATTAACCTTGATGCGAGAGCGCGGAATTCTTGATGAGCCAATAGAAACAATGGTTTTCGCCTCAGGGCGACTCTCTTTTTCGGTTTTCTTTAATGCGTGAAGGCAATATCTCAAATATGGATCCGAGCGAACAACAGGAAAAACCCGACAAGGAAAAAGTAGGCATCCGGAAATTTATCACTCTTCGTGCCACACTTTTGCTCGTGGGAGTCCTCCTTCTGACGGGGCTGGGAGGCACCTACCAATACAGCACCAGCCCCCAGTTCTGCCGCTCCTGCCACATCATGGAGCCCTACTACAAGGCATGGAAAACCTCGAGTCACAACTTCGTCCCCTGCGTCGATTGCCATTACCCTCCCGGCCTTCGAGACACAATGTGGGTGAAATTCCAGGCCATGTCCCAGGTGGCGAAGTTCGTCACGCGCACTTACAGCTCCAAGCCCTTCGCCGAAATCGAGGACGCAAGCTGCCTGCGCTCGAACTGCCACGCCACCAATTTGCTCGATTACACAGTCCTTTACAAGGGATTCATAAAATTCAACCACAAAGAACACCTGAACAAGCGGCGAGCGGGCAAAGAGCTCCGCTGCACCTCCTGCCACAGCCAGATCGTTGTCGGCTCGCACATGACCGTCACCGAAACGACCTGCTTTCTGTGTCATTTCAACAAGGGCGTCCGGGATGCGCGCCATCTCCAGCCTCTCGCCGGCTGCGACAAATGCCACTCCCCGCCGGACAAATATATAAAAATCGGTGATAAGACTTTCCACCACAAGGATTTCGTGTCCAATAAATCGGTGACCTGCCAGAGCTGCCATATCAACACGATTCAGGGCAATGGGGAGGCTCTCAAAGAGCGCTGCTTCGACTGCCACAACAAACCGGAACATTTGGAACGCTTCAAGGATACTTCCTGGCTGCACGACCAGCATGTCTCCGGCAAAAACATAGAATGCACCCGCTGCCACAAGCCCATCGAACATAAAATCGAGAAGGTCAACATGGTCGCGCCCAATCAGGTCAACTGTCAGGGGTGCCATCAGGCAGAGCATGATATTCAACAACTCATCTATCTGGGTACCGGAGGAATCGGGGTGCCCGACACGCCTAGCCCGATGCTCCTCGCCCATGTGAACTGCATCGCCTGCCACACGAAGCCGACCATGGCTTCCGGCGATACAACGTTGTTTCAAGCCACCGAAAAGGCCTGCCTGAACTGCCATCCCGATAATTACAAGGGCATGATGGCGGACTGGAAGAAAACCATCCACAAGGCGATCGAGGAGTTCCGGCCCAGGGTCGAATCCGCGAGGGAAGCGCTCAAGAAAAACGGCGAAAACCCCAACCGATACCGCGCCCAGGAGCTGTTCAAGGACGTCCTCCACAACTTCAAGATGCTCAACGAGGGAAATCCCGTTCACAATATCTACTACGCCGCCAGGCTCCTTCAGGAGGCCAGCGCTCGGGTGGACAAGATCGGTGAAATTCTCTCCTTCTCTCCGCCGGCTGTCGGACCTAACTCATTGATTTCAGGCTCTTTTTGCTCTTCTTTGTGTCATAGCCGGGTGGGAGTAAAAATCCCCGAAATGGTCAGCTGGAAAGACATCCGAATTCCCCACCGCAGGCACGCCGAAACCATGAAAATCGGCTGCGCGAACTGCCACGATTTTGAGTCCCACAAGAAGGTCTCCGTCAAGATCAGCCGCGAGAAGTGTCTCGACTGCCACCACAATGTGCTCAAGAAAGTACCGAAGATGCCCTGCATTGGCTGCCACAGTAACCAGACGGCCGTCCGGAAGGGACAGAGCCTGGGGGAGGAGAAACCCACGAAGGGCTCCATGGCCGCTCTCCCCTGCAAGGCGTGCCATATGAAAATCGCCGGGGGGCACAAAGAAGCGGATCTGCGGGACAGCTGCAAGATGTGCCACAAGCCCATCTACCTGAACATTTTGGATTCATGGAAAAAGCAGGTCGCGAAAGGCCGCGGTGCCGCCGAGGCGAAGCTCAATAAGCTCGACTCCCAACTCAAGCAGATTTCCCTGATGACCTCGCTGAATCCTGCCGAGCGTATCAGCCTCCACCGGCGGGTGAGCGCAAAACTCGCCGAAGCGAGGAAATCCCTCGAGACCGTGGCCTTGGATCAGAGCGGCGGGATACACAACGTTCCCTACGCCATGGGCCTCATCGAGCGCGCCGGAAAGTCCCTTCGCGATGTTAAAAACACCCTTTCACTCAGAGCGCCCTCTGAGGAGCTGGCCTCCCCCGAAGACCGGACCAAATAACGGCCGAGAGGTCCGCCCGAAAATCCCGGCCCAGCCGGAAATTTTCCTGCACACCCGGAAAAAAGCCGGATCATTTCCACGGCGACAACCTCCGGCCGCCCTTCCCGGAACCGAACGGACAATAAAAAAGGGGCGGAACCCTTTAGGATCCCGCCCCTTTGTCTTTCCCGTTTGCGCGGACGTTCCCGCGCGAGAAGCTTTTTACTTCTTGCCGTACGTGTGAACCCCCTTGCCGGTGGAAATTGCCCAGGCGCGATCCTTTTCGCCGTGGCAGGTGAGGCAAGCGTACTCCACCGTAAGGTAGCCGCTGGCAAATGTCTTCTTGCCCACCTTCTTGAACATCTTAGCCTTGGGATCCAGATTGATCTTGAATAGATGGGTTTTCACATCACCCTGGTACTTCGCCTTCTTGATGGCCGACTTGGTGGCTTCGGGCATGTGGCAATCGATGCACTTGACGCCCCGCAGCTACATTGAGCTTCCTGCGTAACTCGCCATTTGCTTGGCGTGGCAACTCCCGCATTGAATCTTCATGGCATCCACGAACTTCGAGTGCTTGTGCGGCTTGTGACAGGTGGTGCAGTTGAAGATGGCGTGCTTTGAGGCCAGGAGCTCGTTGTACTGCTCGTGGTGGCGGATGAAGCCGCCTTTCGCGGGAATCGTGTTCGACTTACCGCGGATGTGGCACTGCCCGCACATGCTCTTGTCGTTGTCGATCTTGATCAACTTCTTGTCGCCGCCCTTGGCCACGTGATCGCCGCCGGGGCCATGGCAGGCCTCGCATCCGATGCCCGGCTCGGCCCAGGTGCCGATCATCCCAGGCAGGCCGTCCTGATGGCCTTTCTTGGAATAACCTGTCGTGTGGCAGCGGCCGCAGTTATATGGCTTGTTCTTCTCGCCGGCGTGGTAGTTGGACCAGGTCCCGGTTTCGAGGTTGAACTGGTTTTTCCCGGGCTTGCTCTTGTCGGGCCCGGTCATCGTGATGATGAAGCCCTTCTTGTCGACGTAGCGGGTTTTCCAGTTGCGGCCCCCGATGACATAGCTGATCTCGTTCCAGGTCCAGCCCTCGGGCAGGGGAAGGCCGGCCTTCATGGCGTCCTCGGCCTTGCGAAGCTTATAAGGGTGTCCCGAGACGACCCAGTCGTTGTGCTGGACAAGGTGGCAGGTGCCGCACGTCCCGGAACCGACGTATTTTGCTTTTTTCTCCGCGGCGCCAGCCGTATGGCCGGACAACACGAAAAAGGCCCCGACAATCGTGGCCAAAAGAAACGGAACAAACTTCTTTGAAACATTCTTCATCTCAGCCCTCCCCTTGGTTGATGTCAAAATCACCTGCACAACAAAGATTACCTTTCCGGGCCGAATGACATGTCCGTCTCCTCGTGCGAACGTCTCCCCGCGAACCGGCGCACAGACGCTCCTCCAGAGCACGGCTACGGATCGAGTCGCATTGCATCTTTTGCCTATGGGAATGAATAAAATTTATGGTTTCGTTGCATTTTGTCAACTTTAATTCAGTGTGGATTTATTTCAATATTGGCCGACGGGATGGGCGGCTCCGTTCTGGCCGTTCCGGCGCTCGGCGGCTGAGGTCCGAAATGCGATTCGAAAATGGCGAGGCGGCGACCGGGGAGACCGCCATCGTCGTGAGCATGCCGTTTTCAACCCGGCCGGGGGGACGCTAGCGGCCCGCGCGCGAACATTGAACCGAGACCCGACGATGGCACTGGGCGCCTCACCTTCTCGGCTCGGCGGGGCGCCCACCTGTTGCGCCGGGGGCTTTCAGGTGACATCCTTTTCCCGTCCGGAACCTTCAGGCCCCACCCGGAATCTTCAGGAGGGATGCGCCATGGACCCGTCCGAAAAACTCCTCGCCTGGTACGCGGGCCTTCGCTTCGGTGACCTTCCCGCCGAGGCGGCCGAGGCCACCCGCACCTTCATCATCGACACCCTCGGCTGCGCCCTCGCGGGCTCCTCGGCCCCGCTCAACACCGAGCTCGTCGAGCGCCACCTCAGATGGGGCGGCGCGCCCGAGGCCACCGTCCTGGTCTGGGGCAACCGCCTCCCGGCCCCGGCCGCGGCCCTGCTCAACGCCGCGATGATCCACTCGAACGACTACGACGACACCCACGACCCCACGGCGATTCACGTCTTCGTCACCCTCCTCCCGGCGATGCTCGCCGCCGCGGAGGGTGTGGGGCGGCCTGTTTCGGGAAAAGAATTCATCGCCGCCCTCGCCGGGGCGGCCGAGGTGACCATTCGCCTCGGCAACAGCGTTCGCGACCACATCCACCCGGGCTGGCTGCCCACAACGGTTTTCGGGGCGATCGGCGCCGCCGCCGGCGCGGCGAAGATCATGGGCCTCGGCGAGGCGAGGGTCCTCGACGCCGCCGGCCTCGGCTACGCCCAGACCCACGGCAACCGCCAGGCCCTGCTCGATGCCACCCTCGCCAAGCGGCTCCAGCCCGCCTTCAGCGCCCAGGCGGGCGTCCAGGCGGCCGCCCTGGCCGAAATCGGAGCGACGGGCCCCAGGCGGCTCGCCGAGGGGGCGGACGGGATTTTCGAGCTCTTCGGCGGTGGCCGGGGCGACCCGGAGGCCTTGACCGGGGGTCTCGGCGAGCGCTGGGAGATGAGCCGAATCTCGGTGAAACCCTACCCCTGCTGCCGCTCGAACCACGGCGTCATCAGCGCGGCCGAGGAAGTGAGAGAGGGGCTCGGCGCGTTCACGGCCGAGGATATCGACTCGGTGGACGTCTGGGTGACGCGGTACTCCTACTCGATGGTGGGCCAGCCCTTTGAAATCCGGCAAAACCCCCAGGTGGACGCCCAGTTCAGCGCCCAGTGGACCTCGGCCCACACTCTGCTCCACGGCCCGCCGGGGATCGCCTCCTTCGAGCCGCAAAGGGTGGTCGCGGGGGATGTGGTGAAAACCCTCGCCGAGCGGACCCGCGTTCACATCTGGGAGGGCGGGGAGGGTGTGCCCGACTCGGACGCCCCCTTCCGCCTCTCGCGCGTCGCCGCCAGGCTCAAGGACGGCCGCGCCGCCGACGTGACCCACGAGCGGGTGAAGGGCTCGCCCGAGTGGCCGCTCACCAACGAGGAGCGCCGGGCCAAGTTCACCGAGTGCGCCGGCTGCGCCGCCCGCTCCCTCGACCCCGCCCGGGTGGCCGAAGCCCTCGCCGCCCTCGAAGTCATAGAGGATCAGCCCAACATCGCCCCCCTCCTCGGCATGCTCACCGCACAGGCGGCGATGGTGTAGGCCAAAACCCAGTCACAAAAAAAATCGGCGGCCGTCGCCGGCCGCCGATCTGGTGACGCTTCTAGTGGAATTTAGGCGACTTTCGCCACCTTCTCCGCCTGGAGCCCCTTCGGTCCGTTGACGACGTCGAAGTTGACCGCATCGCCTTCCTCGAGGGTCTTGAAGCCATCGCCCCCGATGGCCGAGAAATGAACGAAAACATCGTCCCCGTCCTCCCGGCTGATGAACCCATACCCTTTTGCGTCGTTGAACCACTTCACGGTGCCTGTTGCCATGCTTTTCCCCTTGAATGGAGATTCGGTGTAGAGATGCTGATGGAAGGAGCTTCTTGCAAGGAAGGAACTTCTATCGATCGGCACATCCATTAAACGACCTTTCGCCCGCGCCTTGCGGACAGGTCGGGCGGGACCCTAGCAGGGTTCACCGGAGAGCGCAAGCCCTGAATTCGGCCCGTCCGGGGCGCTTTGGCGGGGGGTTTTGGTGTGCCGGCAGCCCCCCCTACAGCCGGATCACCGATCTCAGGGTCTCGCCCCGCTCCATGGCCTCGAACGCCGCCTCGGTATCCTCAAGCCCGATGGTGCGGGTGACCATCCGGTCGAGGTCGAGCTCGCCCGATTTGTACCACTCCGCCAGCAGCGGGAAATCCCGCGAGGGCAGGCAGTCGCCGTACCAGCTCACCCGGAGCGAGCCGCCCAGGCCGAAGAACCGCTGGACGGGAAGCTCCATCACCATCTGGGGGTCGGGCACCCCGATTAAAACGGCGGTCCCCGCCAGATCGCGCGACCAGAGGGACTGGAGCAGGGTGCCGGGCGTCCCCACGGCCTCGAATACAAAATTCACGCCGTTGCCCCCGGTCATCTCTTTAATTTGCTCGACCGGGTCCCCTTTCGAGGCGTTCACGGTGTCGGTGGCGCCGAACTCGCGCGCCCAGTCGAGCTTGTTCTCGGCGATATCGACGGCGATGATCCGCCCGGCGCGGGCGAGCTTGGCGCCCTGGATGACGCTGCACCCTACGCCCCCGCAGCCGAATACCGCGACCGAGCTGCCCGGGCTCACCCCCGCCGTATAGAGCGCCGCGCCCACCCCGGTCATCACCCCGCAGCCGATCAGACAGGCCTGCTCGGGCGGACACTCGGTCGGGATGGGTACGGCCTGCCCGGCGGAGACGACGGTGTGGGTGCTGAAGGCGCCGATCCCGAGCGAGGGGCTGAGCAGGAGGCCGTCTTTTTTCGTGCGCATCCGGGGCTCGGCGTTCAGGCTCGCGGCGCAGAGGTGAGGCCGGCCCGCCGCGCAGAAGCGGCAATGCCCGCAGGGGGCGCGCCAGGCGAGGACAACGTAGTCGCCCTCTTTCACCGTGGTCACCCCCTCGCCGACTTCCTCGATGATGCCCGCCGCCTCGTGGCCGAGCAGGTAGGGGAACTCGTCGCCTATCTTTCCCAGCTTGTAGTGAAGGTCGGTGTGGCAGACTCCGCTCCCCTGTATCCGCACCAAAACCTCGCCGGGCCCCGGCGGCTCCAGGAGAATATCCTCCATGAGGGCGGGCTCGCCCGCTCGCCTCGATATGACGCCTTGTCCCACTATCGTCATCAGACACCTCCATGCGCAGTTTTTCGGAATCGATTCATGAAATTCGGTGGCCCCATCCTACCCGCCCGCGCCCGGCGGAGAAAGACGCCAGGGCGGCCGGGGACCGGCACGGCTGTGGTAGGCTGGGGACTAATTTGCAGTGCACAGGTCTATCAGCGCATGAGGATTTAGAAGGGAATGGCCCGGAAACCAAAAAAAAATAAAAAAAACAAAGGAAAACGTCGATCCGGCAAGGGAGTGGGCAAGCGGCTCCCGGCCAACCCGGCGGCGCAGACCGACCAGGCGAATCAACTTTATCAAGCTGGCGAATACGACAAGGCAGAGACAATCTACGCGCATATCCTGAAATTGAACCCATCCGATACGAATGCCCTCAATATCAGCGCCAATATCTCGTTTATCAGAAAAGACTTCGAGCGGGCCATTGTTTTATGGGGTAAGGCCGTCGCGCTGAATCCGGGCTCCTCTGAATATAACAGCAACCTGGGCGCTGCTTATTTCGAGTGGGGGGACCCGAATACATCGGAGAAATATTTTCGAAAGGCGCTGGAAATAGATCCCGGCTACGTAAATGCACACATGAATCTTGGCAACTCCTTAAGGGATCAGGGGAAATTGGAAGCGGCGCTCGCAAGCTACAGAGAGTCGGTCCGCCTTCAGCCCGATTTCGCGAACGCCCATTACAGCGTAGGCATCGTGCTTGACGGTGAGGGAAGAAGAGATGAGGCGCAGGCCGCATTCGAAAGAGCGATCGAAATTAGTCCCGGCCACGACAGGGCGAACGCCTATCTGGGATTCTTCTTGACCCACCAGGAAGGCCGGCTGGAAGATGCGCTTGAGTGTTTTCGAAAATCCCTGAGCGTCAATCCCGATCTCACGAGTACCCAGAAGGGTTTTTCGGCGGCGCTGCGGCTTTGCGCCAATCTAAAAGATTATTTTCCCGAGCTCGAGGCGGATCTGAAATTTTGTTTTGAGTCGGAAAGCATGGATGTGCGTGACATTGCGTTTCCGGCGGCCGCTCAACTGCTTCTTAAATACGGCATCGCCGACGCGGCGCATATTCCGCCCGAGCGGCTCTCGGAGCTGGCGCAGCGCATGGGGGCGGACGAGCTGCTCATAATGTATCTGGAAAATGCGAGGAACATGAACGCGGAATTTGAGATCGTTTTGACGAAACTCCGGGCCGCGCTTCTGGAGGCGGGCCGGGGCGAGCCACAAATTCCGCCGGAGGGCGCGAGGCTAGCCGCGGCGTTGTCCATTCAGGCGTTTATCAATGAATACGTTTTTTCCGTCGGTCCGGACGAAGAACGGAAAATCGAGGAGCTTCGCGCCGAAATTGAAGGCGCTTTCGGTGATGGCGCCCTCTCCGGGGCCGCGCTCGAGGTGAAGTTGCTTATGCTGGCCATGTATGAGCCGCTGTTCAATCTTCCCACGGCCCACGCTATCAGGGACTTGCCGGGAGCAAGCTGGTCCCAGTTGTTTCAGAAAGTGCTGGATACGACTTTTTTTGTGCGCTACGAGGAAGAGGCGATTAAAAATGAGGTCAGGAGTATTTCCAAGGTTGAGGACGCCACTTCCGGGGCTGTTCGGGAGCAATACGAGGAAAACCCTTTTCCGCGCTGGATTTTCCACGCTAACACTAGAAAGATGAATTTTAGCGGATATATCAAGCAGGTAGCGCGCCGCTTCTCGCCGCCTTCGATGTTTAATGAGCCGATCAAGATTCTCGTAGCGGGCTGCGGCACGGGACATCAGCCGATATCCACGGCCACTGCCGTCCGAAGCGAGGTGCTGGCCGTCGATCTGAGCCGAACGAGCCTGGCCTATGCAATCCGCATGGCGCAAAAACTTGAAGTCGATAATGTCGAATTCGTACAGGGCGATATATTGGAATTGTCATCCCTCGATGAGCGGTTCCATGTCATCGAATGCGTGGGGGTGCTCCACCATATGAAAGAACCCGCGCGCGGTCTGGCCGTGCTGGAAGAATTACTCCTTCCCGGCGGGATGATGAGGCTTGGACTCTACAGCGCCATTGCCCGGCGGAAAATCATCAAGGCCCGCGAATATATCGAAAACTCCGGGCTCAGGCCCAGGCATGAGGACATTCGTGCCTTCAGGAACGAGGTGCTGATGAGCCCCGGGGACAGATTCAGCCTAAAGCACCTTGCCGATTTTTACTCGCTCAGCTCCTGCCGGGATCTTCTCTTTCATGTGCAGGAGCATGATATGTCGCTAGGGCAGGTCAGGGAGTTGATCGGCTCGCGTGGCTTGAGGTTCGTCGATTTCGAATTCTACCAGCCGGAACACAGGGAAGGGTATGCCGAGCGCTTCCCGGATGATGAGACCATGACAAACCTGGACAACTGAGAGCGTTTTGAAGAAGAGTTTCCAAATACATTTTTGAATATGTACCAGTTCTGGTGTCAAAAAGCGGGGGCGCCGGACTAACACTCAATCAATCCCACGAACCGCATCCACCGCGAAAGGAGGGGCACCGATGCCCGGCGAGAAAATTCAAAACAAAGACGACCTCCGGGCCTACTACGGCGAACCCGTCCCCCGGACGGTGCAGAGACAGCTCTCCCGCCTCGACGCGCACTGCCGCCATTTCATCTCGCTATCGCCGTTCCTGGTGATGGCCTCCTGGGGCGAGGGGGGCGCCGACGCCTCCCCCAAGGGAGACCCGCCCGGCTTCGTCCGGGTGGTGGACGACACCACCCTTCTCCTGCCCGACCGGCGGGGGAACCGGCGGGTGGACTCGATGATGAACATCATGGACAACCCGGGGGTCGGCCTGATTTTTTTCGTGCCGGGGGTGGAGGAGACGCTCAGGGTCAACGGCGACGCGCGGATCACCACCGACCCGGTCCTCCTCGAGCCGCTCTCGGAGAGAGGCAAACCGCCCGAGTCGGGGCTGTTGATCGAGGTGAAGGAGGCATTTTTTCATTGCGGAAAATCCATCATCCGCTCAAGGCTCTGGGACGAGGAAACCAAAATCGAGCGGAGCGCGTTTCCCACCCTGGGCCGGATCGTCGTGGATCAGGTGCCGGGCAAGAACCTCGCCGAAGAAGACGCCCTGACCGAGCGGGTCTACCGCGACGAGCTCTACTAGCCCTGGAATTTAACGCCCCTCGGGGTGATGGCCCGGGGGAGTTCCCGCATTTTCCCCACCGGAGCGTCCCCGGGGGTGGCGCAAATATCCTCTCGAAATAACGGCTTTCCCCCTCCGGGGGGGGGATAAAACCGTCAATTTCGGCGCTTATTTATGATATGATTCCTCCAGTCTACTATTTCAGACGAGTTTATCTGAATGAAAGCGCAAGGTTCCGGATGAAAGCATCCGCCCATGCCGCTTTTTTCTGGCTCTGGGTAGTCATTCAAAAGAAAGGAGACGTTTGCTCATGCGGAACTCAATTTTTTGGAAAAGAGGCGCGCTTCTGCTTCTGGCCGGGGTTTTCGCCGCCGGCTGCACGGGACCCGGCATCTTCGAGAACGAAGACGTAGCCGCCCGCAAGGGACTGATGAAATCCATCGGTAAGACCTGGGGAGCGGTCAAGAAAGCGGCGAAAGCCGGCGACAACAAGGCGGCGGGCAAGGCCGCGGGCAAGCTCTATAAGCTGGCCGGAAAAATCGCCAAGACGTTCAAGAATAAAGGCGGGAAATCCCGCTCCAAGCCGAACGTATGGACGGACAAGGGCGGCTTTAAGCAGAAGGCCGAGTTCCTGGCCGTCAGCGCGGCCGTTTTCTCCCAGGTCCACTCCAAGAGCGGAAGCAAGGCCATGGTCTCCAAAGGCGTCAAGAACATCGGTAAAAACTGTGGCGGGTGCCACAAGACCTTCCGGGCCAAGAAAAAGAAGAAGATGTAGCCCGTTTTCACCAACCGCAACGAATCGCAAGACCCCCCGGCCCTCTCAAGGCCGGGGGGTCTTGTTGTGTCTGCCCGGGTAACCGGATTCGCCGCCGGCCCGGCTCAGCCAAAGGCGCCCACCTCAACCAACACCCCCCGACTTGCGCAGCGCCCGGATATCTTCTTCGTTTTTCCCAAGCTCGCGCAAAACCTCGTCGGTGTGCTGCCCGAGGAGGGGGGCGGGCCTGCTCACCCTCACGGGCGTCTCGGACATCTTCTGCGGAAGGGCGAGGATTCGCATCGGCCCGGCCACCGGGTGATCGACCTCGACGGCCATCTCCCGCGCCTGGATCTGAGGATGATCGAAAGCCTCGGCCATGTCGTGGATGGGCCCGCAGGGCACCTTGACCGCCCGGAGGCGCTCGAGCCAATCGTCGCGGCCCCCTTTCATCAGGGCCTCCTCGAGCTCGAGGGCGAGGGCGTCCTCGTTGTTCCCCCGGTCCCTCGGGGTGGCGTATTCGGGCCGCTCGAGAAGATCAGCGCGGCCGATGGCCCGGCACATGCGCTCCCAGTTGAGCTGGCTCGTTCCGCCGATGATGACGTAGCCGTCGGCACACCGAAACGCCTGGTAGGGGGCCGATATTTCGTGCTTCGTCCCCTTGGGCACGGGCGGCTCGCCCGAGGGGAAGAACTGCGACGCCTGCCAGACGGTGTAGCCCAATCCCGCGTCGGTGAGCGAGGTATCGATCCACTGGCCCTTCCCGGTGCGGTGGCGGTGAAAGACCGCCGAGAGGATCGAGATCGCCGAATACATCCCGGCGTTCAGGTCGCAGAGGGGAACCGGGATTTTCACCGGGTCCCGGCCCGGCTCGCCCGTAAAGCTCATCAGGCTGGAGAAGCCCTGCGAGATCAGATCGTAGCCGCCCTGATCGGCGTAGGGTCCGGTTCGGCCAAAACCCGAAATCGTGGCGTAGATGATATCGGGCCTAATCTTCTTCAAATCCTCGTAGCCGAGACCCATGCGCTCCATCGCACCGGGCCGGACGTTTTCGACGATCGCGTCCGCCCCGGCCGCCAACTCCTCGAACACACCCTTTCCCGCCTCGGTCTTCAGGTCGAGTACGATTCCGCGCTTGCTCCGGTTGAGGGTCATGAAGGCGTAGCTCTCCTCTCCGGCGAAGTGCCGGCCGATTTTGCGCGAATGATCGCCGCCGGGCGGCTCGACCTTGATCACGTCCGCGCCCATGTCGGCCAGCACCGTTGCGCAGTATGGCCCCGCCAAATTCTGGCAGACCTCGATGACGAGCAGCCCCGCGAGGGCGCCCTCTCCCATCGGCTCTGGGTTCATTTTTCGGCTTCCGTCCTTTTAGATGATTTCGTTAGTTGAAATTCCGGACCAGCTCCGCCAGCGCGTCCATCTTGGGCAAAAGCTTATCCGCGCCCAGCGCCGGAAGGTAGAAGATCATTCGGTGAAACCCTTCTTCCCGGTATCTCTCAAGACCCGCCGGATCGGGCGGCGCGAAAAACAGGGTCGCCGGTATCGGATCGCGCCCGGCCTCTCCCGCCATATCGTTCAGCTTTTTGATGTCGCCGGCATACGAGGCGTCCCCCCGGCGCAGGGGCATCCACTCGTCCCCGTAGCGCACCACCCGCTGGAGGGTGCGCGGGCCGTGGCCTCCGACGAGCACCGGCGGGTGGGGCTTCGCCGCCGGCTTGGGCCAGCACCAAATCGCGTCGAAGTTCACATGCTCGCCGTGATAGGTGGCCTCCTCCCGGGTCCAGATTTCCTTCATCGCCTCGATGCGCTCGCGCATCACCTTCCAGCGGCCCTTGAACTCGGTGCCGTGGTTCGCCATCTCCTCGACGTTCCACCCCCCGCCGACCCCGAAGAGCACGCGCCCGCCCGAGATAAAGTCCACGCTGGCCACCTCCTTGGCCATGACGATGGGGTCGCGCTGGATGACGAGGCAGATGCCGGTTCCCACCTTCAGGCTCTTCGTGGCCGTGGCCGCGGCGGCCATCGCCACGAACGGGTCCAGGTTGCGCGGGTATTCGTGGGGGAGATCGGCGCCGCCGGGCCAGGGCGTCGTCCGCGCGGCGGGGATATGGGTGTGCTCCGGAAAGAGAATCGACTCGAATCCGCGCGCCTCAGCCTCACGGCCCAGATCGGCCGGGGGAAGGGTGTCCGCCGTGGGGAAAATGGCCAACCCGAATTTCATGGCTCCGGCCTCCTGTATGAGAAAAGCGAAATAACCGCCCGCCCGGGGCGCCTCGATGGCCCGCTTCATGCGCCGGCCACGGGAGAAGCGGGCAGCCGGGCGGTTTCTCCATTTCATATCGAATCGGCTTGAATCCGGTATCTGACTTGTACCACGGCGCCGGGGTTTCCCGGAAACGATCAAGGCGCCGGAAAGGAAAGCCCCGGCGAACTGGATTATCCACTATTCAAATTAGCGGCGATTGGTCATAATCCGGTGCGCACACCTATAACCGCCCGCCGGCTCCACATTTCTCCGCCCGGCTACGGGAGGCCGGTTCGATGAAGCGTATTCCTTTCTGGATATGGTCTCTCGTTCTGGGCGCGGCTATCGGGGCGGTGTCCCTTTTCATTCCTGATGCGACGGCCAGCGCCTACCCCTGGACGGTCGGCCTGCTCGCCCTCGCCGGCGGCATCGCCTGGATCAACGCCGCCAGCGAATCGCTCATTCACGCCTCGGAGATTCTCTCCTCCCGGAACAACTGGAACCATTTCGTAAGCGGAACCATCGGCGAGATCATTTCGACCCTCCCCGAGGTCGTCGTGATCGTTTTCGTCGTCATCGTCGATCCGATCGCCGCCCTGCTCATCGCCATCGTGACGATATACAACAACGCGGTGATCTTTTCGGTCTACTCGTTTTTCCTTCCCAAAACCACGGGGGACGGCGAATACGCCCTTCCCGCACCGATCTACAAGATAGGCCGCGAAGTCCTCATCGTCGGGAGCACGATCGCGCTCATCCTCGGATTCGTCTTCATCACGGGCCGCTTCGCCGACCCGCCAAAACAGGTGATAACGAGCGCGGAGACGGCCGGCATCGGCGTCCTCATGCTCTGCATCTTCGTGCTCTATCTCGGCTCGCTGATCTCCCACTACAGCGAGAGCGAACTGCCCGAATCGCACCGCCCCGAGGATCGGACCCACGAGCCCGCCGGCCGCATGATCGCGCTCTTCGCCGTCGGGACGCTGGCCGCCTTCGTCGGCGGCCACATGGTCGCGGTATTCGCGGAGATGATGCTCCACAAGGTTCACCTCTCGCCCGTTCGCGCCGCCCTCGTCCTCGCCTTCTTCGCCGGAATCGCCGAGATCTTCATCATCATCGAAAGCCACCTCAAAAAGGAATACGAGATCGCCCTCTCGAACGCCTTCGGCGGGATCACCCAGGTGAAATTCCTCATCTTTCCCTTCACCCTGATCGTCATCTCGGCGGTGCAGTGGCTCGGCCTCGCCCCTGAGGGTTTCAGCGGCGTTCCCATCGACGGCACCCTCATCTTTCTCATGGTTCAGCTCTTTCCCGTGTTTTTCGTGCTGTTCGAGTTGATGGAGGACAGCCACACGCTCTCGAATTTCGACGGCGCGGCCATGCTCGGCCTGTTTTTGATGATCATCTACTTCCTGGTGACAATCGGCTAAGTCCGCCCCGGACAAGTGCCGCCGCTGGCACGGGGCCGCCTCAGGACAAGGCCGCCTCCGGGCAGGTCCGCCGCCGGGGCCCGCCGCCTCCCTCCCCGGGCGCTGGCGCGGAGCCGCCCGCCGCCCTACAATCCGAACATCCATTCCATCCGAATCAGGCCGGCTAAGGGAGATACGCCATGTTCGAAACCACCCAGGGCAGCGTTGACATCGGGCTCACCACGCGCGACATCGGGGCCATGCGCGATTTTTATATCGGCGTCCTCGGGCTCGAGGAGGTGGCCGTGCGCGACATTCCGGGAGATTTCGTCTCCCAGGCCGGCTTCGGCACGGGCGACCTCAAGCTCCACGCCCTCCGCTTCGGCGACATCCTCATCAAACTCCTCGAGTGGCCCACTCAGCCGCCGTCGGCGGACCCGCTGGCGGACACCTCGGCCGGCTTCCGCTACCTGACCTTCTGGGTGAAGGACATGGAGGCCGCCGTGGACCATCTCAAGGCCGCGGGCGTCCGGCTCGAGTGCGAAATTCTCTCCCGTGTCCCCGAGCGCAAGCTTGTTTTTTTCAAGGACCCGGACGGCAACCTGATCGAACTCAACTGGGTTGACCCGGCGGCCTAGCCTCTTCCTTATTCTTCATTTTCTAAAGGGGAAAAGTTCATGGATTCGCTCAAGCAAAAAGCGCTCGACTACATCGAATCACAGCGCGGCGAGGCGAGGGATATCTCCCGCGAGATATGGCGCTTCGCCGAGGTGGCGCTGGAGGAGTTCAAGTCGGCCGAGCTGCTCGAGGACCTCCTCGAGCAAAACGGCTTTGAGGTCCAGCGCGGGGTAGGCGACCTGCACACCGCCTTCATCGCCCGGGGAGGCGAGGGCGGGCCGGCGATCGGCATTCTGGGCGAGTACGACGCCCTGCCCCACTGCGGCCCCTCGCACAGCGAGCAGGGCCACGGCTGCGGCCACAACCTCTTCGGGACGGCCTGCGCCTACGCGGGCATCGCCGCCCTCCGCGCGCTGAAGGAGAGCGGAACCCCGGGGCAGATTGTCGTCTACGGCTGCCCCGCAGAGGAGACGCTGGAGGGAAAAGTCTACATGGCCCGCGACGGGGCCTTCGACGGCCTGGACGCCGTTCTCACCTGGCACCCCCACTGGGGTAACTACGCCCGGGGCGGCAGCACGAACGCCATGGACTCGATGGCCTTCGAGTTTTTCGGCGAAAGCGCCCACTCCGCCCGCGACCCCTGGAACGGCCGGAGCGCCCTCGACGGCATCGAGATCATGAACTACGGGGTGAACATGATGCGCGAGCACATGATCGAGGCGGCGCGGATCCACTACGTCATCAAGGACGGCGGCGTCGCCCCCAACGTCGTGCCCTCCTACGGGCGGGTCTGGTACTACGTCCGCGCCCCGAAGCGCACCATCGTCAAGGAGCTGAGCGAGCGGGTGAGGAACTGCGCCCGGGCGGGCGCGCTCGCCTCGGGGACCGAGATGAAGGAGACCCTCCTCACCGCCGTCTACGAAACCCTGCCCAACATGGCCATGTCGGAATGCGTCCAGCGGAATCTCGAGGCCGTCGGCGCCCAAAGCTACACCGACGAGGAACGCGCCTTCGCCAGAAGCGTCGGCTTCGACGAGCCCCTCTCCGAGGAGGTCCTCCCCCTCAACATGGAGCACACCCGGCCCAGCAACGAGCGGGGGAACGTGAGCTGGATCGCGCCGCTGGGCAACCTCTACACCGCCTGCCACGCGCCGGGCACCCCCGGCCACAGCTGGCTCGCCACCCAGCAATACGGCATGGAGATCGGCGAGAAGGGGATGATCACCGCCGCGCGGGCGATGGTCACCTCGGCTCTCGAGCTGATCACCGACGAGGCGCTGATGAAGGCGGTCCGCGCCGAGTTCGAGGAGAAAACGCGGGGCTTCACCTACGACCCGCTGATTCCCGAGGGTCAGAAACCCAACCCGCTGGGGGTGCGCTAGGCCCCCAGCTTCTCGGCGGTCCAGTCGGCCAGATAGGAAACCACCGGCTGGAGGTAGTCCATGTGGCAGTGCTGGGCTCCGCCGTCGGGGCCGCTATAGACGCGCATCGTCTTGTCCTTAGAGCCCACCGCGTTGAAGAGCTTTTTCGCGTCGCTCAGCGGAATCTGCTGGTCGTCGTCGCCGTGGACGAGCAGGAACGGGCATTTCATCTTCTGCGCCACCCCGTCGAGCCGGAAGCCCTCGAGTTTCACGAGCGCCTCCTCGGCCGATTTCGTGTTGAAACTCCAGGCCAGGTGGGAGCCCGGCGAGGGGAGCGCAATCTTGTAGGCGGCCTCGATGCGCCGCTTCCAGATGGCGTGATAGTCCCACTGCGCCCCCCAGGCGACGGCGGCTTTGAAGCGCCGCTCCATAGCCGCCGTGCGCGGGGCGTAGTATCCCCCGAGGCTCGACGCGAAGATGGCGGCGCGACGGGCGTTCACATCTTTTCGCTTCTCGAGCCAGTCCAGGATGGCCGTGCCGGCCACCTCGTAGTCGTGGCGCAGGTAAATCCCCCGGAAGCGGATGGCCTCGCCCACGCCGGGCGTATCGGCGAGCACGACGCTCATCCCCCGGCGGACGAGGGCCAGCGTCGCCAGCGCGAAACCGCCCTCTTTCGTTCCGTCGAAGCCGGTGTACTGGACCACCACGGGCGGCCTCGCTTTTTTCGTGTTCTGGGCGTGGATGAAATAGGCGGGCAGCTTCTTCTTGCCCTCGAAGGGAATCTCGACGACCTCGGCGCGGGGGCTGTCCGTCAGCCGAAGGTAGCGGTGAAAACAATCGATGGACCTTCGGTAGAGCGCCTTCGATTTCTTGTTCTTGGGGAACATGAAGCGGTCGGCCGCCTGATAATAATTGCAGGCGCGGTTGTAGCAATCCGCCGCGGTGTAGGCGTTCCCCTTCCGCTGGGCGGCCTGGCCCATGGCGCGAACGCGGTCGCCCATACGCGTCCACTCGCGGACCCAGGCCCCGTCGTTGCCCTCCTTGCCCTCGAGGCGCCGGCAAATCTCGAAAATCTCCGAGGTGTCGGCGGCGCCTCCCTGAACCCGCATCAGGTTTATCGAGGTGATGAACGACCAGCGATAGTCTTTCGGAAACGCGGTGAACCACTGTCTCTTGCGAGTTGCTTTGACTGCCATGAAGACTCCCCTTTTAAAAAGTTAAAAAAAACCGTCTCTCGGCTTCCGCGCCTACCACCCGAACGACTCGAGGTGCGCCCGGAGATGGCCGGCGGTGGGAAATTTCTTGGAAATGAGGTCGCGCCTCAGCCCGCGGCAGATATTCTTGATCATCGGCGGCTGGCCGGCATAGCGCTTCCGACCGCCGACGGCGTCGTAGAGGATGCGCACGAGTTCGATCACGTCCTCCCTGATCTTCGAGCGGTCGGGCCGCCCCCACTGGTAAAAATCCACTAGCTTGACGTTGAAGTTGATCCCGCTGCGCGTCACGAGGATGTTGCCGTCGTGGATGTCGCCGTGATACTCGCGGGCGTGGTGAATCTGCTCGATGCCGGTGGCCAGGGCGTTCAGGAGGTGAAGCGCCTCGAAGGGCCGAAGCCGCTTTCCGGGCTGGGCGGCGATGAAATCCGAAAGAAG
>JAVEPB010000068.1 GCA_030922375.1 bacterium | reverse complement strand
ATCTCAACCACCTTGGTCACACCCTCCCCGTCCCGGACAATGGCGAGGGCCAACTCCTTGCACACCCGCTTGAGACCGGCCTCGAAGCGTTCGAGTGCTACCTCGCCCTCGACAGAGACACCCGAGGCTCCCGTCGCCGCCAGGATCACGGTGTCGTTCGTCGAGGTGTCCCCGTCGATGGTCACATTGTTGAAAGATTCATTGGCCGCGGCGCGCAACAACGGGGAGAGCGCCTCGGCCGAAACAGCAGCGTCGGTCGTGACATAAGCCAGCATCGTCGCCATGTCGGGCGCGATCATGCCCGCCCCCTTGGACATGCCGCCTATTCTCACCTGCCCGCCCGGCAGGTCGATCGAGACGGCGAACTCCTTGGGCCGCGTGTCCGTCGTCATGATCCCCTCGGCGGCGGGGCCTCCACCCTCTTCGGACAGGCCCTCCACAAGGCCTCCCAGCGCCGCCTCCATCAAATCCACCGGAAGATGCGCGCCGATGAGGCCCGTCGAGGACATCGCCACCTCCCCCTCGCCGCAACCGAGGCGCTCCGCCAACGCGGCGCAAACCCGGCGTGCAGCCGCGAGGCCGGCCTCTCCGGTACAGGCGTTGGCGACGCCGCTGTTCACCAAAAAGGCGCGTAGCGGCGCTTTACCCACCCGCTCCCTGCACAAGACCACGGGCGCCGCACAGACGAGATTTCGCGTGTAGACGCCCGCCGCCTCGGCCGGTGGATCAAACTCGATGAGAGTCATGTCGGGGCGGCCCGATTCCTTGATACCCGCCGTCGCGGCCGAAGCCCGGACTCCCCGGGCGGCGCAAACCCCGCCGCCGATTTCCTTGATGAAATTCTGGTCGCTCATACCCAATACCCCGGATGTTCAAGGCCCTGCGTTTCGCTCAGACCCAAAAGAATATTCATGTTTTGAACGGCGGCCCCGGAAGCCCCCTTGACGAGATTATCGATTGCCGTCACGACGACGAACCGCCCGATCCGCTCATCGAGGGTGAGTCCGATGTCGAGAAAATTGCTGCCCGCCACCTGACTCACGTTCGGAAACGCGCCCTCGGGCATGAAGCGGATAAAAGGTTCGTCCGTGTAGACTTCCTCGAGAGCCTCCCGGGCAGCCCCGGCCGAGGCGCCTTCGGCGGCGTCGGCGTAGATCGTCGAGAGAATTCCGCGAGTCATCGGCACCAGATGTGGAGTGAACGAGACGCGCACCTCGCCGCCCGCGGCGGCCGAAAGCTCCTGTTCGATTTCGGGCGTGTGCCGGTGGGTGGCGATTCCGTAGGCCTTGAACCGCTCGTTGACCTCGCTGAACTGAAGATCGAGGGCGGCCTTCCGGCCCGCCCCTGAAACCCCGGATTTCGCGTCGACGATGATCGATGCGGGAGCTATCAGCCCCGCGCGCAGCAGCGGCGCCAGTGCTAAAATCGCCCCGGTTGGGTAGCACCCTGGATTCGCCACCAGCCTTGTCCCCCGGATTTGCTCCCGGTAAATTTCGGGAATTCCGTACACGGCCTCGGGAATTCGTTCCGGGCATATATGCCCGGTCTTGTACCATTGCTCATAAATTCTGTGATCGCGGAGCCTGAAATCGGCCGATAGATCCACCACCCGAAACCCCTTGTCCAGAAGCCCCGGAACCGTATTCATCGCCGTGCGGTGGGGAAGACAGCAAAATACCACCTCCGCGCCCTCGCAGGCCGCCGGTTCGAACTTCCTCAAACGGCCGGCCACGACTTTCGCCAAAGCGGGGAATACCTCCCCCACATCTTTCCCAGCATAAGTTTCCGATGTCAGGGCCCCGACTTCCACGCCGCCATGAGACGCAAGCAGCCGCAGCAACTCGAAGCCGGTATAGCCCGTGGCTCCCACCACGGCGATCCGGTGCATACAACACCTCCTCCCCGCTTTCGGCGGGAGTTGAGTGTTCAGATTCTAAAACGGTTTTAACGCTTGGAGAATTGGAAGCTCTTGCGGGCGCCCTTGAGCCCGTATTTCTTGCGCTCCTTCACTCGGGAGTCCCGGGTGATGAGGCCCGCTTTTTTCAGGGTTACGCGATAGCTGGGGTCGACTTCGAGCAGCGCTTTAGAAATTCCGTGCCGGACAGCGCCGGCTTGCCCCGAGAGGCCGCCGCCTTTGACCGAAGCGCGCACATCGAACCGACCCCACGTCCCCGTGAGCTCAAAGGGCTGCTTGATGATCATGAGAGAGGTGTCTCGAAGAAAATATTCATCCACAGGTTTGTTGTTGACAAGCATCCTGCCATCGCCCGGCTCTATCCATACCCGGGCAACAGAGGTCTTCCTTTTTCCTGTGGCGTAATATTTTATTGCTGATGTAGCCATGTCTGAATTTAGCTCCCTGGCTCTTTCGGCCCGGTTCCTGTCCGCCTCGACTAAGTTGCGGAAATCACCTCGGGCTATTGCGCCTCATGGGGATGTGACTCCCCCGCGTATACTTTCAGCTTTTTAAACATCGCGCGGCCAAGTTTCGTTTTGGGAAGCATCCCCTTGACCGCGTGTTGAATCACCCTCTCGGGATGGATCTCAAGCATCCTTCCGGCCGTCACCTCTTTGAGGTTGCCCGGATATCCCGAATGCCGGAAATATTTTTTCTGCTCGGTTTTGAGGCCCGTCATCACCACCTTCTCGGCGTTGACAATAACGACAAAATCGCCGCAATCAACATGCGGACTCCATTCGGGCCGATGTTTTCCCCTAAGGAGGATTGCGACTTTGGAGGCCAGCCTTCCGAGCGTCTGCCCTTCCGCGTCCATCAACACCCACCTTTGAGCCCCGGCGGCCTTTTCCTTCGCCATGAACTTCGTCGGCTGATACATCCTCAACTGAAAATCCTCCGGCCTTTTTCGCTGGCCAGGCTGGTTCAGGAAAAAATACGCCCAAATGGCGTAGGCGGGGATTAAATCCGAAGCCACCCTCGATGTCAACCGTCACAGCTCCGATTTCGACCCACCACAAACCATTGAATAATAACTACTTGCTTTCAATTTCGGGCCGGACGCGAAAACGATTCAGAGTTTATAGATTCTCCCGTCCGAAGAATAGCCGCTCAGAGCGTTACGGGTGTCGACAGTGCAGGAAGAATGCTCACAGACCATATCGAAATCCAATGATTCGTGAGAGGCGAGAAGAACGCTGCAATCAGCTTGTGAAAGTATCTCGGGAGTGAGGGGTTGGGACACATGATCGGTCCCTTGAAACTCCAAGGAGTCCACATAGGGATCGTGATAGCTAACCCGCGCACCCCTGGATTCGAGAAGCTGCCATACATCGAGCGCTGGGCTTTCGCGGATATCGTTGACATCCGCCTTATAGGTGATCCCGAGGATGAGGATCGATGAGTCGTTAAGCGCCCTTCCTCTATCGCCCAACGCCTTGACGACGAGATCAACAACGAATTGAGGCATCGAGGAGTTGACCTGATCGGCAAGAGCGATGAATCGCGCCTCAAAACCCATTTGACGCGCCTTCCAGGACAAATAAATCGGATCAACGGGAATGCAATGCCCTCCCAGGCCGGGGCCCGGATAAAAGGGCATGAAACCGAACGGTTTTGTCTTCGCCGCGTCGATGACTTCCCAAATATTCACATCGAGGTTGTGGCACATCTTGGCAAGCTCATTCACGAGGCCGATGTTCACACTTCGAAAAGTGTTCTCGAGAAGCTTCACCATCTCGGCCACCCGGGGGGAATTGACCCGAACGATGGTATCGACACATTTACCGTAAAGCGCGGCGGCGCATTCCGTACAGGCTTTCGTCACCCCTCCGACGACTTTGGGTATGTTCCGGGTGTTGAATTCGGGATTGCCCGGGTCGATTCGCTCGGGAGAGAAGGCCAGGAAAAAGTCCTTTCCGGCTTCCATCTTGCCGCCCTGGGAGAGCACCGGGAGAAGGGCTTCCTCGGTCGTTCCCGGATAGGTCGTACTCTCGAGGATGTAGAGTTGACCGGGTCTTTGATTTTGTTCGATGGATAGAAGCGCCGCCTTGACGAAGGAAAGGTCCGGGGTTCCCGATTTATTCAAGGGAGTGGGAACGCAAATATTCAGGGTATGGACCGTTGAGATACTCGTCTGATCTGATGTGACCTCGAACCTTCCCGTATCGAAAGCTTCGATCAATTTCTCGTTTGATATATCCGTGATATAGGAAGTTCGGTTGCGGAGGGATTCCACTTTTTTCACATCGGAATCCAGGCCCACCACATGATAGCCGGCGCGGACAAACTCCAGACATAGGGGAAGGCCAACATAGCCCAGGCCCATTACACCTGCCCGAACCTTGCGGGCGCGAATTTCTTCAATGAGCGGCATGGATTCGCCTTCCCCGGCCGGACAAAAGGAAAAATCAGGACCCCGTTTCTACATCTATGCTTGAAGCCATGTCAATGAGGACAAAGTCGGAGGTTTTCAGAGGGGTTCAAAATTTATTTCATCAGTTTTTTCATCTCTTCCTTGAATTCCTGTTCAATTTCCTTCTTTTTATCAGTCGAAAGGTAGGGGTCGGTCGAGCCAAACAACATGAAGTTCGCCACCGAAAGGAAATTCGTGTTCATCATGACGCTCGCCAATAGGGCGGTTCCGAAACACACCGCAATCAAAGCCGCGAAAATTTTAATCTGCCGCCACGTGTTCGCATGACGAGATAATTCCGGGCCTTTCTTTCTGCGCCGGAGTCTCTTTTTTCGCCCGGGACCCTTTCCATCATTCTTCAAGGATTGTCCCTTGTGTTCTTTATTACTCGAATCGGTTGTTTTTTCTCTCATTTTCGTATTTTTTTTGTGTCACCCTGCGCCTACCGTATCCCCATATTGAGGAATCCAGAAAATACCCCTCAGAAAATATAAATCCTAGCCCCGAGAAATAAAACAAAATCCATATCATGGCCATTTTACATTTGGCGGCCCTGCGGCGTGAAAAAACTTTCACACACCGGAAGAGTCAATCATAACGCATTTAAAAACAATGAGAAACAAATACTAGACTGAACTTGCCCCCCTGTTTAACTAATCGGCATGAAAAAAAATTCGCAATTCGTCTCGACATCCCCTGAAATTTAAGTGAAAAAAATTCAAATCTTCATAAAAATCAATTGATTAACCCATAAGAACTCTTGTAAAATGATAGATAAGGGCATAAAACATATGAAGGAAAAGGCTTTTTAAGAAAATTGAGGGCTCTCGTGAAATGGACTGGCCGGATTATTCCACCTTTATTATTTATGGTATTTGCCCTGGCTCTATACGGGTGTGGGGATAGGGGAAAACTGGACCGGGTGTCCCGGTCCCTCACCCCAACCAACGAACTCAAGAGCGAAGATATAGGCCTCCCTTCCAAGGGTCCGACCAAATCGGGTTACTTCCGCAACCTTGCCTCGGGAGACCTCAATGGGGACGGATTCCCCGAACTCACCTCGGCCGATCTGTTGACAGGTGAGATTGTCATTTTGCCGGGTAAGCGGAGAAACGGTTGGGGCGCCCCTGTGATGATCGCAGCCGGGGCGGAAATCAGCGCCATCGATTTAGCCGACATCGATGCGGACGCGAGGCTCGATATCGTTGTCGCCTTTCGCAAGAACGGCACAAGCGGAATCGAGGTATGGAGAAATCTCGGTAATTTCAAATTCAGCCGCTCCGGGGGACCGGGGAGGGGTGAGTTTTTTGATGACGTTCACGCGGTGGACCTGAATTTCGACGGGCGAGCCGATCTCATAGCGGTGAACGGAGTTCCCAGTCCTCGAGGGAACATTCGAATATGGATGAATTTAGGCCTTAGAAAATGGCAGGCCGCAACCTCCCCGCAGGCCATCGGCGCTTTTCATAGCGTGAGCACCGCCGATCTCAACCAGGACGGGATTATCGATATCATTGCCGCCGGTGAGGGCGCCGGAGGGGGAATCCGTGTCTGGCTCGGCAAGAGCAAGTCTCCGAAATGGGGAAAATCCAACATTTTGGCCAAGGGCGATTTCTGGAGCGTCACGGTTGCCGACCTGAACGGCGATTCCATTCCGGACCAAATTGCGACAGGGAAAAATACAGGGATTCTCATCTGGCAGGGCCTTGGCAAGGGGAATCTCAACCGGATGGCGAGCCCCGTATCCACCGGGAGTTATTGGTACGCCACCCCCATCGATCGGGACGGAGACGGGCGGGCGGATATCGTCGCCAGCACCATGAATGGAAACGGACTCCACTACTGGAAACAACAAGAGGGAATCGGGTGGGTATGACCTGCCCCCGTTAGTGATACCACCTTCTCTTAGAGTTCTGGAACCATTGGACAGGCCCCCGTTTCGGGTCCGGGTCCTATGCGACTTTTCCGGTCTGCCGGGCCCCCGGGGCCCGGCACGATGATGCGAACTCGTTGGGACTCATATTCCCCAGAGCGCTATGGGGACGCTGCTCATTATAGTCTTTTCGCCACGCTTCGATCTTCTCCCGGGCATCGACCAGGGAGAGGAACCATGTCGCGTTCAAG
>JAVEPB010000067.1 GCA_030922375.1 bacterium | reverse complement strand
CGGCCGAGATGGAAGATAAGATTCATTTCACCAAGCTGAACGGCAGCGGAAACGATTTCATCTTTATCGACAACCGGGACCTCGGGCTCGACGCCGATAAAATGATCGGTTTCGTCAGGAGCGTTTGCCGCCGGGGGATCTCGGTCGGGGCCGACGGCGTGATGTTCATCGAGCCGAGCGACCGGGCCGATTTCAAATGGCGTTTTTTCAATGCCGACGGCAGCGAGGCGGAAATGTGCGGGAACGGGGGGCGCTGCGCCGTCCGTTTCGCCCGCCACGCCGGCATCGGGGAGGGCGATGTTTCCTTCGAGACCATCGCCGGAATCATCGACGGCTCGATCGAGGGCTCGATCGTCAAGCTCCGGATGACGGACGCCTTCGACTTCCGGGCGGGGATCGAGGTGGATCTGGAGGGGCGAAGCGTCATCCTCGACCATATCAACACCGGGGTGCCCCACGCGGTCGAGTTCGTGGAGGACGCCGAGGCCGCCGCCATCGTCCGGGACGGCCGCCAGATACGAAATCACCAGGAGTTCGCCCCGGCGGGGGCCAACGCGAATTTTTGTCAGGTGAGCGGGCACAATTCCGTCGTCCTCAGGACCTACGAGCGGGGGGTGGAGGACGAAACCCTCGCCTGCGGGACGGGGGCGGTGGCCGCCGCGATTCTGGCAGCCACAAGAGGCCTCGTCGAGCCGCCGGTGGATGTCCGGGTGCGGAGCGGGGAGATCTTGACGATTTTCTTCTCGGGCCGGGGCGCCGGGGTCGCCGACATCTACATGAGAGGGGGGACCCGTCTCGTCTACGAGGGCGATATGTCCGGGGACGCGGTTCTGGATTAGCGCTAGATGTCATTTGCCGCCCCGAAGATGTTTTTTAAAAAAATTACGAATACGGTTCCATGCGTCGGTTGTTGCTGAATGATTATATTCAAGATATCCGCCCGTTCCTTTACTACTCTCGACTCCGCCTGAGGTCTCCTCGTTATCAAATCCGTGGTGTACGCCAGAATAAACTTTCGATTCAATGATTCTCCCGTTTTTTTTGCCAATATTGGCACCATCTAAGCAGCTTTCAACAGGCCGCATCCCCCAATTATCTTCTCCAGCGAGCAACAGCAAAACCGGAACAGATTCCCCAGGCTCCCAGTCGTCACATTTTGGGTAGAGCGCCACCCCAGCACCAAACCCTGCACTTACAAAAGATGAGGCCTCTAATGCCGCAGTAGCTCCGAGAGACATGCCCATTACACCAATGCCCTTTTTATCCGCGTAAGCCAGCGTTTTTAGATAGTCGCGAGCGCCGTAGGCATCCTTGGTCAACAAGAAACTGTCGCCCGCCCCACAATTATCTTTGTCGCGACTACCAAAACTATCCACTGCCAGAGCCAGGTAGCCTTCCTTCACGAGCCTAACTGCCCAATTGAGGACATGCTCCCTCAATCCGCCGCAGGTATGAAGCAATACAACTGCGGGAAAGGGACCGTCACCTTTAGGGCGATAAAGGGTGCCTTGAATCTCATCTGAGTCCGTGTTTTGGAATGTGACATCCTCAAAACCCTTGGCGTGGAAAAACCCCGTCATCAAGGAAGTGAACACAACCGCGCAAACAAGCAGGCACAACTTGCGAGCATGCACAACTTTTCTGCGAGATAGCATTGCATTTCCTCCTATAAGAGTAAGACTTTAATGGTGTGTTTATTATACCACAACAAATAATAACTTCGTATTGATTTTTTCTTTATATGATTTATGGACTTATCTCACCGGCACGATGGAGATGGTATCTCATTGGAACTAAAGCATCAGCCGGCGGTCGAAATGAACTCTCAGAGGCCCCTTCGGAGCCTCACCTACTGAGTGTTTTCCACCAATGGGCGAGAGGAAGGATTAACTGATGGAATTAAAAACCGTAGTCGGTCTAAAGGATGGGGACATCATGAATCTATATGGGAAATACGGATTCAACCTCAACAAAAAAGGCGGGCCTCCACTTTGGAGACCCGCCGTAAATTTTAATTTTTCGTCTCACAGCCGCGTTAGAATTTCTTCCCCTTGCCCGGTCCGGATTTGCCGGACTTTCCCTTGCCGGATTCGGACTTGCCCGGCGGGCCCTGCTGTGAATCGCCGTGGTGTTCTCTCTCCATCTCGTCATGATGCTCCCGCATCATCGCCCCGTAACGGTCCCGGCCGCCCCAACGGCCCCGGCCGCGCCGACTGGTCAGGGTTTTGAGCTCCTTGAACTGCTCCTCCGTCAGGAGGGCCTTTCCCTTTTCGATGGTGCGGATGCGGTCGAGGGCGATGTCGGCGCGTTTTTTCGCGGCTCCGCGCACAAGTTTTTCGGCGGCGGACACATCCACCTTGTCGGCTCTGAGCGCCTGACGGATATCAAACCGCAGGGTCCGCAGCGCGGCCCGCTCGCCGATCATTCTCCGGATGAAATCGGAGCGCAGATTCTCGAGTTTGTCGATTTGCTCCTCGTTCAGTTTCAGTTCGTCCCTGAACCGGAGCGACAGGGAAATGATCGGTTTCTGGGCGCGCGGGCGGTGACGCCGAAAGCCTCCGCGCCGGTAGCGGGCGCTCCGGAAGCGGGCGCGCGGGCCCATCTGGTGGCCGTAACCGCGGTAACCTGACATTCCGGGGCCGTAACCGTGGTGGCCTGATCCTCTGTGGCCGGACCATCCGGAGCCTGATCTTCCGGTGCCGGGCCCGTCGCCGGAATGAGCGAGTGCGGACCCACCGGGGCCGGGATAAGCGAGTGCGAGCCCCGCCGCCGCGATTCCCGTTATGGCCAAGATTCTCATTTTCCGTTTCATTCGATTCATCCTCCGGTTGGCAGCAATGTCATTAGGCCGAACTGAAGATTTAGACGCCGCCGGGTTCCGGTTTTTGTGCCGGGAGGTTTATTGAAGGGGAAATGAGGGTTTTTGGAGGAGAAATGATTTGCGCCCATGGTGGCCGGGGATCAGTGGGAGGACCGCCTTACGGGCGGCCGGACCCCATGTGTCTTTCTCTCATTTCTCTCATTTGGCGCCAGCGCGTCCTTCTGCGCTGTCTGTACTCGTCGTATTCGTGGATGATTCGATCGAATCCGCGCTGTTGATCGGAATCGAGGAGGACCCGGATCTCGCGGCGGGCCTGTTGCAGAATGTCCGTGATCTGAGGGCGCATGCCCATGCGGAGTTCCATCATTTTTTCGTGCTGCTGGCGCAGGGCGGCCCGGATCTGCTTCATCTGGGCGGCCTGAAGGTCGAGGTCCGACTCGAGGCGGTTGATGAAGCGGCGCTTCGAGCCCCGGCGGCTTTTCCGGCGCTCCTTGCGGTATTCGGCCCTGCGGATCGAGGCGCGTTCGATGCTCTCCTCGAGGGCCTGCCACCTTCCGGCGAAATAGCCCGTACCGGCGCCCGCCGCGAATACGGCGATGAGCACGGCGGCGACCTTCCCCCGAATGCCTCCCAAATTTTCCCAAACCGACATCTGACTGCCTCCTCCCGCCCGCGATCAGCGGGACGGGGAACCGTATGCGATGAACTGAAGAAGCTCGTCTCCGTCACTCGCCTGAAGCGCCTGGGCCGGATACTCCTCGGGGGTGGGCGGGGGCGCCTCGGACAGGGTGTTATCGGCCAGGATGATGACCGGGCCCGGCCGGGACGCCACGAGCGGCGGAGCCAGCCTGGCCTGGTTGAAGAAGACGCCCGCCATGATGAGCAACGCGCAGGCCGAGCCCAGGGCGAAGCGCGGGCCGGCGGCGGCCAGCGCCGGCCAGAGCGAGGCTTGAGAGAGCGGGGTCTGGACCAGGGCCGGAAGGCGGGGGCGGAGTGATTTCCACACCCGCTCGCCGATGATGTGGTCCGGCTCTCCAACCGTGGGACGGTCTCCAACCGTGGGACGGTCTCCAACCGCGGAGCGGAAAATTTTCCGGAGGGATTCGATCTCCGGGTCGCCGGTCTCGCGCTCCTCCCAGCTGGCGGCCCGTTTCATGCGCCGACGCCACTCGTTCCACCGGTTCATGGTCCTGTTCTCCCATATTTCTCGGACGCGCGAAGCAGGCTCGCCCGGGCGCGGTTCAGCCGCGAACGAACGGTGCCGGGCGGAATATTCAGGGCCTGCCCGATTTCATCGTAGCTCATTTCCTCAAGCTCCCTCATCACCAGTATGGTTCTGTGCCGCTCCTTGAGGCCGCCCAGGAGGCGGCGCAGGGTTTCGGCGGCTTCGGCACCGTTTTCTCCGCCGTCTGCGGTTTCATCCTCCCCGGCCAGGGTCGCCCCGGCCCGGAGCTCCTCTGCGGCAAGGAGGTTTTCGTCCAGCGGCAGCGGGGAGGGCGGCGAGCGCCGGAGGATGTCCCGGCAATGATTCACGGCAATCCGGTAGAGCCAGGTCGAGAACTGGGCGTCGCCCCGGAATTTCGGGAGGGCGAGGTAGGCCTTGAGAAATATCTCCTGGACGGCGTCCTCGGCCTCGCCGCGCCTTTCCCCTAAAATTCCCCCGGCCAGCCGCTGGACCCGCGCCGCGAATTTGCGGACCAAGGGCTCGAAAGCGTCCGGGTCTCCCGCCTTGCAGCGGGTGATCCAGGCGGATTCCTCATGGGGCGTCGGAGCCGACTCCAATATGCCTATCTCCAGTGCGGACGTCGCTTCCAGTGTTCCTTCCTCCACTGTCCGCCGGAGGGGCGGTTCGATTCAAGCCGGGCGCCTGGAAAAAATACTTTCCTGTATATTTTGACGCCGCCAGGTTCCCTTGAGCGAACACTCTCGAAAGAAGTTGAGGGTAATGTACTATCATATTGATAATAAAAGCAATAGGTCGCCTTGTGCGGACGAAATCCACGGCCGGCCGGCCCGTCTGGGGCCGGCGGCAGAATTGTCGGGATATTCCCCCCATGCGAATACCGGTGGCGGGAGCGCTTGCCAGGCTGCCTTGACTTGACTAATGCCGGTGGCGGGACTTCCCGGCGGGGCTTGTAACCCGCCGGATAAGTGTATATTGGTAGCTGAATTTCAAATACCTTATTCGTTTCAGAGGGGATTGAGCCTTGGCGATACGAGTGGTGGTGGCGGGAGCTGGCGGCCGGATGGGCGGCCGGATTATCGCCCAGATCGCGGCCGCGGAGGATATGACTCTCTCAGGCGCACTGGAGCGGTCCGAATTTCCGGACCTCGGGGAGGACGCCGGCCAAAGCGCCGGGGTGGGGCCCCTGGGGGTGCCTCTTACCTCTGACGGCGGCTTCCTCAAGGGGGATGTCGTCATCTCTTTTGCGATTCCCGAGGCCAGCCTCTCGCACGCACGCCTCGCGGCGGAGAAGGGGATGGGCATCGTCATCGGGACGACCGGCCTCTCGGAGGCCCAGAGCGGCGAACTGGCCGATATCGCAAGGACGATCCCCTGCGTACACGCTCCCAATATGAGCGTGGGGGTCAACGTGGCTTTCCGCCTGATCGAGGAGGCGGCCCGCCTTCTGGGCGAAGGCTACGACGTTGAAGTCCTGGAGGCCCATCACAACCAGAAGATCGACGCCCCATCGGGCACCGCCGTCCGGATGGGCGAGATCCTCGCGCGCACGCTGGGCCGCGATTATCCCGGCGACGCGGTGTTCCACAGGGAAGGGGAGACCGGCAAGCGCCCCCCGAGAGCCATCGGGATGCAAACCCTTCGGGGGGGAGATGTGGCGGGCGAGCACACGGTTTATTTCTTCGGTCAGGGCGAGCGAATCGAGATCACCCACCGGGCGGCGACGCGCGATAATTTCGCTTCGGGCGCCATTCGCGCTGCGCGCTGGGTGGCCGGGAAAAAGCCCGGCGTCTATGACATGCGCGACGTCCTCGGGCTCTAGGCCCGGACTCTAGGAAGGCTCACCCTCGGTTACCGGCGGGCGGAGGCCGCCTCATCATGGAGCCCATTGTCATTTCCGCCTCCCGGCGCACCGATATCCCCGCCTTCCATGCACGCTGGTTCTACAAAAGACTCGAAGAGAACTTCGCCGAGTACCGGAATCCCTTCAACGGAAAAATTCACCGGGTGTCGCTGGCGCCGGAGGATGTCCGCGCCTTCGTTTTCTGGACCCGGAACCCGGCTCCCTTGATGGCGGATTTCGGACGCTTGGAGGGAAGGGGAACTCCCTTATACTTTCTCTACACCATCAACGGCTACCCGCCCGAGCTGGAGCGCTCAAACCCCTCACTGGATCGGGTTGCCGACACCTTCCGCGGCCTCTCCGGGCGGATTGGGCCCGAGCGCGTCCGCTGGCGCTACGATCCGATTGTGCTGACGCGGGAGACGGATTTCGATTTTCATAAAAATAATTTCGAAAAGATAGCCCGATGCCTGGAGGGGGCGGCCGAGGTGTGTATTTTCAGTTTCATGGACCTCTACGGAAAGGTCAGGCGGAACATGGCCCCGCTCCCGCATCGGTTTCAGCCCCTGGAGGCGGGCTTAGCGGAGCGCCGGGCGTTGGTCTCGGAGTTGGCCGGAATCGGTGGGCGATACGGAATTCGCCTGCTTGCCTGCTGCGAGGACGATTTGACCGGGGCGGTGGCCGGGAAGGCGCGGTGCGTCGATCCGGAACTCATCGGGCGGATCGCCCCGTCGACGGGCAAACTCTCCCTCCGGCCCTCTCGGGAGGAGTGCGGGTGCGCCGCATCAAGGGATATCGGGGGCTACGATACCTGCCCTCACGGCTGCGTTTATTGCTATGCGAATGCGAGCCCCGAGGCGGCGGTTCGCCGCTACCGCAGAAGCGATCCGGCGCTCCCGATGGTGTGAGTTCGGGCGGCAAAGCGTGACTTCATCGGACGATTTCCATAGAATCGGCTGTCCGGTGGAGATTGTTTTTTAATCGGTCTGAATATTGTTCGGTTTTAGCGCAGATTTCCAACAAGGAGAGAAGCATGTCGCAGGAAATTCAAACCAAGGGCGTGGAATACGTAAAAGGCCCCGACGGGCGGACGGTGGCCCAGGTCATCCGCCACGATTTCGACGATTACGGTGCGTTTCCCCCTTATCTGGACACCGATGAAGAGAAAGCCCACCTGGCCGAAGCCTACGGGAATATCGACCCGGAGGCTGAGCGGCAGACCAAGGCCCATATGACCGCGGACGAAAACCCCCTTCAGATCATCATGCTCAACCGCAATCCGGGGGCCGTGGTCAAACCCCATTATCATCTCGTCACCGAGCGGCCGACCAACGCCACACGGCACCAGATAATGCTTTGCCGTTCGGGGAGGATGCGGATCAACGTCTACACCAAAGAGGGTGAGCACGTGAAGGATGTGGAACTGGATCCGGGCGATTTGATCCTGATGTTCGAAGGGCATTCGATAGAATTTCTCGAACCGGGGACCAGGGCCATCGAGATCAAGGAAGGCCCCTTCCCCGAAAGCGACGAGGCCGACAAGGTTGATTTTTGATCGTTGGACTGTTTGAGCGAATAGGGATATGAGCAAAAAAATCCTGCCCGGCCGAGCCGGGCAGGATTTTTTCATAGGCCGTAGCAGGGTCAGGCCCCCGACTTCATCAGCCCCAGCTTGTTACCCAGTTTTCGGGCTTCTTCCCGGTAAATCTTTTGAAGCTCACCGTTCGGCGGCAGCGGTTTTTGATACCGGCCGAGGAAGCGATTTCCCTTTGACCAGAATTCCCGGACCTTGAGGGCCGAATCGAGGGTTCCGTTGCTTTTTCGATCAACGAACACATAAAAAAAACGGCTGTCCTGGTTCTGGTTCGCGGCGAAGAATTTCTCGTCCCGGTGGTAGATATCCTCCCCGAAGGGCTTGGCCGGAATTTGGAGGGTGAGCGTTCTGGCGCCGAAGATCGAGTCGGACACTTTCACCCGGTACTCTTTGCCACCGAGCTTGCGGCTAATCGTGTATTCGCCGCCGGCTAGATTCGGTTTTTTCCCGCCGATGGCGAGAGCGCCGAGCCGGGCGTAGAGCGAGAAGTTCGTCGCCTTCGAGAAATTGTTCCAAATCGCGAACGCGAAAAGTACGACGGCGGCGGCGGCGAGGCCGACAACCGCCGGGGATTTTCGGGCTCTGAGATCGGCATCGCTCATCCGGCGCTGTTCGGCGAGGTCGCCGCGCAAATCCGAAAGAGATTGGTAAATTTCCTCCGGTTTGAGTTCGAGAGGAACGAGAGGCACGGGCTCCGGTTCTTTTTTCTTGGCCGGGGCCGCACTTTGTCCGCCGCCAGCCGCCGGGGCCGCCGCCGCTCCTCCGCCCGGACCGCCCGAGGCGAAAAAATCGACGTTCATCTGGGTGTATTTCGACCATTTGGCCGGCAAATCGGCCTCGGCGAAGATTGCGTCCACCGGGCAGGCGGGAACGCAGGCGGCGCAGTCGATGCATTCGGAGGGGTCGATGTAGAGCATATCGCTCGATTCGTCCTCGGCCTGGTGAATACAATCAACGGGGCAGACTTCGACGCAGGCCGTATCTTTGGTTCCGACACATGGTTCCGCGATGACGTGGGTCATCGGAGCGATTCCCTCCAGACATGGTGCTTAGGTTATTGCGGGCGAAGCAATTTCCGGCGGCCGCCCAAAGAGAGACGGCCCGGAGCCATAAACGGGCTGAATAGTACCATAAGGTGCGGAAAGGATTACACCCACCCTCCGGGTGAGGGGGGATTTTATCGAAGGTTCAGGAAACGCGGCTATGGCCGGGGCGGAGTGAGGCGAGGCGGCCTCCTGTCGGGGCCGCCTACCTATCGGGGCAGCCTCACCTTGGTCAGGTCCTAGCCCCCGGGCTAGGCCCACCTAGGCAGGAACCTGTCCGGCTTTTACCTGAAGGTTTTTGAGTGCCTGTTCGGCCTGGGGGAACTTGGGTTGGAGAACCAGCGCCCGGCGGAGAGAGCCGATGGCCTGGTTGAAGTCCCCGCTTTCGGCGAGGGCAATGGCCATGTTGTAGAAGACGACGGCGTCGTCGGGGGCGATGGCGTTGGCTTTCCGGTAGTTTTCGATGGCTTCCCTGAATTTTTTCTGGCGGCGGAAGGCGAGGCCCAGCCTGTTGAAGTAGTGGACGTTTTCGGGGTCGGCCTCGAGGGCGAAGGCGTACTCGGCCTCGGCGAGGTCGGCGCGCCCGGATTCCATGAAAAATTCGGCGGCCGCGGCGCTCCGGGCGGCGGGGTCCGTTTCGTATTCGAGCGCCTTGTGGAGGGCCTCACGGGCGGCCTCCTCGTCTCCGGAATCGAGGAGATGTCTGGTCATCTTCAACTGCCGGTCGCGATTCCGGGGGCTGATTTTCACCGCTTTTTGGAGGAGTTTGAAGGCTTCGTTGGACTTCCCCTCCTTGGTGAGAATATTGGACATTCCTTCGTAGGCTTTGGCGCAATCCTCGTCCACCTCGGTGGCCTGGACATAGCTTTTCTTGGCTTTCGTATCGTCGCCGAGGGCCTCGAAGAGTTGGCCCGATTCGACCCAAACTCGCGAGGATTCGGGTTTTTCTTCCTGGGCCGAGGTGATCTCGGCCTCGGCCTCCTTGGCCGCGCCGATATCGATGAACGCGGCCGCCCGGGCCAGGCGGACGGAGGTCTCCATGAAGTCCGCCCTCTTTTCAAGACTTTCCTTGACCTGGGATTCGAAACGTTTGTGATTCAAAGGTTTGAGGAGATGGCCGTCTACGTCGTAGTCCGACGTCTCGGCGATCTCGTCCTCACCGAGCTCGCCCTGATTGCTAAGCATAATGAAGGGGATGCCCGATGTGATGGTGTTTTTTCTGACCTCGCGGAGGAGGTCCATCCCGCTCATTTCGGGGAGGCTCCACTCGGAGATGATGAAATCGATCGGGGTCTGGGAGATTGTTTCAAGGGCTTCCTCGCCGCTCGGGGCATTGTGAACTACAGCGGCGCCCATGCGCTTGAGCATAGCGACGAAGGTGCGCCGCAACTCACCCTGATCTTCGACGAGAAGGATACGGAGGTTAGGCGCTTCCATTTGCTACTCCTTCCGTTTTCCCCCCTTCCTCGGCGGTCTCGACATGAGACCTCGCCGCGAACAACCCAGCCGATCAATCTCCTGAAGGTGGCGGAAGAATGATCCAGGCGAATGGCTGGCCCCACGTTGTCCGGCAACCGCACTTTCCTTAAGTTACAATTACATATCCCTATTACTCCTTATCGGACGAAGCGTAACATTTATTAGGATCGAATAAAACATTAAATTCCAATGAGTCATCGGAGAAATATCATCTATTTTAGACAATATTCGGGCGTTTCGCTTTGTTTTGTAAGGTTTTTGCTTGTCGAAGGTGGGAGAGTCAGAAATTTCTTTCCAACGAAATCGAAATTTTCGGGGTTCTTTGTTATATATCCCTAAATTCGTTTCATTCTCTTTCAGCCTGAGGAGTCCAATGTCTTCAATCGCAATTGAGCGGGCCGACCGCCTGAAACGCCTTCCCCCCTATCTTTTTGCACAGATCGATCTGATGAAGAAAGAAGCCCAGGACGATGGTTGGGACATCATTAGCCTGGGAATCGGCGACCCCGATCTCCCCACGCCAGACCATATCATCGAAGAACTATCCGTGTCGGCCAGACGCCCCCAGAATCACCAGTACCCCTCCTACGAGGGGATGGGAAGCTTCCGGGAAGCCAGCGCCCGGTGGTATGAAAAACGCTTCGGGGTCGGCCTCGACCCCGTGTCGGAGGTCCTCTCCCTCATAGGCTCAAAAGAGGGTATTGCTCACATTCCGCTGGCTTTTATCAATCCAGGTGATTACGTCCTCGTGCCGGACCCGGCTTATCCGGTGTATGAGATCGGAACCTATTTCGCCGACGGCCAAGTGCATTTCATGCCTCTCGAGGAGAAAAGGGGTTTTCTCCCTGATTTGGGGGCGATTCCCACGGAGGTGGCCAAAAAATCCAAACTCATGTTCCTGAATTATCCGAATAATCCCACTTCGGCTTGTGCTGAAGTGGAGTTTTACAACGAGGTAGTGGAGTTTGCCGTCAGCCACGGAATTATCGTTTGTAGCGACATCGCCTACTCCGAGATGGCTTTCGACGGCTACCGTCCGGTGAGTTTTTTGAACGCAAAAGGCGCGAAGGAGGTAGGTGTAGAATTTCACTCACTCTCTAAAACCTACAACATGACGGGCTGGCGAATCGCCTTTGCTGTGGGTAACTCAGACGTTCTCTCGGGGTTGGGAGCCATAAAGACGAACGTCGACTCGGGAGTATTCCAAGCGGTCCAGGAATCGGCGATCTGCGCCCTTGAGGCAGACCAGGGTTGTGTTGAGGAAATGTGCAGGACCTATCAGGGGCGACGTGATGTAATACTCGAGGGCCTCTCGAAAATCGGATTGAAGGCCGATACCCCCAAAGCGACATTTTATGTCTGGGTTTCCTGTCCTGAGGGCTACACATCGGCTGAATTCACAGCACACCTTCTCAAGAATTGTGGTGTGGTGACGACACCCGGCAACGGTTTTGGCCCCTCGGGAGAGGGTTTTGTCCGAATGGCGCTGACCGTTTCCGAGGAGCGTATTCGTGAGGCCATCAGTCGGATGGAGAAGGCGGGGTATTGACAGGGGAGGCGCGTGCGTTCGTCTCTTTGGGTGCCAACCAAATTGAGCCCGAGCGCCAAATCAAGGAGGCGGTGGGCCGTCTGAAAACTGTCGATGGCCTTCGATTCGTCTCCGCTTCGTCGTTTTACATGACGGAGCCAGTTGGTCCGATTGCCCAGCCCCCGTTTCTCAATGCCGTGTCCGAATGGCGAACCAGCCTGACGCCCCGTGAATTTTTGGGGGTTATCCTTTGCGTGGAGGAAAGGATGGGCAGGAGGAGAACCGTACGCTGGGGACCTCGCTTGATCGATATTGATTTGCTCATTTTTTCGGACTGCATTATAGAGGCCCCGGACTTCAAGGTTCCCCATCCCCGAATGCACATGCGGCGGTTTGTTTTGGAGCCTCTGGTCGAGATCGATCCCGATGTGCTCCACCCGGTCCAGGGGAAAACCGCGGCCGTTCTTCTGAGCGATCTTCCGGACGATGGACCTTGGGTGAGGCGGCTCGATACTGCCTGGGAGTGAGGCGCATTTTGTCTTTCCCTCTGAAATTCATGAAATCTGTTAGTATTCATCCTTGTATTCATCCATCGAAGTTTGAGAATATTTCCCTAGTCCGCCATTTCTCGAGGGTCTCGGTCCAAGGAACTCCGGGTGGAATTCGTTCCCATTGATGCCCCCCTCTTCCTTGGCTGGCGCTGAGGATTCGGTGGTTCCCCATCGGTAAGGCGCCCTAACCCGAATATTTCGATTTCGGCACCTTGGATTTTATGATGAAAATAATTAAATCTCCGGCCGAAATGCAGATGGCGGCCGACGCTCTTCGGTCGAAGGCCTCTCCCCTGGGCCTTGTGCCGACGATGGGGGCCCTCCACGATGGTCATATTAGCCTAATCAAGCGTGCGGCAAAGGAATGTGCCGCGGTTGTGGTCAGTATATTTGTCAATCCCACCCAGTTTGGTCCCAGCGAAGATTTTGATTTCTACCCGCGCTCACTCGATCCGGATCTGAAAATTTGCAAGGACCAAAAAATCGCTGCTGTCTACGCCCCCTCCGTCGAAGCGATGTTTGAAAAAGGATTTGACACCTGGGTTGAGGTTCCATCGCTGGCGGCTGGTCTCTGCGGAGCAAATCGACCCGGCCATTTCCGGGGAGTGGCTACGGTGGTGGCCAAACTGATTTCCATCTGCCGTCCTGAAAGGGTTTATTTGGGTGAGAAGGATTATCAACAGCTTGTCTTAATTCGCCGAATGATTCTGGACCTCAATTTGAGGGTTAATGTAATTGGATGCTCTACGGTGAGGGAAAAAGACGGACTGGCGATGAGTAGCCGAAACGCCAATCTTGGGGAAAATGAGCGCAAAAGAGCGCTTTCCATCAGCCGAGGACTGTACAAGGCACAAGACCTTTTCGTTGCTGGTGAAAGAAAAGTGAGCGAGTTTAAAAAGGTGGTCCGCAAGGAACTCAAGAAGGCGGATGCTGAAATCGATTATATCGAGGTGATCGATCCGGACACTCTGGAACTTCTTGAAATGGCCCTCGATTCTTCGCGAATGGCCATTGCCGCAAAGGTGGGTGAAATTCGTCTAATCGACAACCTGCCACTTAAGGAGTAGGCGGTGGGTTTTCAGGAGAAAGCCGGAAACCGAAGAATCTTGCAGGCCTTGTGTGTATGGGCCGTGTTGATGACCTGCCCCATGGCCGCTATCGCTCAAGTTCGAGAAAAACCGAAAGATATTCTGTTGTTCGGGTTAAACGCCTTTCAGGATGAATTCTATGATCCGGCTGCGAATGCCCTCATGCGCTACTTGCGTCTCCAGCCCGGGGGGGATCATTCGACGAATGCACGCTATTTTCTTGCCGAGGCTCTTCGTCGTGGAAAAAGGTTCAAGGAGGCCATTCTAGCGCATAGGGAGTTCCTTTCCAGGCATCCCAAGGACAAGAGAGCCGTCGGCATACGTTTTCGAATGGCCGAGATATTCGAGAAACTGGGTGATCAGGCAAGCGCCGCCAGGGTCTATAAGTCGATCCCAAAGGGGCCGCTCCGAGCTGAATCCGTCTACCGGGTAGCCTTGCTTCGCATGAAGGGCCGGGAGTGGATGGGAGCCTCGGCTGCTCTTAAGGAGTTCATCGACCTTGCGCCCGACGATCCCCGTGTGGAATCGGCCCTATATGAGAGGGCGAGAGCGCTTGATCGGTTAAGGCAGTTTGATGAGGCGGGAAAAGCGTATCAATTAGCCATTGACCGCTTTCCAAAGAGTAAAAAGGGACATGCCGCCCACCGTCGTCTGGGGTTCGTCAAATTCGAGCTCAAAAAATACGTTCAGGCGGAAAGTCTATTCAAAGAGATGATGAAAAATAGTCCCGAGGAGCTGAAGAGTCCCGATTTACGCCTTGCGCTGGCGGCCAGTTATTATGGCCAAAAGAAATATGAAGCTGCCGCAAGGGAGTTTGAAGAATCTCTTAACCTTCAACTCTCCGGGAAACAGAAAAGGACGGCAGAGCGCGGAGTTGCCGAATCATGGTGGAACGATAAGAAATATCAGCGGGCGGCCGATTCTTATCGCCGCTTGATACTGGGAGAAGAAGAGAATTCCCGTTTCTTGGCACGATTTATCGAAAGTCTGAAGCTTTCGGGAGGATGCGGTTGGAACGGAAGGGAATCGCTCCGTTTTGCTATTAGAATAGAAGGGCGCAGTGCGGAGTTGAATGTCGGAAAGCGGCTAATGTTTGCGAATTGCCTGCAGTCCGCCGGGATGGAAGTAGAAGCGGTCAAACACTATCAAAAAGTGGCCACTTCAAAAGGTCAACTACCGTTCAGACTCATGGCTGAATTGCGATTGGCGGAGATTTTAGAGGAGTCGGGTCATCCCAAAGAGGCTGCATTGAGGTATGAAGGGATTTTGCTTCAAATGGGTGAATTGAAAAAGGACGACAAAGCGGTTCATCCGAAGCTTTTGGACGAGGTGTATCAAGGTGCGCTTCGCGCGGCGGGAACATATTTCAACGAAGGAAAATGCAAGTCGGCACTTCGTCTCGCCACAAAGGTGCCTCGGAAGGCAGTCCCCGAAAAAAAGAGAGCGGAAGTGGCGTCGCTTCGCGGTGAATGTGCTTTTCGGGAGGGAAAGCTGGATGAAGCCGAATTGTACTTTGGCAGGGTTCTTGCGGGTCAAAGTCGGCTCGGACTGGGATCGCGCGCTAGATTGCGCCTTGCCGAAATTTCAGAAGCGCGAGGCAATAATGAAGAGGCACTTCGGCGGTTGATGGAGTCTTTACCTCTGCTGCCGGTGAATATGCAAAGAGAGGCTCGATTGAATGCAGGACGTCTCCTTCGCGAGAAGGGAAAAATAGAGGAAAGCCGCTCTGTCCTGTTGCCTGTAGCGATGGATGAAAGCGCTGATCTGGAGAGTAGGAAACGGATTTGGTTAATGTTTGCTGAGGATGCCGCATCCGCGGATAATTGGACTGGTGCCATCAAGGCGTTTGAATATTGGGGCGCCCTTGCGCCCTCTAGTCAGGGGGATGGATTTCTCCTGTGGGCTACTGCCCTCGCCAAGGCGGGAGATTGCCCAAGGGCCATTGAGATTGCCCGCCGGGCGCTTTCCTCCGAACCGGACAAATCATTGCGGACAGGCTTATTGCGGGTCGTGGTTTCTTGTTTTCTGAAACAAAGAAAATTCCTTGAGGCCGCTTCTTTGCTTGAAGATATCAGAATTTTGGCGCCATCTGATTCGGAGGTCGTATTTCAGTTGGGAGTTGCCGTGGAAAATAGTGGGGATCCGGCGAGAGCGGCAAAAATATACGCATCGTTTTTAAGTGAATTTCCGGGGGATGAAAAAGTTTCCGAAGCTGCGCTTCGGCTTGGTTTTCTTGAAACAGGCGAGGGGAAAAGAGAATCGGCTCTCGAGGCCTATCGCATTGCAGAACGTTCTCACCTTGCCCGGATAGCTGAGCCCGCAAGATATCAACTTGCACTGTATTTCGAAGATAAAGGGAATTTGGATGAAGCCTTGAAATCATATGAGCGCATATCCGAGTTCGATTTGGGGGTGTCCAAATGGAGGCGTGCAGCGGCCTGGCGCGCGGCGGCTCTCCTCGAACGGCGTGGAGAGTGGAAGCGTGCACTTGATTTTTATTCCCGAATTTCCCGGCTGTCCCCGGTCGATACTCAAGACAACTCTCTGATTTCCAAGGAAGCTCGCCAGGCTGCCGGGCGTGTCAAAAAAATTAAGTCGTATCTGATGGCGGTTAAGGAACGTGATGAAAAAGAAAAAAGACAAGTGCCCCTTCTTCGGTGACTGGGATGATTCCCGAAAATAGATTATTTTATATGCGAAAAATACCCCTAATCGGAAAAGGGTTTCTTGCACTCTCTGTACTGGTGGCCTTCTGGCTGCTCGAGGGACCGAATCCCGGTTATGGCGAGGTGATTGTCTCCGATAAAGAAAAAAAACTGTCACTTTCCTTGCCCGAGGTTGTCATTGAGTCTCCTGACATCGAGAGACTCGTAGCTCAGCGCGTTCGTCCGACTCCGCCGCGCCAGTTGGGTGTGGTCATTCCAAAAATATTTCCGCGGGCGAAAATGCCTGAATTTCCTCTTCCCCGGAGGCCGCAACCCCGGGAGCGTAAACCTGATCCGGAGCTAGCGAAAGTAATGGGGGGATTGTCGCGCCTGTTCGGGTCAAGCGAGAAAATCTACGAGAGCGGGCTGGCCTATATGAAAAAGGATGCGCCCGTGGAAGCGCTTTCCTACTTTGAGGAGGCGTACAAATCCGCGGATTCGCCTCGTCTGAAAGCGGCTGCTCAATACTGGGCGGCGGAGACTCTCGAAAGGCTTGGCCGGAAAAAGGAATCTCTTCAGAGAAGGCGGTCTCTTTCTAAGGCAGCCCCTCGTTTCGCCGAACCCTATCGGGCCGCCGCCCTGTATGCACTGGCTGAAAACCGGTGTGAAGAACGGGATTATGAAGGATGTCTACGGTGGCTCGACAAAGGAAAATGGAGGCTGGGAAAATTCGCATCGGGAGAGGCTCGTCTCCTTCGCGCCTGGGTGCAGATTCAGTTGAAGGCTTGGCTGAGGGCGATTGATATCTTCCGATTGCTGGTATCGGAGGAGCCTGAGAAAGCACTTAAAGCACTCGTTTCAATGGGACATTTATATTTCAGCAAAGGGGAAATCGCCAAAGCGGAAAGGGCATATTTGCGGGCGGAGGCGATTCGGACGCCGAGGGGGAAGAAGGACGCCGAACTGTTGGGAGAGGCGCTTGGAGGGGTGGGATGGACACGCCTTCTCCTCGGACGGATCGAAGAGGCGAGCCGGGCTTTTTCTTTATTCCTCAAGCGCCACCCGGACCATCCCGTGAAGCCGTTGGTGGAAACCGGGTTGCTGGCCGTTCGAATCGAGACCGATTGGAAAAATGCGGGGAGGTTGGTTGATCGGTTTGTAAAAAAATATCCCGCAAATGAACAGATTGGACCTCTCCGCCTTCAGTTGGCGTGGGCGCTCTTTCGCGCAAGAGACTACCGGGGGGCGCAAAAACTGGCGGCCTCGGTCAGCGACATTTACCCCTTGGGGCGAATTTACCGGCTTGGACGAATCATCGAGGGATTAAGTCTTTATCATCTGGGAGAAGTTGGAAAGGCCTACGGTGTCCTTCGTACAGGGGCCGAAAGGCCACCGGCGGGAGGTCGCGAACGCATTGCCGAGCAGAGCGCGGCCCGATCGGCGGCCATGGCCACCGCGTTTGCCGCTTTTAGGCTGAAAGACTACCAAGGAGCTCAGGCGGTGCTTGAGCGTTGGGCCTTTCCGCCAGGTGCAAAGAAGGATTCCAAGGCATCCGATAACGAAGCGGCTCTTTGGTACGGGGAAGCCGCTCTCGAGGCGAACGATCTCGACCGGGCGCGGAGATCTTTTGAAAAAATATCAGAGGACGCTAATGAGTGGTACCGGGCAAGGGCGGCCTTGGCTTGGATTCATTACCGGAAAAAGGAGTGGCGTCAGGCTGCGCTCATGTTTGATCGCGTATTTTCGATGAAGCCGCTGGGGCCCTTGGCGGCCGAGGCTCTCGCCCGAGGCGGCGAGGCCCGGTTTAATCTGGGCGATTACGCGGGAACGCTCCGGGCCTTTGAGCGTATCGAAAAGGAGTATGCGGGCGGCCGGGTGGCGCGCGAGGCGCTTCTTGAAAAAGGGAAACTGTTGTTCCGGAGAAGTCGGCTTGAAGAAGCCTCCAAGGTGTTCGGAGTCTACCTTGAAAGGTATCCAAAAAGCGCCGCCGCCACTGAGGTGGAATTCTGGGTCGCGCTCATATGGTACCGCCAGGGCCGCTATGAGATCGCCCGGGAGAGTCTGTTGGCTTTCTCCGAGCGGCACCCCAAGTCCCCCCTGGCCGCTGCGGCATATCTCCGCGTGGGAGACTCTTTCTACAACCAGGGTCTCTATTCCCAGGCCGATCAAGCCTACCGGCTAATGACGGTTCGATACCCGGAATCTCCCCAGGTGCGCGAGGCGGCTTACGGCTTAATTCTGACGCGCCTGCAGCAAAACGATACAAATCGATTTATCTCTGAGGCAAGAAAATTTATCGATTCGTACGGAGAAGATGAGCTCGCCATAGCCTTGGGTTTTCAGGTGGGTGAGATTCGCCTTACTCAAGGAGATTTAACCGGCGCTCTTCGAGCTTATCGCGAAGTGGAGGCTCGCTACAAATCAAGTGAATTGGCCGCTCACGCCTTATTGCGGGTTGCGAGCATTCACCGCCGCAAGAATGAGCTGGATGCCGCACTGGATGCCTACGAGTCATTAATGAATCGATTTCCGGATAATCCCCTGAGCTCGGACGCTCTATTTGGTATCGGAGAATCCCTGGCGGGTGTCGGCCGATGTGCGGAAGCTCGAGAGAAACTGGGGGATTTTTTGGAAAGATATCCAAGGCATGACTACAGGCAAATCGCCCTCTACGAGTTGGGTCGTTGCATGGCAAAACTCGGCGATTTGACGGAATCGGTGACCCATTTAAAAAAAGTCGTTGTTGGAGGCTACGATGGCAGCAGTTTACAAATAAATGCTTCCCTTCTTTTGGCTGCTTTGCTGTCGAAACAGGGAAAGCTTG
>JAVEPB010000066.1 GCA_030922375.1 bacterium | reverse complement strand
TGCCGATGATCTGCTCTGGTGTGTGGCGCTTCCTGGACATGGAATATCCCCCCAAGTTGGGCGGTTCATACCGAAAGAGTATCGAAAATCCTCTCATTCAGCATGGACCGACGTGAGGGGGGCACGTCAAATACCTCGCCGAAATCTCGGCCCGTGATATCCCCTCATTTATCATCGGCACCCTAGCCGCCGCAGGCGCGGGCTTCCTCGCACTGCGCTGGCTCATCCGGCTCGTCAACAGCGGAAACCTTCGCGGCTTCGCCTACTATTGCTGGGCGCTGGGCATCGTGGGGATGTTTATTTTCTAGCGTTTCGAGGCCAGTTCAACTTTGGCGAACAATCTGGCTGAAACTGCTATCAATTCCTTCGCAAAAAGTTCAAATTCCCAGGCAGGCCAATTCCCTCCAGAAAAGTCTTACAAATCAATAATTATTCACTTACATTCCCCCTTGACTCTTCTCGCCAACAGAGCGTCTATGTCAGTCAGGAGGCTGGGAAATGCCCAATAACCTGGATGCAGAAATCACCTACCTCAAGGACCTGAATTTGAAGGAACTTCACAAAGTTTGGAATCGCGACCTGAGCATTCCCCTTCCCCCCTGCCGGAGCGCTGACACCCTGCGGCGAATTCTCGCATGGCGGCTCCAGGAGGCGGCATTGGGAGGCCTCTCCCCAGATACCAAATCTCGCCTCCGGAAACTCGCCAAATCCCTCGAACAGAACCCCGACCAATCGCTCACTCGAGTACCTAGCCTCAAGCCCGGTACTGTCCTCGTACGCGAGTGGGAAGGCGTCCTCCACCGTATTCAGGTCCTCCAAAAGGGATTCGAATACACGGGAGTGGAATTCGCCTCCCTCTCCGAGGTAGCGCGCCACATCACCGGCACCCGCTGGTCGGGCCCTCTCTTCTTCGGCCTTAAAAGATGAGCATCTCCAAAACCCTTCGATGCGCCATCTACACTCGCAAATCCTCTGAAGAGGGTCTCGAGCAGGAGTTCAACTCACTCGATGCTCAGCGGGATTCGTGCGCGGCCTACATCGAGAGCCAGGCGGGCGAGGGCTGGGAGCTTGTGGATTCGAGCTATGACGACGGCGGCTTCTCGGGCGGATCAATGGAACGCCCCGGCCTCCAGAAACTATTGACTGAAATTGGAAAAAACCGAATCGACGTGGTCGTGGTCTACAAGGTGGACCGCCTCACCCGCTCTCTCACCGACTTCGCCAAAATTGTGGACGCATTTGACTCGAACTCAGTGTCTTTCGTCTCGGTAACCCAGGCCTTTAACACGACAACCTCGATGGGTAGGCTCACGCTCAATGTTCTCTTGTCCTTCGCCCAGTTCGAGCGAGAGGTCATCGGGGAACGAATACGGGACAAGATCGCCGCCTCCAAAAAGAAAGGTATGTGGATGGGCGGCGTTCCTCCCCTGGGATATGACGTGAAAGACAGAAAGCTCATCGTGAATTTCGATGAAGCCAAGCGGGTTCTTTCGATATACCAGCGCTATCTAAAACTGGAATCAGTTCCGGAGCTTGTGGACGATCTAAAAAAACGGGGGATTCGCGGCAAGTCATGGACAACGCAAAAAGGTGTAAAGAGAAAAGGCGGATTCATGGCCAGGGGAGCGCTCTACCGTCTTTTAGGCAATCCCGTTTATCTGGGCCGCATCTCCCACAAGGAAAAAAGCTACCCCGGATCGCATGAGCCGATCATACTCAAGGACCTCTGGGATGAAGCTCAGGCACTTCTTTCCTCTCAGGGCGGGAAACGAAGCAGAACTTTATCACTCGGCCACACGAACCTTTTGTCAGGGCTCCTCTTCGATGACATGGGTAATCCGATGCAACACTCACACGCCACCAAGGCGGGAGGCAGGCGCTACAGATATTACGTAAGCAAAACACTTCTCAACCGAAACCCGGGCATCCCGGGCTCTATCCCTCGAGTTCCGGCTCAAGCTATCGAGGATTTAGTCAAGGAGCATGTCCTCGAACTATTCTCCCCTCCCCTACAGAAAAAATGGAAGGGGATGACGCCAGGTGAGCAGATGAAGCGCATTCGAAATACGGTCCAGCGCGTTGAGCTTGGAGCGAATGAAGTAGAGATGACCCTGTCTAAAGACGATATTGATCTACGGGCCTACCGGATGAATCAACAACATATCAGGGGAGAACACATCCGCGAAAAAGGCGACTTCCTTATCCTGCGAATTACCATCCGGCTCAAGACCCGTGGAGGTGAAAAGATAATTCAGGTCCCTGGCGGAGGCAGTCCCCACGTCGTGAGCAAACTCGATCAAGCACTTATCAGAGCCGTAGCCCGGGCTATTGATTGGAGGGAAGCACTGGAGAATGGAGAGGCTGAATCCGTTTCGGATTTGGCCCGAAAATCAGGCTGCACCTATCATTACGTGAAACGAATTCTGAAGCTCAGTTTCCTCGCGCCGGGGATTGTCGAAAAAATTCTCCAGGGGAGGCAGCCCAATGGGCTCAATCTCTCCCAGATTCTCCGGATTGATCTACCCCTTTCATGGAAATCTCAGCGAGAAGTTCTCGGTTTTACCCCCGAAATATTAGGATAACCCTTCCAAACTGGACCTTGTTTTCAGGCCTCAGAGAATCTGGTGCTTTTGGACCGAATTTGGGCCTAAATTATTCTCTGGAGAAAGCTCTTCTTCCGCCGAAATTCCCCGGATACGCCCACAGCCCGGGACCTTTTGAGGTTCCCGGGCTGCAGAGAATTCTTGGTACGACTCTTTGGTGGAGGCGGCGGGAATCGAACCCGCGTCCGAAAGGCGTCCGTCCTGAGCGTCTACGCGTGTGTCCGGCGGTTTAGGTTTCGCCCGGGCTCGCGCCCGCCGGCGGGCTCTCTTCCGGGCTAGTCCGGTTAAATTTCGCTGGCGTCTCCTACGGACCGAAGAAGCCGCCGGCTAGTCCGC
>JAVEPB010000065.1 GCA_030922375.1 bacterium | reverse complement strand
CGTCGATTACGTCGGCAAGCCAATCGGCAACTCCGGCCAGGGCGTTACGGATTTCAAGCAAGAGATTGTCGAACGGGTACGTACCGCCTCGGGGATAACTCCGCTCAAGCCCCGCCTCCCGCGAGCCTCTGCTCCGCCCCGCGTTCTAACCGCGTCCGGCGCGATAAATATCATCGCCATCGGCGGCTCGACGGGCGCCACCGAGGTCTTCAAGAAAATTTTCAGTGAGCTTCCCGCCCACTTGCCCGGAATCGTCGCCGTTCAGCATATGCCCGAGGATTTCACCAAAACGTTCGCCCAGAATCTCGACCAGTTCAGTGAGGTGGAAGTAAGGGAAGCGGAACCGGGCGATGAAATTCGGCCCGGGACGGCCCTGATTGCGCGAGGGGACCACCACATGGCCATCCGCCGATCGGAAACCGGCTACAGGGTGGAGATGCATCAGGGCGAAAAACTTTGGGGCTGTCGGCCCGCCGTGGACGTTCTTTTCGACTCCGTAGCCAAGACCGCGGACGGAAACGCCATCGGCGTCATCCTGATCGGCATGGGACAGGATGGGGCCGATGAACTCGTCCGGATGAAGAAAAACGGGGCACGGACCATCGTCCAGGACGAAGCGAGCAGCGTTGTTTTCGGAATGCCAAAAAAAGCAATCGAACTCGGCGGAGTCGAGTCCGTGGTGCCCCTTCAGGACATCCCCTCGAAGATCATCGAACTTCTCGCCGCTCCCCCCAAAAATCCAACCCCCCTAGACGGCGTCGATTGACTCGACCTCGGCCCCGGGGATTTCCTGAATAAGAACCTGGCGGCGCTTCGCCCCCTCCGATGGGCCCACCACGCCCTCTACTTCCATCCGCTCGATAAGCCGCGCGGCGCGATTATAACCGATGCGAAGATGGCGCTGGATGAGAGAGATCGAAGCCTCCCCGGTCCGGGCGACGAGAGCGACGGCGTCGTCATAGCGCTCGTCGTAATCCTGCTCCTCCGCGCCGGCGCTTTCCTTCGATTCGGCCTGGACGAACAGATCATCCTGGAAGGCCGTCGGTCCCTGCGCCTTCCAGTATTCCACCAGGTTTTTGATCTCTTTGTCGGAAACGAACGCCCCATGTATGCGGACCGGGGCGCTCGTTCCCGGCGGGACGAAAAGCATATCGCCTTTCCCGAGAAGGCGCTCGGCGCCGTTCATGTCCAAAATCGTCCGCGAATCGACGCGGCTCGCGACGCGCAGCGCGATCCGCGAGGGGAAGTTCGCCTTGATGAGTCCCGTCAGCACATCCACCGAAGGGCGCTGGGTCGCCACCAGAAGGTGAATCCCCGCCGCGCGGGCCATCTGGGCCAGACGCGTCATGGTCTCCTCGACCTCCCGCGATGAAACCATCATCAAATCCGCCAGTTCGTCGATGACAACAACGATGTAGGGCATGAAATCGGGATTTCCTTTATCTCTAACATACTCTGCCTCGTCGAGGTGCTGGCTCCTGCGGCGTCTCGCCTCCCGGGGACCGAGGAATTCGGTGACGAGATTGTTATAGCTCTCGATGTTGCGCACCCCAAGCTCGCTCATCAATTGATAGCGCCGCTCCATTTCGGCGACAACCCCGCGAAGCGCCGAGGCCGCCCGCTTGGGATCGGTCACGACCGGAACCAGCAGGTGAGGTATGCCCTCGTATATCGAAAACTCGAGCATCTTCGGGTCGATCATCAAAAACCGAACTTCCCGCGGGTGACAGCGCACCAAAAGGCTGGAGATCATCATGTTCATGGCCACGCTCTTTCCCGATCCGGTCGAGCCGGCGATGAGCAAATGGGGGATCTTGGCCAGGTCCGTGATCGCCGTGCGGCCGAGGATATCCTTTCCCAGGCCGAGGGTGAGCTTTTCTTTCGCCCGCCCGAACTCGCGCGAGGCGAGAAGCTCCTTCACCCGCACCGCTCTCCGCTTGGCGTTGGGCACCTCGATGCCGACCACGTTCGTCCCCGGAATCGGAGCGACGATGCGGACGCTGATAGCCGCAAGGGAGCGGGCGAGATCGTCCGACAGCGAGGATATCTTGGACACCTTCACGCCGGGCGCGGGTGCGAATTCGTAAATAGTGATGACTGGGCCCGTCTTGACCTCGGTTATTTCGCCCTCGACCCCGAACTCGCGGAGGGTTTGCTCGAGAAGGGTGGATTTCTCCCGGATGGCCTCCTCGTCAACGATTAGTGCGCTGCTTTCGGCCTCGGCGAAAAGATCAAGCTTCGGAAGGACATAGTGGCCGTTTTTCTTCGAAGCTGCCTTCTTGGAGGCGGGCGCGCCATCTGAGACCAGGGCGTCGTCCTCAATCCGCACGATGCCGGTCTCTCCGTCGGCTCCCGCGTGGCGGACCTTCACCCCATTATCGCCATTCTCCGCCTGTGTATCGCCATCCTCCGCCTGGCTCCCGGAACCGGAAAGCGCCCGTTTCAGGGAAAGGCTCATCTCTTCCGGCTCGCTGTCGTTCTCAAGAGAAGGAATCGACATCGGGGTTTCTTTCTCGACCCGCTCGGCTCGCTCGGCCTCGGCCCGTTGGGCCTTGACCCGTTGGGTCTCGCTCGCCCGAGCCTTTCTTTCCTCGGGATTTTCCTTTCGGCCGATCCGGAAGACGCTTTTATCGACGTCCGGCTCCTCTTCGGAGGACAAAACCTCCGCGGGCTGCACCTTTCCAGGCTGCGTCTCCTCGTCCGATCCGGCGGGATCGGCTGCCTCCGGAGCCAGCGGCCCCTCCGAAACTGTCTCGGGCACACTGGCCTCATCTCCACCGCTCTCCCCGCTTCCACGAGGCGCCTGCTCCTCCGGAGCTGACTGCTCGGCAGCATCGTCAAGCGCAGGGCCGAACAATACTTTCGGGCCTCTGGCCTTCGAGTCTCCGGCCTCGGGGCCACCGGCCTCGAGGCCACCAGCTTTGGGAGCATCGGTGCGGTTCTTCGGCGCTGATTCTTCTTCCGCATCAGCGGCCGGCCCCATGAATAACACCGGCCCCGACGCGCGGGGGGGGCCAAACGAGGGTCCCGCCCTTAATTTTTCATCCACCCCGTCCGAGGGAATTCTCTTTTCATCCGGATCACCCGAAATTCCATTTTTTCCGTTGACGGGATTCAACCGCGGCTTGGCTCCGTTCGGCTCCTCGGCTGGAGAGACCGCCCTGGTCAGGGAGGCCGCCCCGTCATCGCCGGCCAAGCCAGAGGCCGCCTCACCGCCGCCGGAGGGTGAAATATCAGGACGCGACCATGACTCGCGGAACTCTTTCCAGAATGTCGCCGACTTCCTGGCCTCCTTGGCGGCCTTTTTCAGCCTCGATGCCTTGATGGAGTCCTTCACCGAATTCCAGACAAAATTAACCAATCGATGGGCTCCGGTATATCCCGCCGCCCACAGGCGAGGAAGAAGATTCACGAGCATCCACCGGGGACCCCGGGAGAGATAATAGAGGACCTGGCCGATGGAAAGCCCTGTGGTCGCCACCACCGCCGCCAGCAGGGCGCCCATGAGCACGACCCAGCTCCCCACGCGTCCGAGGTAGGTCTCCAGGATGACGGCCATACCGTATCCGACCAACCCGCCGGCCAACGTGGATTTCCCGAAAAGGGGGTCAACCTGAAAAGCCTTGTAGAAAAGTCCCGCACCGCTCAAGGCGATCATCAGCCCGCCGAGCCCCTGCCAGCCGGGCCACAAGGAGCGAAGGCCGGTAAAGGTCCTCACCCCCCACGCGAATACCGCCAGGGGGATGAACATCGCGAACGCGCCCATTAACTGGACAAACTCGCCGGCGATATAGGCGCCCACCCAGCCGCCGTAGTTGCGGACGGACCAGCCGGCGCTTACCCGGTGGCTCCAGGAGGGGTCTCCGGGGTGAAACGACCAGAGGGCCAGCGCGGAAAACACCGCTACGGCGATGAGAATCAGCCCGGCGACTTCATTAACGCGGTTGGATATCGGATGAACAGAGGACGCGCCCTTGCGGCGAGTTGGCATCGCGCAACTCTCCAGCCCATGCGTAATCTTCCCGGGTGGGAAGCAATGGGCATTCCCCTTGGGCGAAGGGATATGGTGATAACTTACCAAACTTGAACAAGAATCTCAAGAAACCTTTGGAAATAGTTCTAGTTACTGCAAAAAAACCTTTTGTGGGGAATGCCGGGTGAGGAAACCGGAAAACAGGCTTGCCGCCCTCTCCCAAAAGAGCCGCATCTGGGCAAGGTCAAGGGCCAAAAGGGAGGACATCCGGGAAAAACTACCGCCCTCTGAACAGCCCCCTGAGCAGGTCTTTTCCAATGTTCTCAAGCTCTTTGACGGCATCCTTGGGCCGGACGCGGCGGCGCTCCCGAGGCGGCGGGGCCGCCTGTGTCTTGGGGGCGGCCTGAGTTCGGGGAGTGGGCGCAGGCCTGGGAGCAGGCGTCTTGGGCGCCTGTCCACCGAGTACCCCCCCGAGAACCCCCTTCAAAATATTGCCCACCTGTCCGCCAAGGTCCTTGGTTTTCCCGCCGAGCTTGGCAAGCTTGTTAATGACCCCCACGAGAAGGGCCTCGGTCACGGCGCGGCCCGTGCTGAAGGATGGATCGTTCAGCCTCCCTTTTATCCGGAAGCTGACCGGGATCTCGTCGTTTTTCCGCTTGAGCAGACCGAGGGCGATGCCCTGGAGGATAGCCTGCGCCTCCCCCAGGATGGCCGCCTTCTTGACCTGACGCATATTGAGCCTTCGCACCTTCCCCTTGAATCTCGACCTCAAGTAGCCGCCTCTCAGGTTGAAGGATGAATTCATGTCCAGCGCCCCCTCGCGAATCTCCATCCCCCGGGCGCTAAAGGCGTAGGGGGAGAGACGGCTCAAATCAAAATTATTCAGGGAGAGGGTTCCATCCAAATCCGGCGGGTCCAAGGCGGGATTCATCTTCGCGTTCAAGGATAGCGGAGCGGGCTTCGCTCTTGAGACGAGGGCGATTCGCCCATCCATCCTTCCGCGGCGCATCCGCGTATTGAAATTATCGATTCGGAGATTCAGATCCTTCCACTCCAGGACGACCGGGCGCCCCCTTGGCTCAACTTGATGGGTGAACTTGAAGTCCAGGCGGTCAATTTCCATCCGGCGGACGAACAAATCGGGAAGAGCCGCCGCGGAGGCCGCTGGCTTCGCCGCCGGTTTGGACCTGCTCTTCACTGCTCCCTTCGCCGCGCGTTTCGTCCCGCGTTTCGTCGAGGTCTGGCGAGGGCCGGCGGTGGATTTCGAACTCCGTGATTTTCGCGGAGCGCGGGCGGCGCCCCCCAACCTCTTCGCCGGCCTCTTCGCCGGACTTTTTACCGCTGCTACCCGCCCGGCCGGAGGAGCCAGAATCGCCCTGAGGTTGGTGTTTTTTTTCGGGTCCATCATAAAATTGATCCGAAGCGCGCCGGCGGAGGCCCTGCTCGAAACGATGCGCCCCTTCATCAGGTTTTCCTGCGAAAGCGAAATGTTGAATTTTTTAAGCTCAAGCACGGGGGAGGCCTTCTTTTCTGCCGGGCGGCTGCCCCTCGGGCGGCGATCCTTCTGGTTGAGGGCCTCCTGGCGGAGGCCACGCTCGCGGACGGTGAGGGTGGGAACGGAGACGGCCAACGTTTTTTCGCTCATATTGACGCGGGCCTCACCGGCCGCCTCCAGGTTGGGATATTCCGCGAGATGAATCCGCTTGAGGTTGACTCCGGCGGAGCCCGTTACCGAGAAAGTTTCAGATTTCCTCCGATCTCGCAAAAGCCTGACCTCCCCCTTCGAGGCGCCCAAGGGCGAGACCGACCTGAGCGCATCCACCTCGAGCGCCGCGCCGAGGCGGACGGCCGCCTCCAGGTCGGAGAGCTGCCAGGCCAGGGCGATTTCATCGCGGCCCGAGGAATTCCACCGGGCCTCCTTGGCGAGCCCGAGGGTCCCGAAGGGGAACTTCGCGTCCAGGCGGCTCACCCGGGCGGAATCCCTGAGGAGATTGTAGCGGCCGTCCGACCCAAGCTCGAAGGACTTGAGCTTCAGCGACCCCCATTTTCCGTCGAAATTGGTATCCACCCTCCCCGAAATTGCACTCCCGTTGAGATTCGCCTTCCAGGAAACGGTTTCCCCCTGCTTGAAGAGGAACACCACCTTGCCGCCCACCACCCCCCGGATATCCTTCACTCCCGCCGAGGCCGGGACAAAAGCGGAGAAGGGCCCCACCTGAATCGGATCGATGGTGGCGGAGCCCGATACCGAGAACTCCTGTTTTTTCTTCCGGTCGCGGGAGAGGGCGAGATTCAGATCGAGTTTGTCTCCCTCATTAAAATCCTCTTTTTTGATCGAAAACCCCGAAAGGGCCGAAGCCACCTCGGCCGCCGATCCGAGATCCATTATTTTAACGGCCAGCTCCGCGTCGTCTTTTCCCCCCATGTTCCAGAAGGCTTTCTTCGGTAGACGAACCGTGGCGAAAGAAAGGTCCATTTCCAGCGAGGCCACCTCGGCCGCGCCTCTCAGAAGATCGTAGCGCCCTTCGGACCGGAGCCTGGCGGTGGCCAGTTTCAGCGGCCGCCACCCTTCTCCGCGCCCGGTCCGGAACTGGGCCGCAAGAACCTTTCCGCTGAAATCGGCCTTCCACCGCACGCCGCGGTCCGGGGCGTAGGAGACATCCGCCGATCCTCCCAGCCGCCCCCGGAGGCGGCGCAGGTTGCCCCGGGGGGGCAGGAGCGCCGCATAGGGAGCCAAATCGAGGGGAGAAAAGCTGATCGAAGCGGCGACATCGAGCGCATCTGTTTTCCGGCGATTCCGGCTCGCCTTGAGTGAGATCGAGAATTTTCCGCCATCGGCGTTTTCGATGGACAAGTCCAGCAAGGAGGCGCCCCATCTCGCGGCCTCCCCGAGATTTTCAACCTCAAGGCCGAGGTCCACCCGGTCGCGGCCTTCCACATTCCACTCGGCTCCCTTGATCAGCCGCAGCTTCAAAAACGGAAGCTCGGCCTCGAGGCCGGATATCCGGGCCGACTCCCCGGGAATGTCGTAACTGCCTCCGGTCTTGAGGCGGATGGCGGCCAGATTTTTCCGCTGCCACTTGCCCCGACCCCCCGGGCGCAGGTCCGCGCTGAATTTCTCGCCGCTGAGATCCGCCGTCCAGGTCACTTTTTCCCCGGGTGAAAGCGAAACGTTCACCTCACCGCCCAGGACCCCAGACAGGAGGCGAGCGGTTTTCTGAGGAGGAGCAAGGCCGGCAAAGGGCATGAGATCGAACGGCTCGAACGAGGATGTCAGCGCGAGGTTGCCCGAGGCTGGGTCGAGCTCGGCGGTGACGGCGAATTTAACCGCCCCGGGCTCGGCGCACTCGCCCGCGACCTCGACCGGGAGGGGCTCGTTCAAACGAAACTTCTCGATCTCGACAGTGACGAAACGGCAGCTGGCGCGAAAGGCGGGGAGCCCGCCGAAAGCGGCCGACGCGAACGAGACCCTCAGATCGGTGAGGGCCAGATCGCGGATGACAAAATCATACTCGGGTCCGGCCGGCCCGCCGCCGGAATCTCCGGCGGACACTGGGGCGGCCTCGGCGGTGGCCACATCGAATAAAGAGGCCTGCCCATGGCGGGCGCCCTCCCCCCTCCTCCACACGCTCCGGGGCCGTTTCAGACGATCGATGACGTCCTGAAAACTGAGCCGCCCGCGCGAGTCTCTCGACGCATTGATATTAATTCCCGAGATTTCGAGGCTGAGAATGCTGATCTTTTTATAGAGGAGAGCGGTGGGGTTCAGGAGGGCTTCGATCCGCTCCACCTTCAGGAGCGGGGCCTTGCCACTCGCTCTGGCGGCCGCCCTCCCCTCGATGACCAGCCCCGAGGCCTCCATCGAGAACAATCCGATCGACAGTTCGGCGACCTTGATTTTCCGCCCCAGGAAACTCGACCCGTAGCCCTCGGCCAGTTGTTTCATTTGATCAGAGGAGACGAAAACGCGCACCGCGATGGCAGCGCCGCCCACCAAAACAGCGAGCACGAGAATAGTCCCAAGAGCCCACTTCAGAATTCGAGCCATAGATTCTTACTCCTCGGATAGGTCATCATTACAAATGCAGGGATGAAGGGACAGCGGCCCCTTTTTTCTACGGCACATCCCGCCCGAGCACAAATGCACACCGTCGAACCGGGCCGCCGGGATGGTCCATCTCGGCCGATTCCAAGTATGCTGTTTCCCAGTATGATGGGGCGGTTCGATAGCCGCCCAAATATCAAGACCATGCCGGACATGGCCCCACCGGGGCCTTTACGTCCAGGAGACCGCCGAAGCCGATGAGCCGCCGAAGCCGGAAACTCGAAATTTTTTCCTGGTGCGCCTACGATTTCGCCAATTCGGCCTATCCCACCCTCATCATCACCGTTGCCTACAGCATCTATTTCAAGAAGATCGTGGCCGGGGGCGGCGGAAGCGCGGATTTCCTCTGGGGTCTCTCCCTCTCCACAGCGATGATCATAACCTCCCTGATCGCCCCTCCGCTGAGCGCCATCGCGGATCGCTCCGCTATTCGAAAGCGGCTCCTCCTCGTCTTCGCCGCCGTCTGTATCGCAGCGACGCTACTGCTCTCCACCGTGGGAGCCGGGATGATCGCCTGGGGGATGGTCCTGTATATCGTCGCCACAATCGGCTTCGAGGGATCCCTCATTTTTTATAACGCATTTTTGCCGGACATCGCAGAGCCCGCCCACCGCGGGCGGAACAGCGGATGGGGGTGGGGGGCGGGCTACCTCGGCGGCATACTCTGCCTGTTTCTGGTCAAGCCGCTTCTCGCCGGTGGATTCTCGCCGGAAACCCTTCCCCTCTTCCGGGCCAGCTTCGCCGTCGTCGCCGCGTTCTATGCGGTATTCACCCTGCCACTGTTTTTCTGGCTCGGGGAGGCGCGGCCTCCCGCATGGCCCCAGGCTTACGGGGACGTGAGGCTATCGGGCGGGCGGCCCAGCGCACTGCTCGGGGCGATAGCCGCCTTTCGCTCGCTCTGGAAAACCCTCCGGGCCCTCCACCGCCGCGAGGGAGCGCTTCGGTTTCTCCTCGCGTTTTTTCTCTATAACGACGGCATCGTCACCGTTATTTCGTTCAGCTCGATCTACGCCGTGACCACTCTGGGATTCTCCATGGGGGAGACCCTCGAACTCTTCATCGCGGTCCAGCTATCGGCGGGGGCGGGAGCGTTCGCGCTGGGATATCTCTCCGACTGGTGGGGCGAGAGGAAGACCATCCTCCTCACCCTGGCGAACTGGTGCCTTGTGGTCGTCGTGGCTTATTTTACGGAGACGAAGGGGGTTTTCCTGATGGTCTCCATACTGGCGGGCTTCTCGCTGGGCTCGTGCCAGTCGGCGAGCCGCTCCCTGATAGCCCGCTACATCCCGCCGGGCGGAACAACGCAGACCTACGCCTTCTACGGCCTGTGCGGCAAGATGAGCTCGGTGCTCGGGCCCCTCACATTCGGGGCCGTCTCGGCGGCGACCGGAAGCCAGCGCGTGGCGATACTCTCGGTCCTGGTGTTCTTCGTGGCCGGGGGAGCTCTCCTTTGGACCGCCCCCGATGGGGACGACGCCGAAAGCGACGGCGTGTTGCCGTAAGTTCCGCCGGAAAGTACAAGTAGGGTCATGCCCCCGTCGGGGCCGTCTCCCGCCGGGTGAGGAGAGGGTGTCGCGTATGGCCGCCAGTTTTCGGGATCAGATCGTCGAGCGCCTCCGGATACGCCTCGGCGAGGCGGATCTCCCCCGCGAGGGCATCGAAGCGGCCGCCTCCGAGGTGGGGTATATCTTCGAAAAGTTGCTCGAGAGCCGCGCCTTCGACGCGGCGGCCCGGCAGATTTTGCAGCGCTACGCAGAGGACTGGGCCGAGCAATCCTCCAGACGGTTGCTCGAAGGCCAGGACGACGACGCCACCGGTCTCGTCCACGCGATGACCGACCGGCAGGGACGAACCCGCGCCCTCCGCGCCCTCCGGCGGGCGATGATGGACGTTTTCGAGGGCAAGGAGCGACCGCCCGACGACATGGGCCTCATCGAGGACGACCTCGAATAAAACGAT
>JAVEPB010000064.1 GCA_030922375.1 bacterium | reverse complement strand
TTGCCCGTATGTATCCACCAGTTTTTTGTCTACCTCGAGTTTGACTGTTTTTCCTTCGAGCAAGTTTCGCAAAAAGGCGAAGGATTCTTTCCCCCCCAGCGCACGGCGAGAAGGAGAGGCCACACCGATCAAGGCCCCCCTCATTCCGGCGCCCAGCTGGAAGCTGTAGCCGTCAAAAACACGGGTAATTTTGGCGGTCAGCCGTTTTCCGGGTTTTGACTCTGCGTGCGCGGCCGGGGGGGCGGAAATAAAAAAATGCGCCGCCACGACAGCCGCGATTATTGTTCGCCGGAACAGTGTGTTCTCCTCCCAGATTTTGGCTTTACGGTGACAATGTTAACAATTTGGGTACGAACGGTGTTTTCGCCCCGAATCGGAATTAGGGGCCAATAGAGAATAATAAACCGAATTTGCTCTTGGGAGGGGGGTGATTCCGGGAGAAGGGGCGCCCGGTGATCTCCATTCGGGCAATTTTTTTTCGGGGGGGGGGGAATATTTTTCAGGGCCCGGGGCGGAAATTTCAGTCTCGGGAAATTGCGAAAATCATATAAGTAGTTGTTTATTAATGAGATAAAGTTTTCTATGCGCCTGGCATGTGTCCTGCAAGTCTTTATGAGCGTGCGGGGATGTCCACCCCCCCAGGAGCATAAAATAGTCGGGTCCGGGTTCTATCCCCCGGAGGGACTATCACCGGCCTAAGGGCCATCCCATCACAGCTTGGCCCAAGGGGCGATCCAGGAGAGAGCGCGAATGATTCGATTTAAGTCAAGATATTCCGTCCGGGTGATGGTTTCGGTGCTCTTCCTGGCCTTTTTTCTGGCCGGCGGAAATGTTTTTGTCGAAAGCGCCGAAGCCAAGAGAAAAAACATTCCCGTAAAGAAAATCCCGAGAAAACGAATTCCCAAAATAGGCAAATACCGCCAGGCGCCGGCCTTCAACAAGCGCTCTAGAAAGAACCGCCGCCTCGTAATCGAAACACGCCGCTCGAATCGCCAGCTTCGAAGGACGGGCAGCGCCTACGAAGACAATTAACCCGAATCACCCGTATATCTTCGTCATCGTCCGCAACTAAAATTAGAGCCAATCAGGGCCCCTCATCCACCAGAAGGCGGACATAAAAAGCAGATCCGTTTTCCCCGTCGCTTTCGGCCCAAATCTTGCCGCCGTGGCTTTCGATGATTCCATATGTCACCGAGAGCCCCAGCCCCGTTCCCTTATCCTCCGGTTTTGTCGTAAAGAACGGATCGAAAAGCCTGGGTAGTATCTCTCTCGGAATCCCGGCCCCGGTGTCCTTCACCCGGCATTCCCACCACCGCTTTTCGTCCTCGATCACCTCTTTTGTAGTGATGAAAAGGTCGCCCCCGGAGGGCATGGCGTCTTTCGCGTTTCCGATCAAGTTGAAAAACACCTGCTGGATTTGATTGTGATCGCCTAGCACCCGGAGATTATCGCCGCTAATTTGAAGGTTGTGGCGAATACTCGCCAATCGCAATTCGTGGAGAACAAGGTTAATGGACTCCTGGACGGTTTCATCGGGGTCGAAAGGTGCGAATTGAGATTCTTCTTCCCGCGAAAAGCGGCGCAAATCGTCGCAAATATGGTTGATTCGTTCTACATTCCGGTAGATCACTTCTGCTGATTTGTACTCGCGGCTTAGCTCATCGTGTTGGCGGAGCATCCTCTGGGCGTGCATCCCGATGATATTCGTCGGATTCAGAATTTCATGGGCCGCGCCGGCGGTGAGCGTCCCTATCGAAGAGAGCTTTTCGGAGCGAACCACTAACTCCTGTGTGCGGTCCAGTTCCTCCCGGGTGCGAATCGCTGCGATCCCGTAAGACAGATCGTCCGCCATCTCCTGTAGCAAGACAAGTTCGTCCGCATCGAAAGCGTTTGGATTCCCACCGTAAATGCACAATCCACAAATAGCCGTTCCTTTCGAGAGCAAGGGGATCACAATTACCGAGGCATAGCCGCGCTTCAAAGCCTTGTCCATAGCAAATTGCAAGGAAGATTCGTTCCGAATGTTCTGGACATAAACGACCTTCCCAGTGCGGATTGCTTTTCCCATGGGGCCGATTCCAGTGCCCGTTTTCGCCCAGGTAAGATTTAACTCATTCAAATATCCGTCCTCCGCTCCTGCCCAGGCCACAGGGCGAACGGATTTATTCTCGTCGTGTTCCACATAACCCGCCCAGGCCATGACGTAGCCGCCGGTATCAACAAGAATCCGGCATATCTCCTGCATCATATCAGATTCATCATGAATGCGCACCAGGGCGTGACGGCAACTACCGATTGCCGTCCTTGCCCGGTTGAGCCTGGCGAGTTGATCGTTTGTACTCGCCAACGAGGCCGTCCGGGACTCGACCATCTCTTCCAGGCGATCCCGGTGGTCTCTCAATTCACCCTCGTGTTTTCGAAGCGCCTCCTCGGTCTCCTTGAGTTTTGTAATCTCATAGAACCAGACAATCCGCGCCGGCTCGCCCTCGTATTCGTACGGAAACACCGATAACAACACCCAAAAAGTGCTCTCGTCGGGACGCTTCATCCTGACCTCGGCGTCCTTTACGAAGCCTTCGTTTTTGAACCGGAGCGCTATGGTTTCCTCATCTTTTTGATCGGCATAGGAACTCTCGGGACGAGCGCCGATAAATTCTTCCTTAGTGACGTGAAAAAGACTCTCCATTTGAGTGTTGACATATACGATATTCGAATCCCTGTTCCGAACGATCCTTACACCGACGGGACTGCTGTCCAACAGAGACATGAGCCGCTGCTCGTTTTCACGCAGGGCCTTCGTAGCGGCTTCGGCTTGATCGCGTAATGCCTCGGCGGTATCCCGCGCCGCCCGGATGGCCAGATTTCGCCGGCGCATCTGGAGTATCCAAAGCAGGCCCAAAGCGGCAACAGCGATGAAAACGAAAATGACTCTCCACAGCAACGAATAATCGATAAATCGAACGACCTCGATTCCGACCCATCTATTACGAATGGCCTTGTGCTCTTCGGGTAGAATCGTATCGAGCGCCTTATTGATTAACGTCACCATCTCCGGCCAGTCCTTTCGAATGCCGATTTTTCCCTCGAAATTAGGCAACTCGGCGGGAGCGGCGATCTTCAGGGTGGTAAGCCGGTGTTGTCTGATGAGATGTGAAGCTACGGCCAGATTGACGACATAAGCATCCACGCCGCCGGAGGCAACCTTATTCAGGGCATCGAGCGGCGCATCCACGAGGTCAGGTCTGATGGACGGCCATTTATTCTGAAGCCAATCGGTGACGGCGTATTTTTTCACCATCGCCACTTTCTTTTCCTTCAAATCCTGAAGGCCGCTCACAAAGGAATAATCGGACCGGGTAACGATGATAATCGGAATGGAAATGACCGGTTTTGAAAAATTAAGAAATTTCCTTCGCTCGGCCGTTTCCGTCACACATGTGAGGATATCCAGTTGCCCCCTCTTTGCTCGCTTGAGAGCCTCGGCCCACGTTAAATCCGGGGTAAAGTTATCCCTTAGACCCAAGCGCTCGGTGATAATCTTGACGTAGTCCTGGCAGATGCCTACGTAGTTCGCTTTTTCGTCCTTGAACTCAAAAGGAGGAAAAGTTGCATCCGCCGTCCGCCGAACGGTTCTGTGTGCGTCCAGCCATGTACGCTCTGCGGCGTTTAATTGCAGTTCCATCCTTCCGGGGACAAAAAAGCGGTGTGAAGGATCGGGCAGCCAGCGCGCCTCGATTTCCGACAGCTCATTCATGGAGATCCGCGAAAGCCCGTTATTTATCAGGTTGAGAAGGTCCGTTTTCTCTTTTAGGACACCGGCATGAAAATTCCCCGAATAGAGAATCTCGCCGGTAAATCGAAGGACATCGGCAAGTCCCATACTGGCCAGGCGAACGGACATTCGCGCAGGGGCGGCAAAAAAAGCCTCCACCTTTCCGCCCGCTGTCGCCCGGATTACTTCGGTGGCACTATCGAATAGGACCGGAACAACATCGGGGTGATTTTTCTTGAGAAATCGATCCTGGACCGAATTGCGGACAACACCGACCCGCTTTCCCTTCAGCGAATCCATGGTCGGCGGAATGGAAGCCGACGCCCGAGTGTAAAGGCCGACATTGAGGGAGTAAATCGGGTCGGAAAAACCCATCCATTGGCCGCGCTTACCTGTTTTGAACAGCCCGGCATGAATGTCTGCTTTTCCGTTTCGAAGGTTTTTTAGGGTGTCTGGCCAATTGGAAGGGATGAATTGAATTTTCCGGTTCGTTTTTTGGGCCCACAGCTTCCAGATATCCACAAAAACGCCAACCGGGCGGCCATCACCGGTTGTCCAAAACAATGGCTGGCCGCTGTTATAGAGCGCAATGCGAAGGGGGGCATCCGCCTCACCAGCACTTGAAGCCGGGGAAAACGGCGCGGCGAGGGAAATGAGCAGGAAAACCGGAAGAAAAAACCGAAGTATTTTCATTGTAGCCGACATTTCCCATAAGGTTTATTGAATAAACCGGAATTATGCGGCGACGCTCTCTATTTAGCAAAATCCGACTTTTTTACTTTCCTCGGCGGGAGGCGCCGCCGAGGAGGCATGAAGTGCCTTTAAAACCGCTTTTGAGGCAGTTTCTACAGCTAAAATCACGGTGAACTAGCGATTTTCTCCATTTCGGGGCTTAGTGGAACCCCCTCCGGGTCCTAAACCGCTTCCAGCACCGCGTCACCCGTAGCCGAACACAGCCCGGTTGCAATGCGCCAGCGGGAAGGCGGAGGCCACTCGAACTTGCCATCTTTTGGAGTGACAGGAGATCCTGGCGCCGGCCTTCGACAATCGCTCGCGAAGGGACCGCCGCCTGGTAATCGAGACACGCCGCTCAAATCGCCAACTCGGAATGACGGGCAGCGCCTACGAAGACAGTTAAGGGATTCCATCCCGGTAACCCGCTTTTTGGGCCTTGGCTACGGATGGAAAAGCAATCCTCCCGGAGAGGCACCGAAGGATTTCATAGGGCTGTGTTCTCGGGCGGTAATATAGTTTTCGGGTCGGATCCGCCAGGACCATTCCGCGTTTTTTGCCGCGGGGGCGGCTCGGCGGAAGTTTCCAAATTCCCCGTTTGGCCCGCCGGGCTCTTCGCTCCGCCGCTCTAATTTCGGTTTTCCGGAGGATGTCGGGCGGATAAAATCTCGCCTGAGCCAAACCGCGGGCCGCCAACTCGGCGTTCACAAAAAGCCTGGGCCGGCCTTTTTCATCCGGTAAATATACATACCTGAGTTTTCGGCCGTATCGATCCAAATCCTTCACATCGGATTCAAGAATAACCAATTTTCCCTCGACCAGGTTTCGATTCGCCCTGGTTGCCTCCATTTCCATGCACTCCTCGGGCCGCCTGGGATGGCGGGTTTCCGGCGTGTCAATCCCGATGTAGCGGACTCTCCACCCTTTTTTCGTGATGACGGTATCACCGTCGATGACTCGCTCTATCCGTGCCATTTGGTATCTACCGGCGGTAGACAGCTCGGCGCCCCGAGCGGCATGAAGCGAGCCGATAAAACCGCACACCATTGCGGCTGCGAACAGGATTTTCCTGGCCATGGGTGGAGATCTCGCGGGCGGTGGTTGAAGGACGGATGAAACTATATTAAACAATACAATAAATTATTTACAAATTAAAGAATTATTTCAGTGGCGGACCTGGGGCGGGTTTCCTGAGGTTCGTCTATTGACGCCGGGGGCGGATTGTTGGAATTTCAGTTAAAGAAAAATATATGGCTTTGAATCGAGTGAGGGCGGATCCCGGGGCGGACCGCGCTTCAGGAGAACGGAATGCCAAAGATTTCGGAACTGAGGGAAGGCGAGAAATTCGACGGGTATTTCCGGATTCGCGAATACAGCGAGCGGGAAACGCGAAACGGGAAAAAATATCTTGATTTGGTTCTCGAGGACCGCTCGGCTGCGCTACCCGCGAAAGTGTGGGAAGCCGGGGAGCAGGTGCTCGGTGTGATCGAGCAGGGGGATTTCGTCAAGGTCCGCGCCTCGGTGGAATCCTACCGGGGAGCGCTTCAGCTTCGTGTCCAGAAAATTCGCAAAGTCATTGACGAGGATTTCGAGGAGGGATTTCGCCCGGAGGACTGCATCGAGCAGACCCCCTTCGACATTGACTCCATGTGGGAGGAAACCCGCCGGATAGCCCTCGCCTGCCATCCCTTGGTGGGTGAATTTCTCATATCTGTTTTTGACCGCTACGAGGAGAAATTCAAAACCTGGCCGGCCGCCTTGCGGATTCATCACCCCTACCTCGGGGGGCTTTTGGAGCATACCCTTTCGGTGACGAAAACCTGCCTGTATTTGGCGGATAAATACGATGTTTCAAAGGATCTGCTCATTGCCGGCGCGATGCTGCACGACATCGGGAAGGTGGATGAACTTTCGGCGAGCGGGGGGATTTCTTACACGGAAGAGGGAAGGCTTTTGGGGCACGTGGTTCTGAGCAGGGATATCGTCCGTGATCGGGCCAGACAATTCGGGAAATTGCCCGAGGAATTTCTGCTCCACATCGAACACATGATCCTTGCCCACCAGGGGCAACTCGAATGGGGAACAGTGAAGGTGCCGATGACTCCCGAGGCAATGCTGCTTCACTATGCCGATGATATCGATGCGAAATTTAATCTGGTCGTGCGCACCATTGAACTGGATCGGGGCGATGAAGCCTTTACAAGCCGAAATTCAATTATGCAGCGCTCCTTTTATAAGGTTCGGCCCTTCCTCCCCTTGGCTACAGAGGGAGAGCCCGCCCCCGAGCCCTCATCCGCCCCGGATCCATCCGTTTCAGGTTCATCCTCGGGCGATGTATCCGGTGACGACCTTGGGCCTCCCGTCCCGGACTCTGATTCCGGGAATCCCTGATCCCGGGAGTCTCTGATTCGAAGTATGAGGAGTAGCCGTTAAAATAATAAAAATCGGGCGATATCCAAGAGTTTTAGTGATGCACCTCCCTTTTTGAGTCCAATTCTCTCCCATGGTTCCGGAAAATCGTTTCAAGGCGCCAGGAATATGG
>JAVEPB010000063.1 GCA_030922375.1 bacterium | reverse complement strand
CTTAAGGATCAGGGAAAAAGCCTGGTTCTGAATATCCTGATAGGAGGAGCAGTGGCCGGGGCGCTAGCCCAGATCATGGCATGGCGTCCGTACGGTTGGTGGTGGATTTCCGCTGTTCTCGGAACGGTATTCGGAATTTTTATGGTCCTGGTTACGCCTGTCCTGATCGTCCCGCTTTTTTTCAGGTTTAAGCGAATAACGAATTCGGACCTAGTGGAGCGGCTGGAGAACCTATTGGTCAGGACGGGTTCTCGGGTAAGAGGCGGAGTTTGGGAGATGGACATGAGCCGGCGTACACGGGCGGGCAATGCCGCCCTTGTCGGATGGGGACCCTCCCGGAGAGTTGTTTTGGGGGATACGGGTTTGGATTACGCCCCCGAAGAAATCGAGGCCATTCTGGCTCATGAAATTGCTCACCACGTTGGAAATCATATCTGGCTGCTTATCGTGGGGCGTGGAGTATCTCTCGCGGCGGGGCTATTCCTGGCCCACCAGCTATTCCGGTTTCCGGAATTTTTCGTGTCATTAGGGGCTCTCGTACCGGTCCCAGGGGATCCCTCCTCGATAGGGGCACTTTGGATTTTCATGACCATATGGGGAGTCATCTTGGCGCCATTTTACCGGTGGATTTCAAGGCGGCTGGAGTTCTGGTGCGACCGATTCGCGGCCACTCACACAGGAGGGGCTGAAGCCATTTCCTCGGCCTTGACGAGGCTTTGCAAAAATAACCTGGCCGACCCTTCGCCCCCTGCATGGGCTGTCATCCTTTTTCATACGCATCCTCCTCTCGGGGAGCGTATTCGCAGGGTTCGTGAGACCAGCTAGAAAAAGCGGAATTTAAGGGTTGAGAAAGACTGAAATCCGTCTGGGAATAGCCTGTGCGCTCAGGCGCTAGTCTTCTTCGTTCAGCGCGATATTCGCGAACAGGTATCCCGCTCCGCTGTCCGGGGGGGGGAATTGCCCATTCAAAAGATTACGGACATTGTAACTGGTCACCGCGGGGGTCGAGGGAGGGGCCGCCAGGTAAGGTTTCTGGCTGGTTGCGTCGTCAAGCAGACGGGAGAACCCCGGATCGGGAGAGGGCGCCGCTGGACCTGCCACAAGCGCACTATCCCCGCCGGGATTCGCGCCGGAGATTATATCAGCCTGACTCATTTCGGAAATCTCCTGTGTGACAAGTGACTCTATAAGGATGTATCGGCAGGCTGGGAGCGTGACTTTAGGCCGATATGGCCTGAAAATATCAGTTTTTCTGGGGATTCGGGGTTTTGAGCGCCATGTAGTCCCCGATGAAAGGGACCACCCACCGCTTGATGGAAGGGTGGCCGGGGAGGAATTCCCGGAGTCCCCCGCGGGTCATCACAAAACGGAAGGGGCGCCCCGTGCCTCTCAGCTTTGCGGCCAGCCCCTCGGACTCCGCCACCGGAAATATCCGGGACTCTTCTGAATGCATGATCAGGACCGGCCCGCGCACCTTGTCCGCCTCGAATTTCGGAGACCGCGCCTTGTAGGCCAGGGGTTTATCGCGGGCGCTTCCGCCCATGATCGAGCGCAGCCGTTCTTGCGTGGTGGGCGGCAGCGATTTGAAGGCCCCCCCGAGGTCGTAGACCCCGCTCTCCAGGGCGACGAGCCGTATCCGGGGGTCGCGGATAGCGGCGAGAAGGGCGGTCGTCGCCCCCTGGCCAAAGCCGTATATGGCGATTCCGTCCGGGGGGACATCCTTCCGGGAGGCCAGGTATTCCGTGGCCTGGAGGACGGCCCCGACGCTACGCGGCCCGGCGAAATCCTCGGGCCCCGTCGAGTCCCCAAACCCAGGCAGCGAGATGCTCATCGCCAGGAGGCCCCTGCGCGAGAGGCTGAAAAGCTCTCGCGAGAAGCGCTGGGCCCGCCCCTTACCCGAGTGAATCAGGAGCAGCGCCGGCCACGGACCCTTTCCCGGGGGCCAGACCGCCACCGCCTCTATCTTTCCGCCCTCGAGGCGCAGGTGCCACTCCTTGACCCCATAGCCCTTTCTGGTGGTGGTCTCAAAGCCCTCCCCGCAGCCCATGATCGCCAGCGCCACCAGGAGGGCCCCCGCCCGGAGGGCCGCCGCCCGGAGAGGCCCCCCCTTCATCAGGTAACCCGCCGATATCCGCGCCATATCCGCATGTTTAGACATAAGTCCTTTATAACCAATAGTTTGTAATTCGATAACTTGGCGGGCGGCTCGGGTTCTCCCCGGGACCTTCATTATCGCCTAACTCCTTGAATCATGTAACCCTTGGATAACATTCGCAAATAAGAAAGGTAGCTTTGGCGGCTCATGCGCCCATGTCAATCTCCCCCCCCGGCTGGAGTGGCGAGCGCCGGTGCCCCATAATTCCACGTAATCCGGAAAATCATTCATTTTCAGATTGAGGAGGACACCATGCCCGAGAAAAGACTCGAGGGTCAGCGCGCCATCGTCACCGGAGCCTCCGGCGGCATCGGGGCCGCCATCTCAGAGCGCTACGCCGCCGAGGGCGCTTCGATCTGGGCCGCCGGCGGGGGGAACGAGGCGGGGTTAAAGCGCGTGATCGAAGCCTGCCGCGCCGCGGGCGCGAGCGCCGAGGGCCGCCCCTGCGATCTTTCGGACGGCACCCGCGCAACCGATATCGTGCGCGAGGGGTCGGAATTCCTGGGCGGGCTCGACATCCTGGTCAACTGCGCCGGGGCCCGCGCCCCCGGCCCCGTCACCGAATTTTCGGACGACGAAATCATCCGCGTCTTTCATGTCAACGCAATCTCGGCCTTCATCGCCTCGCGCGAGGCCGCCCGGCTCATGGTTCCCCAGGGGAGCGGGCGCATCCTCAACATCGGCTCGATTTTCGGCGAAATCGGGGTGGCCGATAACGTCCTTTACTGCGCCACGAAAGTCACCCTCCACAGCCTCACCCGCGCCCTCGCCGTCGAGCTGGGGCCCCGGGGAATCCGGGTGAACTGCATCCTGCCCGGCACCACCCTGAACGAGCGCACGCGGAAACGATACGCCGAGGACACCGACTACGCCGCCTCCCGCCTCCAGGGGATACCCGCCCGCCGCTTCGCCGAGCCCGAGGAGATGGCCGCCCTCGCCGCTTTCATTGTCTGCCCTGAAAACGACTTCATGAACGGGGCCTGCGTCACGAGCGACGGCGGCACCACGGTGACGCTGGCGGGCGCCCGCTAGCCGATTCGGGGCCGCCAGAATATTCATACTCGTCCCGCCGAAAGGAAAAATGCGGAAAAGGCTTGCAATCTCCTGAGTTTCGCTTTATATTCGTTTTGGTGAAGTTTTAGCGAAAACTTGAATATATAGGTGGCGACGGGAATAAAAAGCACCATATATTGTGTTAAGAGCTTAAGGCCCCGTGCTCTTGGCCGATAAGATACTTGATACACAGGTGTGGGTGGCCCCATCTTCCCAGCCAGCGTCGCCGCCGGCGATATGACAAAAGGAGATCAGCCATGACGCCCAGAACCGGCTCCGGCCCCGGGAACCCGAAAAAAGTGAATCTGGCCTGCCTCGACAACCTCAACGACTACCTCTCGGGCGATCTTCCGTTCGCCGAGTGGGAGAGCCGCCAGGAGGAACTCGAGAGCCGGCTCACCCCCGCCCCCGAGCTGCCCTTCGCCCATCCGCCCGCGAAGCCCCGGCCCGTCCGCCCGTCCGGCTCGCCCCAGGCCGCCTGAGTCAGCCTCCGCCCACTCAGGTAGGTTCCGAGCGAAAAGCGAGGAACCTGTATTCCGAGCGAGAAGCGAGGAACCTGTAGGCCGAGCGAAGAGCGGGTGACTCCGAGTGAATAGCGAGGAGGCCCGTCCCTGCCTAAGCCGGTCCGCCCGTCCGGGCCGCCGCTTCGCGGCGCCCCTTATATTCCGAGTGAGAAACGACGCCTGTACTCAGTGCGGGAGGCTCCCTCATCCCAGCCCTCTCCCGGCCAAGGCGGGTGACTCCGAGTGAATAGCGAGGATGCCTCTTAGCAGGACAGCCTAACCCCCCTCCCTTCACCCCGGCCTCTCCACGCGGTAATCTGCCCTGGTATTTTTTGACGCCCTCATACCGGAGGCACCCAAATGGCGCGCGCGCCGCTGGAGCGCCGGCGGAACATCGGGATCATCTCCCACATCGACGCCGGCAAGACGACGACGACCGAGCGCATCCTCTACTACAGCGGGCTCGTGCACCGCATCGGCGAGGTGGACGAGGGGAGCGCCACGACCGACTGGATGAGCCAGGAACAAGAGCGGGGCATCTCGATCACCGCCGCGGCGATCACGACCACCTGGCTCGACCACGAGATCACCATCATCGACACGCCCGGCCACGTGGACTTCACCATCGAGGTCGAGCGGAGTCTGCGCGTCCTCGACGGGGCGGTGGCGATCTTCAGCGCGGTCGAGGGGGTCGAACCCCAGAGCGAGACCGTCTGGCGCCAGGCCGACAAGTTCGCCATCCCCCGGCTGGTTTTCATCAACAAGCTCGACCGCACCGGGGCGGATTTCGAGCGCACTCTCGATATGATCAAGGAGCGCCTCGGGGCCAGGCCCGCCGTCATGCAGTGGCCAGACGGCGAGAACGACCGCTACACGGGTCAGATGGATGTATTGACCGGCGATTTTTTGAGCTGGAGCGACGAAGACGAGGGCCGGGAGATGCGCCGCTCGCCAGCGGAGGGAGAACTCGCCGAAAAAGTGGCTTCGCTCCGGGAGGCCCTGATCGAGACCGCCGCCGACTACGACGAAAAAATCGCCGATGCGTTCCTCGGGGGCGAGGAGATCGGGGAGGCCGATATCAGGGCCGCCCTCCGGAGTGGCGTCATCGCCGGGGAGATCGTGCCCGTCTACTGCGGGGCCTCGCTCCGCAACCGGGGGATACAACCCCTGCTGGGCGGGGTGATCGACTTTTTGCCCTCGCCGGCGGAGGCCCCCCCCGCGCGGGGGCACTTTTCCGGTGAAGGGGAGGACGCCGCCCCGGCCGAACGGGCCCCCGAAGCGGAAGCCCCCTTCTCGGCCCTGGTGTTCAAGGTGCAGATCGACGGGGGCCGGCGGCTGACATTTTTGAGGGTTTACAGCGGAGTGGGAAAGGTGGGCGGCGAGTACCTCAACTCCGGCCGGGAAAAAAGCGAGCGCCTCGCCCGCCTCTTCCGGATGCACTCCCACAAGAGAGAGCGCATCGAGGAGGTCGGCCCCGGCGACATCGTCGCCGCCACGGGGATGAAATGGGCCGCGACGGGCGACACCCTCTGCGATCCGGCCCACCCGATACGCTTCGAGGCCATCAGTGCTCCCCCACCCGTCATCTCCTCGGCCATCGAGCCCCGGAGCGCCGCCGGGGCCAAAAAACTCGAGGAAACCCTCGCCAAGCTCGAGGCCGAGGACCCGACCTTTCATGTGAGCCGGGACGGCGACTCGGGCCAGACGCTCATCAGCGGGATGGGCGAGCTCCACCTAGATGTCCTCACCCGCCGCATCGGCGAGGAGTTCGGCGTCGATGTCCGCATCGGCGCGCCCCGCGTGGTCTACCGCGAGACCCTCGCCGGGGAGGCCGAGGCCGAGGCGGTCTTTGACCGCGAACTCGCCGGAAAGCCCCAGTACGCAAAAATCAGGATTCGCGCCGCCCCCGCGCCGGGCGAGGGGGTGATCTGCGGGAGCGATGTGTCCGGCGCCGGCGGCGCCGGCAATATCCCGGCGGAGCTGATGCGGGCCGCGCTCTTGGCCCTCGAGGGCTCGGCCTCGAGCGGCATCCTCGCCGGCTACGAGATGACCGACACCCGCGCCGAGATCACCGCCGTTGACTACGACCCCGACCGCGCGACCGAGGCGGCCTTCGCCGTCGCCGCCGGGACGGCCTTCGTCGAGGCCTGCCGCAAGGCGGGCGGCCAGCTCCTGGAGCCGATGATGGCGGTCGAGGTGAGCGTCCCCGAGGAGTTCGTGGGAGCCGCCATCAACGATCTGAACGCCCGAGAGGGCCAGGTCGCCGGCATGGAGGAGCGCCCCGGCGCGGCGCCCATCCAGCTCATCCGGGCCAGCGTCCCCCTCGCCAGGATGTTCGGCTACGCCACCGCCCTTCGCTCGGCCACCCAGGGCCGCGCCACCTACACCATGTCGTTCTCGCACTTCCAGAAGTGCGAGATGGCCGGGGTGTGAGGTGAAAAAGAAAAGAACATCAGCCACTGCAAAAATAGGTATAAATTTTATTCGAGGGGTGGTGGAATCAGAAAATTCCTTGTTCCATGAAATTCACCAAGAAAACGATTTTGGAAACGATGCTTTTATTGAATTGGTAGATGGTGAAAATGTAAGAGGTATTACTATTGCGGCGCAAATTAAATCAGGTCGTTCTTATTGTTCCATAAAAAAATGTTCAATCCCTGCAAGCAAGGACCATTTCCAATATTGGAGCGAATATTCACTAGATGTCGTAGGGTTTGTTTTTGATCCTGATGAAAATGTTGCCTACTGGATAAACGTTTCTAGTTACTTGAAAGAAAATAGAGAAAAAGTGGATAAAGGACCCTTCACTATTTCGTTTGAAAAATCAGAAGTGAACCAGTTTGATGTGAATGGTTTTAGGGATTTTTTCCTTCCTATTTTCTTAAAAAAACCAATTGCTATTAATTTAAAACGTTCTAGGGAGTTTGCTGTTTCTGATGATCCAGATAAACATGTGATAGGCATTCACTCGCTAATGGAAAATTTTAGAAATCGTGTGGATGTATGGGATCTATTTTTTCATCTTTTTGATACCCGGGAACCTAACTCTATAAGTTTGTATTTAATTTATTTTTTGGCACATATTCCAGGTCATGGGGATATTATTTGGAGTGAGAGAAATATTCTTCAGGAAAAACATCGAGAAAAACTACGTGAAAAATTAAAAGTGAAAGATAAGGACTTTGTATTAAAACTATTACGATTTGTTGACGAAAATGGATTTGAAAGGGCCGCCATTGGCCAAAGTGTTGAGGCAGTTATTTCGATAGTTAGCAACAATGACCTGCCCCCGTTAGTGATACCACCTTCTCTTAGAGTTCTGGAACCATGGCCGCAGGGCGAAGCGGAGCGAAGCCCGGAGGCCATGGTTCTTTCGTCTCAGGTGCCGGCGGACGATATCCTAATGAACTATGTGGCCT
>JAVEPB010000062.1 GCA_030922375.1 bacterium | reverse complement strand
GTTAAGTAACAACCCTAATGTTGATTCGAGGCGAATGTGAAGGGGTTTTTAGCTTCCGACCTTGGAGACCGGCTCGCCGACACCCGCCTCGCCACACACAACACCGTCCTCCATCACCACGTTTCCGCGAAGGATCGTCATCACCGGCGCCCCCTTGACCTTCATCCCGTCGAACGGTGTCCATTTGCACTTCGAGACGATATCCGCGTCCCTGAGGGTCTCCTCCCGCTCCATGTCCACGATGATGAGGTCGGCGTCCGAGCCAACCTGAATCGCCCCCTTCCGGGGGAAAAGACGGAAAAGCCGCGCCGGGCGCTCGCAGCATATCCGCACCCACTGGTTCAACGATAGATGACCCTCGCTCACCGCGGTGAGCATGACCCGGACGGTGGTCTCGACGCCCGGAATTCCGAAGGGAGCGTCGTGGATATTTTCGACTCCGGCTTCCTTCAGGGCCCGGGGGAAGGGGCAGTGGTCGGTCCCGATGGTGTCCACCAGGCCGAGGCCCAGGGAGGCGCGCATTCCCTCCTTGACCTCGGGGGCGCGAAGGACAGGAGTGAACTTCACGAAGGGGCCTTTCTCCTTGAGGGTGTCGGTGTCCATGAAGAAATATTGCGGACAGCTTTCAGCGAAGATTTGCACCCCGCGCTCCCTGGCCGCGTGTATCGCGTCGAGAAGGCGGGGCTGGCTGACGTGGGCGACGAGGACGGTGCACCCCGTCAACTCGGCCAGCGAGATGGCATCGATCGTGGCGACGTACTCGCTTTCGGGGTTTCGCCAGTCGCTGATGCACATGTAGTCGGTCCGCCCGTCGGCGTCGATTTGTTCCTTCGCTTTCTTGAGAATCGAGTCGCTCTCGCAGTGGAGCATGACGGTTGCGCCGAAGGTTTTCGCCTCGCGCATGACGTTCAAAAGGACGCCCTCCGAGAGGTCGGGCACACCGTGAAGCTCGCAGATGAAGCCCTTGAAGCCGAGCGCCCCGCCCTCCCACATCGGGCGAAGGTGCTCCAGATTGTCCAGATCGAGGCCGCCGAGCTGGCCGTAATCTACGACGGCGCGCGTGCGGATGTACTCGGTTTTCTCCTCGAGAATCGCCCTGGTGTAGACGAGCGGTTCGCTCCGGTGGTGATCGATGACGGTGGTGATTCCGCCCCGCGCGGCGGCCATCGTGCCCTGGGTCCAGTCCTCGCGGTCCGTGAAGCCGGGGTCCATCATGTGGACGTGCTCGTCCACCATGCCGGGGAGGACGTGGCGACCGGCGGCGTCGATTTCCCGAGCGGCTCCGGCCTCCTTTTCGCGCGTGATGGCGGCGATCTGTCCGTCCTTGACGTAGATATGGCCCGGAAACGTGTCGGATGAGGTGACGATTTGGGCGTTGGAGACAAGAAGGTCGGCGTTCATGTCAAAATCTCTTTCTGGCGCCCTGAGCCTTCAGTGCGCCCGGTATGTTTTCCGGCATCATCAACGATGATTCGATCCGCCGCATTTTGAGGGCGGGGCCTCGCGGGATCAACCCCCCCCGGGGTGGACTCCGACCAGGGGGGAGGAGTCCCCGACCAGGGGGGAGGAGTCCCCGGACACGAGCCAACTGGCCGGAGGCTAGCCCCCCCGAGAATTTTCGAAATTTTTCGGGTGCTGTAGTGGTAGAATTTGAGAATTGGGAATTTGAAAATGGAGATTTATTTTGAATATTTTCCGCTCCTTGGCTAGGAGGGAAGTAGATGCCTGAAATCGGTGTGGTGGAGGACGTGGACCTCGCAAGACTGAGGACAGCGGTTCGAAACGAATACGCCGTGGTGGCGAATCAGCCCGGCAAGGGCTTTCACTTTCACACGGGGAGGCCGCTGGCGAAGCTTCTGGGATATTCGGACGAATGGCTCGAAGGGATTCCCGAGAGCGCGGTTGAATCCCTCGCGGGCACGGGGAACCCGTTTTCCCTGGGTGAAATCCGCCCGGGTGAGCGCGTGGTGGACATCGGCTGCGGCGCCGGGATGGACAGTTTTCTTGCCGCGAAGTTTACAGGCGAATCGGGCAGCGTCGTCGGCGTGGACATGACGCCCGACATGCTGGGCAAGGCCCGGGCAGCTGCCGAGGCGGCGAACATCGGGAACATCGAGTTCAAGGAAGCCCTGGCGGAGGAGCTTCCCGTGCCGGACGGCTGGGCCGACGTGGTGATCTCGAACGGGGTGGTGAATCTTTGCCCGGACAAGCCCCGGGTGTTTGGCGAGCTCCTCCGCATCCTCAAGCCGGGCGGCAGGCTTCAGATAGCCGATATTCTGGTGGACAAGCCGGTGCCCGAGGAGGCGAAAACCGAGATCGATCTATGGACCGGCTGAATCGCCGGCGCTCTGCTGGAAGCAGAGCTCGAGTCGGTCGTCACCCGGGCGGGTTTTGAGGATTTCGAGATCAGATGGCGGAAAGATGTTTTCGCGGGAGCCCCCCAGGACTCAAGCGCCGCAGCGTTCGGGACGGTGGGGATCAACTTCCGGGCGAATAAGCCCGCCTGATCAAATTTCCTGAATTTCCTCGAGCGCTCGCCGGGTGTTCGGGGCGGTGGGATCCTGACCGCCTGCGTGACTCGCTAGGCCTGCGAGGCGTGCGCGAAGGCGCTCCAGGTCCCCGGTTGTATCGACATCGCTCCATTCGGGAAGGGTGTGAACCCGTTGGCCGGAAGTTTCCAGTCTTTCTTTCTGCGCTTGGAAAACACCGGAACCTCCCCATTCCATTCCCGCGAAAAGCCCCGGCGAGAGGCGGTTCAACCCGATGAGATAATAGCCGCCGTCCTTGGCTGGCCCGAGGGCGGAGCAGGGCGCACCCGGCGCGGCCCGCTCCATTTCCTCCAGAGCGGCGAAGGCCTCGATCACAATCTCCTCCGGAAGGTCCGGAAAATCGGTGCCTATCAACACAGCCCGCCGCGGACGGCCCAGACGGCCTGTCCGGTTTCCGCCGGCGAGCCGCCTTCCCAGCGCGGCCCCCATTCGCTCGCCGAGGTCGCGCCCGCTCTGGGCGCGGTGGAGAAACGGCCCCGGCAGCCAGGAGGCGAGGGGCAATGCTCCTAGGGATTGTTCCACGAGGGACAGTGGCCCGGGGGGCTGTGTCCCAAAGGACTCCTTTTCGATGGCCCATTCCGCCGTGAGTCCGGCAGAGGGCCTCGCCTCGCGCACCTGAGCCGCCACCTCCGCCGCATCCGCCAGAAATGCCCGGTAGAGCCGGGCGGCCCCCTCGGCGCCGAGAGCCGGGATGAGGCGCGTCTTGACACGGCCCGGGGTGGGGGGGCGGGCGAAGAGAATGAGGCTTTCCATGGGTGCACCCGCTTTATTATTCATCTGGACAAAAAGATCTCAAGAGTTTTCCAAACCCGCTTTTTCGCGACACATCGTCAGGGTTTTCTCGACATCCTCGTCATCCGGGAGCAGTTCCCGGAGCCTCTGGCAGGCATCCGCCGCCGCCCGCCATCTCTCACGCTGGATGAGAAACTGGACATAGTTGCGGATGGGATCGGGGTTTTCCGGGTTGCACCTGATGGCGGACCGGTAGTGCTCTTCCGCCTCGTCGGCGTCCCCGCTCGCGGTCAGAATTTGCGCGAGATTATTATGAACTTCGGCGGAATCCGGGCGGACGGATAGCAGCTTGCGAAACATGTCGGCGGCTTCTTCCAGGTTTCCCTGGAGCGCCAGAACCGCCGCCATGATGGACAGCGCCTCGACGCCGAGCGGATTCAGCTCCAGCGATTTTCGAAGCGAAGCGGCCGCTTCCTCCAGGTTTCCCGCAGCCCGGTGCGCCAGTGCCAGGTTCGTGTGGTAGAGGGCCGCGCCGGGGTTTCTCTCGATGGCCCGGGTAATGAGCGGCAGGGCGGCCTCGGGGCCTTCTCTCTGGAGTGCGATGATCCCCAGGAAGTGAAGGGCGTCCGCGTGCTCGGGATCGATCTCCAGTATCCGCCGGTAGTGAGAAACGGCTTGGTCCAAATGCCCCGCCTGGTGGTGAAGGATCGCTTCCTCGTACAGTTTGGGCACCCCCCCCCGGCTCTTCGGTGGCCTCTCGGCTGGACCCTACAGGGGCACGCTCCCCCTTGGCCAGAACGAATATATAGCCGGCGATGGGCTGGTGGGCCCCCCTTCGAATGATGGCCTCCTCGCAGAGGGCCTCGGAGAAACCGAATTCCGACGCCAGGTCCCGTATATAGGCCGCCGAATGGGCGTAGCGGCCCGAGGGGCGGAGGGCGAATTCCTCCCCCTGGCATGACTCGACCGAAAACGCGAAGAGCCCGCCCGGCCGAAGTGCGGCGGCGCAATCCTCAAACACTTCGCGGAGCGCGCCGACATAGATGAAGACATCGGCTGAAACCACGATATCGAGCGTCCCGCTCTCGGACCGGAGGGGTTCGGTCAAATCGCCCTCGATCAATTCGTCGTAAACGTTTTTCTCCCGGGCCTTTGCCAGCATACCGGGCGATAGGTCCACTCCGATCAGGGTTTCGGCCGGGTCCCGAAACAGCGGGCCGCATAGCCCCGTGCCACACCCCAGATCGAGCACGCGGAGCCCGGCGGCTCCTTCATCGAGAAAGCGCCCGGCGGCATTCCGGAGCAGTTCGGGAGTGTGGTAGTGAAGCTCCTGGGTGAGATGGGCATCGAATGTCTGGGCATAGCCGTCGAATAGTGAGGTGACGTATTCCGAAGGAGCGGCCTCGGTGGTCTCCCCGTCGAGCGAAGCCAGCATATGTTTAGCCGACAGGTTGTCAGGGAATGCATCGAGAAATGCCTTGAGCGCGGTCCGGGATTCCTCAGGCCTCCCCGCCTTCAGGAGCAGAGCGACGAGGTTCTGATGTGCCTCCTTCACCTCGGGCCGGATTTCGAGGACTTTTCTGAAATGCGCCACGGCTTCCCGGATTCGCCCGCTCTGGCGCTCTATCACGCCGAGGTTGTTATAGGCGGACGCATGGGCTGGTTCGAGTTCAATCGCGCGGCGGAACGCCTGTTCGCCCTCCCCGGTCCTCCCGAGTTCGACAAGAACATTGCCCAGGTTGAAATGGTATTCGGCCGAGGCGGGCTCACGCTCGATGGCGCGCTCGATCAGCTCAAGGGCCTTTTCCTGCTCCCCGCGAATGTGGTGAACCACCCCGAGGTTGTGAATCGCGCTGTGGGCATCCGGGTCGTCCTCCAATATCCGGTGGTATATCTCCCCGGCCTTGTCGAATTCGCCCCGCTCGAAAAGACCCCGCGCGGCCAGCGTCCATTTCAGGATCTGGCTTTCCGGCGCGGGCTTTCGCCGCACTTTGCGCTTTTTTTTTCTTTTGGATTTTCGGGATTTCGAGGCCATTTACCGCCCTTTTCCGAGAAGATCAAATCTCACCGGTGGGAATCATGCGCCAACCGCCGTCCGGATTCAAATTTCGGCGCGATTCATCTCCGCCGGAAGATCCGGAAAACCGGTGCCTATCAACATAGTCCGGCCCGGGGTGGGGGGGGCGGGCGAAGAGAATGAGGCTTTCCATGGGTGCACCCGCTTTATTATTCATCCGGATAAAAAGATCTCGAAAGTAATCCAAATAAGCTGTTCACCTGTAAAATAAATCATGGAGCCCGGTAGCTGCGACTGCTAGAATGCGCCGCCTGCTCAAAGGGTGGCAATTCCCTTTCAACCATAAGGACACCGGAAAAGATTATGGAATTCAACCAGGAAGTGCTAATCGCGGCCCCGCGCGAGAAGGTTTGGGAATTTATCTGGAACGTCGAGGAGTTCGCGGCCTGCGTACCGGGCGTCACGGACGTCGAAAAGGTGGACGATACGAATTACGGCGTGACGGTGGAGCAGAAGATCAGCTTTCTCAAGGCGAAGTTCAATATTCAGATCGAGGTGGTCGAGCAGCGCGCACCCGAATTCATCCGCACCGCGGGGGAGGGGAAGGACTCGAAAATCGCGGCCAGCCTCAAGCAGGCGAACGTGGTGACGCTCGAAGCCATCTCGGAAGGGGAGACCAAGGTCGTCATCCAGTCACGGGTCGATGTTTTCGGCAAGCTCGGCTCGCTGGGTTTCAGTGTGATCAAGAATCAGGCGAACAAGATATTCAAGGAGTTCGCGACGAATTTGAAGGCTAAACTTGAGTAAATCGGGAACAAGGCGAAAATCTTGATCGCGTTCGAGGGAATCCCACTTAACATATTGATAGTTTTGGGATAACGGGCATAAGCGAAGGCGGATGGCTCAAGAGCGCCGGTCTCGCGGGGGGTGGCTCGATTGCGGTGATCTCCCCGGGGTAGACCCCGCGGCCAGGCGGCCCTGGACAGGCGGCCCTGGCTATATGGAGGAAGCCTCCTCGACCCGGCCCAGAAGGGCGCCCAGCTCCTTTGCCGGGACGCTCTCGAGCCGCGAAACGGCGTCGGCGATCTCCCCCCTTAGCCCCTCGGTGGTGTGCGGGCCGCACAGCGCATCGAACTTGCCGCGCACCGACTCCCAGCTCATCGGCGAGGCCGGGAACCCCTCGTAGCCCGGTTTTTCCTTCTCGAAGACGGCACCGTCCTTCATCTCGATTCTGAGCCGTACGGGCGATTGGGCGGGATACCGCGCCGTCAGATCGTCCGCTAAGGAGATGCTCACCCGCCGGAGGAGCGCCTGAACATCCTCGGCCAGGATGCGTCCGATCTCGAACTGCGCCGGCATCACCTCCCCGTCGATGAGCGCGGCCGCCAGGACGTAGGGCAGGCTGTGGTCCGCCGTCTCCTTGTTCCGGATATCGTGCTTATCTCCCGCGCCGCCACCGCCCATGATGTAATAGGCCCGCTCGTAGGTCTCCAGCTCCACCCGCTCGACCTCGCCCGGCGAGATGTTGTGCTCGTTCTTGAGCTCGATGACGCCCTCGATGCCCGTCTGGGAGTGCACCCCCGCGTTGTATTTCTTGATGCTGATGCCGAGGACTTTTTCCAGATTCTCGCTCTCCCAGTCGATCTCGAAGGGCCCGGTGATGGCATCGAACAGCCCGCGCGGGCCCTCGAAGATCTCCACCGGCCCCGTCACCCCGCGCATGGCGAGAAACGTCGCGTGGATGGCGTTGAGGGCCGCGTCGGCGGTGGCGAATCCCTTCCAGTGGGAGATTTGCCCCGTCCGCGAGATGAACAGGGGGTTGTGGGAGGCCCCGCTCAGGGCGACGGCGTGCGCCGCCCGCTCCGGGCCGATGCCCAGGGCCCGCGCCGCCCCCGCCGCCACGGAGTAGGAGATGGCGAGCCCCTGATCGAAGCCGTTTTTTTCAGAGGGCGCGAGGTCGCAGAACCGGCACTGCACCTGATAGGCGAGCGCGTAGGCGGCCATGAAATCCCGCCCGGAGGCGCCGGCGTACTCCGCCGCCGCGAGCACCGCGCCCATGTTGTCGCTCGGGTGCGAAGTGCCCATCGCGCCCATGTAGCCGTCGCTGATGTCGAGGTAGCGGACGAGCGAGGTGTTGTAGAAGGCCGCCCGGTCGGGGGCGGTCGATCCCCCGCCGATGAGGGTGCAGCTCCCGTTTCCCCCGAAATCGTCGGCTTGCGCGCGTAAATAACGGATGGGTTCGGCGCCCAGCGAGCCGATGGCGCAACCGATCGTGTCGAGGACGAGGAGTTTTACCTGCTCTCGCGCGGCCTCCGAAAGATCGTCGTAGGAAGCGCCCGCCGCGAAGGCGGCGAGCCGTTCGGCAATGGTCATGTGCGGCCTCCGGAAAATTCTGGTGGAAAATTTCGACAAAAAACTAGGGCCGCTCGATGTTCCAATCCTCGACCAGCTCGCAGTTGCTTTCGCGGAAGAGGGCCGAAATCGGGCAGCGCCCGAAGTGCTGGCGCTTGAGCTCCGCGACCCGCTCGTCGGGCTCGTCCGTCACGAGACGGATTTTCACCTCGACATGATCGAAATTCGGAGAAATGCCGTTGTCTGCGTTCTTCGCCCCCTGCGGGTCGGCCGTGCCGCGCACCTCGATGGATTGATCGATCACATTAAAATCCATCCCCTTGGCCACCTTCCCCGTAATCACCGTGACGCAGGCGGCCAGGGCGCCCAGGGCGATCTCGCGCGGGGTGGGCCCCTCGTCCGTTCCGCCCGCCTTCAGCGGCTCGTCGGCGTAAAAAGTGTGGCTCCGGGCCTTGAGTTCGATTTTGCACTCGCCGAGTTTGCTTGCGCGAACCCGCCGCTCCTGCTTGACCATTGCTGCGTCGAGAGATTCTGCCATCTGTCCGGTCTCCTAAAGACGAAAGTGTTGTTGAAATCTTTCGCACAAAAAAAATTTAAACCCAAAATCAGGCAAGCGTAAAAAAACAGCGAGCGCGATTATAGGGACGATCCGCCGCCGCGAAAAGTGGCGGAGGGGTGCCGATCCGCCGCCGGGGGATGTGCGCCGGGGCACTAGCCCTAGTCGAACAGCACCGCGCCGCGGCCGGTGATTTTATTGTCCCGAATCAACTCGAACGCCTTTTCGGTTTCCTCGAGCCGGAAGGTCTGGGTGACGATGGGCTTGATTTTCCCCATCTGAACGAGGTCGAGCGAGCGGCGAAGCTCGATCATCGAACAATAGCGCGAGCCGTGAATCTCCTGGGCGAAGGAGAGCAGTTTTTGCGGATCGACGGTGAACTTCGGCGATATGCCGCCGAATGCCGCGGGCGGGCGCGAGCCGACGATGACCAGCTTGCCGCCGCGCCCGAGGCAGGCCACGCCCGCCTCGAGGGTTTCCTTCGAGGCCACGTAGTCGATGTAGGCGTCTACTCCCCGCCCGCCGGTGAGGGCCATGATCTCCTCGCCGGGATTGGTGTTCGATGCGTCTATCGTGGCGAACGCTCCGAGCTCGGAGACGGTCTCGAGCTTTTGACTCGAAATATCCACGCCGATGACCTGGCCCCCGCAGATTTGCGCCATCTGGACGGCATGGATCGCCACCCCGCCGCCGGCCCCGATGATGGCGACGACATCGCCCGGTTTGATCTGCGCCTCGGCGGTGCAGTTGTGGTAGGGGGTGCAGATGCCGTCGGCCGCAACGCAGGCGTCCACCGGGCTGACGCCCTCGGGAATTTTGCACAGGTTGAGCGCGGGGATGGAGGCGTACTCCGCGAAGCCGCCGTCGAGGACAAGGCCGACATACCCCTTGAATTCCGTGCAGAGGGTTTCCCGGCCGCTTCGGCAGAAGTTGCACGAATGGCAGACAAGATAAAAATGGCAGGTGACCAGATCCCCGAGCGCGACGTTCTCCACCTCGGAGCCGATCTCGACGACCTCGGCGGCGATCTCATGGCCCATGATTCGCGGAAACTTGTCGATGAGCCCCGGCGTTCTCCGCATGAGAACGGGGGTGAGGCCCACGCCGGTGGCCTTGAGCTTGACCAGGGCGTCGTTGGGGCCCGGGGAGGGAACGGGCACTTCCTCGAGCTGGAACGCGCCGCCCAGTTCGTGAACGCGCATCGCCTTCATTGTGGATGGCATGATTGGATTTCTCCTCTGGGATGAAAATATAAGATACCGCCTGAGCCGAATGGATGGATTATACGCCCAACCGCTACTTTGTGCGCCCCCGCCACAGGTGGCCAGCGCCGGAGGCCATGCAAGAGAAGCGGAGGGGATTAAACCCTCTGGTCGATGGTCGGGTGGCGCGGGCTGCCGCAGTTTGGGCAGTTGTCGGCGAAGGGAACCGTTTCGCCGCAGCGGGGGCAGTTCATCTGAACGGGCTGGCTGTCGAGACTCTCCGAGGATTCTTCCAGGAGTTCCTCGAAAGTGGGGGCGCGGAAATGGTGTACGATGCGCTTCCAGAGGTTTTTGGGAGGCTTTGCCATCGGCCAAGGCTCTCCAAGGGGTTTCCGGGCCGGAATCGGGGCTGGACGCAGGGCGGCCCGAGGGTTTTATTTCTTCGGTTTCCTTTTCTTCAATAATGACCCTCATAATGATTATACCGGCTTGACGCCGGGGGCAAGGCGGGGGAAGAGGGAAAAAAGAGTGAATTCGAGAAATTTTTCGTAATTGATTCGGGAGCGGATTTTCAGTTTCTCCTTTAATATTTCAGGGGTGATCCGAAGGTGATTTTCCGGCTGTTTCTTCTATTTACGGCGGTTCCGCTTCTCGAATTGATGATTCTGATCGAGCTGGGAAGCGCGGTGGGGCTTGGCCCCACCATCGGGATAGTTCTCCTGACGGGGGCGGTGGGCGCCTGGGCCGCGCGTACCCAGGGTTTCTACGTTTTGACCCAGATCCAGAGCGAACTCGGCTCAGGCCAGCTCCCCGCTGCCCAGCTTGTCGAGGGGGCGATGGTTCTCGTCGGCGGGGTGCTCCTGATCACGCCGGGGCTATTGACGGATTTCACGGGCTTCGCCCTCATGGTTCCGGCGGTGCGGCGGGTGATCCGGGAGATGTTGATGCGAAAGTTCAGGGGGATGGTGGAGGAGGGAAGGGTGCGGATTCACCGTGGCTGAAGCGCGCGCGTACCGGGAGAGCGACCGGAAGGCCCTTCTCGTCCTCATGGCCGAGGCCTACGGCGATCAGGGGGGGGAACGGAAATTCGAGGAACTGATCTCCGGTGGCGACGGCCTGTGGCTGGCCGCCTCCACTGCTGCTTCCGCTTCTGGAAACATCGAGGGTTTTTGCCGCCTTGTTCCGGACGAGGAGACCCGCGCCCGCCGCCGCGCGTGCATGGACATGCTTTACATCAAGGAGGGCGCCAGGCGCGACGACCTTGGCCGCGCCCTCATCGGCGCCGTGCGCGAGGAGGCGTCGAAAAACGATTTCGAGGGGATATGGGGATATTTTAACGATTCGCTCGGCCTGGATTTTCTCGTGACGACCGGCGGCCGGCTGCTCCGCGAGATTCGGCTGCTCCGAAACGAACGGCTCGATGAGGTGGGCCGCCCGAAGCTGCCCGAGGGATACCGGATTCGCCCGCTTTCGCCTCCCGATGATCTCGAACTCGCCTCGGCCATCTATAACGCCACGTTTTCTCAAATGTGGAATTTCCGCCCGCACACCAGCGAGGATATCGCCGAGTGGTTCGAGGGGAGCGATACGGCGCCCGAGGACTGTTTGATCCTGGTTTACGAGGGAAAGAGCGGGGCCCGGACCTTTGGGGCTGGAATCGCGGTGATGGCAGTCGATCCGGCGCGAGCGAAGGGCCCGGATCCGGCGGCCTACGTGCCCGACATCGGGATCGCTCCCTCGCACCGCCGGCTGGGCCTCGGGGGAGCGCTCATGGCCGCCATGGCCGGGCGGGCCAGGGAAAAAGGGCTCGCCGCCATCGAACTCATCGCCGACGACCGCGATTCCGCCGTGAAGGCGTTTTACGGAAAACTCGGTTTCGATGAGATGGGAATAATCATCGTCTACGAATGGTGAGGTCTCCTGAAGGGGGACCTCAAGGCGAAGCCTTCCTGTTCGGTGCCCATAGGACGTCTTCCGTCGGGACAGGCCCTGCCGAGGCCGAAGCCCGCTGGAGAAATCACTCTCAGGGCGAAGGCCGAAGCCGGGCGCAAAGGTAGTCTCCGATTCCGGCCCTTTCGAAGCTCTCCTGCCGGCTCTCGGCCATCTCGCGCAGCGACACCACCCCCCCGGAGATTTCGTCCTCTCCCAGCACGATCACATAGCGCGCCCCCGAGCGGTCGGCGCGCTTCATCTGGCTCTTCATGCTCCCGCCGCCGAAGGTCCGGTCTACGCGCAGGCCCCGCCCGCGAAGTTCTGAGGCGAGAGTGAGTGACTCGGCCTCGGCGCTCTCGCCCAGTGCCACGATGAACACCTCGATGGGCTGGTCTCCTGGTTCGCCCCCGGGTCCTGCGCCCGCTTTCTCGGTGAGCTGAAGCAGGCGCTCCATCCCGATGGCGAAGCCGATGGCGGGTGTAGGCGGTCCGCCGAGCTCCTCGACCAGCCCGTCGTAGCGCCCGCCGCCGCAAACCGCGTTTTGCGCTCCCAGATTCTCGCTCGTCACCTCGAAAACCGTCAGGCAATAATAGTCCAGCCCGCGGACGAGGGCCGGGTTTCGCTCGTAGTGGACGCCCCCCCGGTCCAGATGACGGCACAGGGTGTCGAGGTGACGCCGGCACCGCTCGTTCCAGAACTGATCGATAGTCGGCGCGCGCGAGATGATCCCGGCGTGAGCGGGGTCCTTGCTGTCGAGAAAGCGGAGCGGATTCCGCTCGATGCGCTCGGCGAGGCTCTCGTCCATCCCCCCGGTGCCCATCCCGGCGGTTTCTTCGCGCAAGAATTCGAGAAGCGCCGCCGCGTACACCGGCCGGCACTCGGCGTCCCCGATGTTGTTGAGCTGGAGGGAGAGTCCGGAGAGCCCCACGGCCTCTAAAAATTCCATCAGCATGAAGATCACCTCGGCGTCGAGGGCCGGATCGTCGGTTCCCAGCGCCTCGGCGTCGATCTGGTGAAACTGGCGGTAGCGGCCCGCCTGGGGGCGCTCGTAGCGGAACATCGGCCCCGTGCAAAACAGCTTGGCCACGCCAGCCTGGGCGTAGAGACTGTTCTGGACATAGGCGCGGCAGATCGATGCCGTGGCCTCGGGGCGCAGCGTGATCGAGTCGCCGCCCTTGTCCTCGAAGGTGTACATCTCCTTGGTGACGATGTCGGTCCCTTCGCCGATGCCCCGCGAGAAGAGTTCGGTCCGCTCGAAGGCGGGGACGCGGATCTCCCCGTAGCCGTAGCGCGCGAAAATCTCGCGGGCCACCCGCTCGGCCTCCGACCAGCGGCGGGCCTCCTCGGGGAGGATATCCTTCACGCCGCGAACGGCGGTGAGCTTTTGCCTGGCCAAGCCGGATGCTCCCAAGTGTGGAATCGACGGGGCGGTGAGAGATTTCTAAATCCAATCGCCCGAAAACTCAAGCCGCGCCAGCCGCCGAAGGCTGCACATGCCGCGCTTGCCGGTCCCGACGAGCCGGGGTGGCGAGATATCTCTAAACCGGTCCTTCCCGAATGGTTCCTTGAATTGAAACATTCTAGTCTCAAAAGGCCATCCCGGACCACGATACTTTTTCTGGCGGCCGTGGTGTCCGGAAGCGAATCATTTCTCTCCGACCAGGACATACGAATAGCAAAAGTGGCGGTCGAGGAAACCGGTCTTGTGGGGGGGTGTATTCTTCAGAGCCACGATCAATTCTGTTATGTCGGGGAAGGATTTTTCGGATTCACGAACGTGTTTGGGATAACCCGTAAATTTTCGCAGCAGGCTCTTCATATTTTCGCCGATCCAGTAACGCAGGTCGTCGCGGAAAAAAGTGCCGGGAACGACCCGGCAATTCGACAGGCCGGCGTCGCGGCCCAGCCCGAGCAGTTCGGCGCGGGAAAATGGAACCTCCGGGAGGTTTTCGGGCCAAAGACCGAACAACTTGCGCAGTCCCAGCGCGATTCGATAGGGAAAACAGCGCGAATTCGGGACCACGATGAAAGTCCGCCCGCCTTTTTTCAGGACGCGGGCGTGGGCGCGGATAATTTCCTCGCGCTCCTCTCCCAGGAAGTGCTCCGCCGTACCCACGGACAAGCTGAAATCGAATCGGCCTGAAAATTCCTCCGGCAGGTCGAGTGCATCCCCCGTTCGAACGTCCGCTTCCACCTGAAAGTGCGCGAAGATGCCTTTGACTTGTTCGATTGTGGACTCGTTGTAATCGATCATGGTCGTTCGGCACCCCACCAGGCTGGCGTTAAGGGAAAATTTGCCGAATCCCGATCCGAGTTCAATCGTGCGGACCTCGCCGGGGTCCGCGAACTCGTTATTGATCATATCCATGAAATACGGCCACGAGGGAACCAGGGGGGCATTTCGGATCGCAAGGAGTATTTCGGGAATTTCAAAAGAGTGGCGATCCCAGGCGGTGACGGAATCCTTGTTCGATATGCGCATCAACGCTCTCTCCGCCAGCCGCGCTAGCCGCCGAAGGCCGCCTCGACGAGGGTGGGCAGGGCCTCACCCGAGGCCGCCTGAACGGACTCGTTCATCGCCGGGCTGAGGTCCGTGCGCTCCGGGTTCACCTCGAGGACGAACGCCCCCGCCCGCCGCGCCAGCAGGGGCATCCCCGCCGCGGGCTGAACCACCGCCGAGGTTCCCGCCACGATGAAGAAGTCGCTCTCCTCGGCGGCCCGAATGGCCGTGCCGATGACCTCGGGGTCTAGCATCTCGCCGAACCACACGACGTGGGGCCGGAGGTGGCCGCCGCATATCCCGCAACGGGGCGGGATCGGCGAGACCGGGACCTCGCGGTTTTCCCGGGGCGCGGCGGCGCTCTCGCACACCGGGTCCGAGCAGCGCACCTGCCAGATGTTTCCGTGCAACTCGATGAGGTTTTTCGCTCCCGCGATGCGGTGGAGGTTGTCGATGTTCTGGGTGACGAGGGCGAAGCCGGGTGCGGCGGCCTCGAGAGCGGCCAGCGCGAAGTGGCCGGGGTTGGGCTTGAGCGGCGCGAGGAGCTCGCGCCGGTAGTTGTAAAACTCCCAGACGAGTTCGGGGTCCTTGGCGAAAGCCTCGGGGGTGGCCAGCGATGTGGCCTGATAGTTCCGCCAGAGGCCTCCCGCGCCCCGGAAGGTGGGCACCCCGCTCTCGGCGCTGACCCCGGCGCCGGTCAGCACGGTGACCGAGCGGGCGGCCTGGAGGGCGGTGATCGCTTCTCGTGAGAACATCGGTCTTCCTGTGGGCGATTGTCCCGGCGAGGATATCCGCCCGGCGCGGCGGAGGCAAATCCCGATCCGCGCTGTCAACGGCGTCCGCCGGTGACAGCGCGGGGGCGGGGTCATAGGTTTGGGCGGCTCAACCGGCTTGTGAACCGAATACGAGGAGATTCATCGATGGCCCGAACCGGCTCGAGAGCGCTTCTGGACGCCCTCCGCGAGAACGGGACCGAGCATATTTTCGGCATCCCCGGAACGCTCACCCTGCCTTTTTACGACGCCCTGATCGACTTTCCTATCGAGGCCGTCGTCACGCGCCACGAGCAGGGGGCCGGCTTCGCCGCCGACGCCTACGCCAAGGTGTCGGGACGGACGGGGGTGATCTTCACCGTACCCGGGCCGGGCGGAACCAATCTCGCCACCCCGCTTCAGTCGGCCTTCGAGGACGCGGTTCCCATCGTCGCCATCACGGCGGCCCTGGCCGACCCCATGCGCGACAAGAGCGCCATCCACGATGTGGATATGGAGAATGCCCTGCGCGCATGCGTGAAAACCGTACTCGTCCCGGACTCCGTCGCGGGAATCCCCCCGGCGGTGGACGCCGCCTTCAAGTGGGCGGCGGCGGGGCGGCAGGGCCCGGTCCAGGTGGTGGTGAAATCGAACCTCCTCCGGGCGGAAGAAGAGCGCGTCCTCCGCGCCCCGGAATTCCCCCTGCCCGGCGATCCGCCCGCGCCGGACGAGGCCGGGCTCGACAAGGCCGCCGAGGCCCTTCTCGCGGCGAAGCGCCCGGTCATCTACGCCGGGTTCGGGGCCGTGGCCGCGGGCTGCGGGCGCGAGATTCAGCTCCTGGCCTCGAGGCTCGGCGCCCCGGTCGTCACCTCGATCAAGGGCCGGGGAATCCTTTCGGAAAAAGATCCCCTCAATTTCGGCGTCGCCACCTTCGAGGGATGCGAGGACATGCTCTCGGAGGCCGACGTTTGCCTGGCGGTGGGAACGGGCTTCGGGCAGTTCGCCACCCAGTACTACCGGATACCGATTCCCGAAAACCTCATCCAAATCGACATCGACCCGAGCCGCCTCGGAAGGAACTATCCGGCGCGCCAGGAAATTTTGTCCGATGCGCTGTCTGCGATGACGGGTCTCCTCAAGCGTTTCGAGACAATCGACGATCGCCCGCCGGGCGAGGGCCACTTCCGCGTCCGGACTTCGAAGTCGGTATACGCCGAGCGCCTCCGCGCCTACATGGATCGGCCCGCCGCTCCGCCCTTCGACGGCCTTTTCGTCATGAAAACGATTCGGGACGCTTTTTCCCCGGACACGATCTTCATCTCGGACAGCTCGCACACACAGAGCTGGCTCATGGAGCAGGCCCTGGAGATTTATCGTCCGAGGAGCGTGCTTCTCTCCGAGGCCTATCAATCGATGGGCTATGCCGTCCCGGCGGCCTACGGGGCGAAACTCGGGGCGCCTGAGCGGCCCGTCTGCGTCATCGTCGGGGACGGGAGCTTCGTCATGGCCTGCGGGGAGCTGGCGGCGGCGGTGTCCCTCGGCGTCGATCTGACCTACGTCATTTTCAACGACGGGCATTACGGCGCCCTGCGCCATTCGCAAAAACACGTCTACGGGGAGCGCTACATCGGCGTCGAGCTCAACAGCCCCGACTTCGCGGCGCTGGCCGCCTCGTTCGGGGCGAAGGGGCGCCGCGTCGGCTCGGGCGGGGAACTGGCCGAGGCCCTCTCGGCCGCGCGGGCCGGGGGAGGTGTGCACGTCATCGATTGTCCGATGGACAAGGACGCCCTGTCCTCGCGCTGGCAGCGCACCATGAAAACCTTCACCGCCGACCCCGGCTCATCCGAGAAGGCCACCAACTAGGGTTCCGGACCTTGAGTTCAGGAAACAGAGATCAGAATAAGGGCGCGATCTATTTTCCGAGCTTTCGAATGGAAAGGCGCGCCTCTGGCGGGGCGCCCGTGATCGAGTGAAACAGCAGGGCATAGGAGTCTCCTCCCGCCGTGAAACGCCAGGTCTGGCCCGGCAGGAGCGCCCGGCTCCGGTTGGAGGCCTCCCCGCCGTCGATCTCGGCGATTCGGATCCGCGCCCGCTCGCCGTCGAGCCGTGAAAGGGTGATGAATACCCGGCCGGGCACAATTTCAACGGCCTCGCTCAGCGGGAAGCCGCGTTCTTCGACAATCGGGGCGGTCACCGGAGGGGGTTTCTCTTTCGGGGGCGTTTTCCCGAGCCGGAGTTTCAGGGCGGCGGCCCGTTTTTCAATCTCCGCGTTTGAAGCACGCAATTTAGCACTCTCGGCCGAGAGGAGGCGGACCTGCTCCCTCAGAAGATCGATCTGGGCGGCGTGTTTCTTGCCGGTCGCGAAAAACACCAGGCCGGCTGCGAGGGCCACCGCCGCGGCGGCCGAGAGCGACCAGGTGATGAGCGTTCGCCTGGAGTAGTAGACCGTGGCCGCGCTTTTTGAGTCCATCATTTCCCCACGAATTTATTTGCCGCCCCGGCGGCGGCGGGCTCTCAATCTTTTCTTCAACCTCTCCTCACCCGAATAATAGCGCACCCAGCGGCTTCGGGTGGGACGCGGCCAGGGCCTGGAGGCGCTGTAGCGCTCGATTCGCCCGGTAGCTCCGAGGGAGGCCCCGGCGGTCCCGAGAGAGGCCCCGCCGGTCGAGACCCGGACCATCCCCGCGTAGCGCGATCTGTAGACCCCGAGGGCGCGCTGGCGCGCCCTGAGGATGCGCCATTTTTCTACGGGGAGGCGGCGGCTGCTCTGCGGCGAGGCGATCACGGCGAACGGGCGAATCCGCTCGAGCCAGCTCAGGACCCCTTTGTTCCTCAACATCCGCTCGGGAAGCCTGACGAGGTCGAATTTCCCCTTCGGTAACCGGCCGGTTCTGATTCGCCGGCCGGCGTTCATGAGCATGAGCCAGCGGGCCCGTCCGTGCTCGAGTTTAAAGGCGAGGTGCCCTTCGTCCCATTTCATGAGCGAAAGGCGGGCCTTGCGGGTCCGTGTTGTCCAGAGGGTTGAATTTTCCTTGCCCGAGGCGCTGCGCGGGGCATGATTTCCGTCCGGGGCGTTACCACCGCGCGGAGCGTGGCCGCCAGGGAGGGAGCCGCTGGCCGGAGAAAAAGCGCGAATCCGCCCCGAACGGCCAACCTCGATGACGCGGCGCAGGTTCATTCCGGCCTGCAGCTCTCTTTGGGCCGAGTCCGGCTCCGCGGTGCGGGCCAGGAGGAAGAGTCCCGACCAGTCCCGTTCTCCCTGATTTCTCAGGAGCGGGGCCAGCACGCGACCCCAGATGTCGAAGCGCGCCCGGCTGCGGCGGCTGGCGTCCACCGCGAAACCCCGCCCGTCCGGCAGGCGGATGAAAAAAATGTTTTTCCGCCCGGCGTCCGGAAAAAGCAGCGTCGTCCGGCCGGTGGCCCGGGCGGGTCCGGCCGGAAAAGGCGAGATGACGAGGAAGACGGTGAGAGCGACCGCCGCCCAGCCCGTTCGCCTCAGGGCCGCCCTTCGCATGCCGAGCGCCACCGTCAACGAGGCGAGAAAGGCGGCGATGAGAAATCCGCCGGGGCGGGGAACCAGCAAGGTACCGCCCGAGACGGAGGCGGCGAGCCGCGTCAGGGCGATCATGCACCAGGCCAGGAAGCTCAGAAAATAACCGACGGGCGCGGTCAGTACGCCTGACCACTCAAACCCGATGTAATCTGCGCCGGCCGCGAAGACGCTTGTGATGAAGGTGAGGGGAACCGTGATCGAGGCTATCGGAATCAGCAGGAAATTCGTCGCCAGCCCGGCCAAATGAATTTCCTGGAAATGAAAGGCGGTGAGCGGAGCCATGGCGACCGTCACAACGAACTGTATGCCCGAGAATTGAAGGAGGCGGCATCGCCACCACCCCCAATCCCCGGCCCCGAGACCGGGGGCGGGGCGCGGGAGCCGGCGCACCGCCAGGATGATCGCGGCCACGGCGATGAAGGAGAGTTGGAAGCCGGTGTCCCAGACGAAGCCGGGCTCCGCTATCAATATGATCAGCGCAGCCAGGAGGACGGAGTGCATCGCCCCGCCGGGCCGCTCGAAAATCCGCGTTGTCAGATACACCACCGCCATGATGGCCGCGCGGACGGTGGAGACCCGCGCTCCGGTCAAAAGGGCGAACAGGATGATGACGGGAATAACGGCCGCCGAGGCCGCCTTCATCGGAGTGATGACGACCGGCCGCGAGGGAAAGGCCCCGGGCGGAAGGAGCCTGAAGAGCCCGAGGAACGCAAAGTGGAAGAACGCCGTGATGAAACCAACGTGCAGGCCGCTGATCGCCAGAATGTGGCTGGCTCCCGCCAGGCGAAACGATTCTCGCACCTCCCGATCAAGGTCTTCCCTGACCCCCAGGGTGAGGGCTTCGAGGAGGGCGGCCCTCTCTGGAGAAAAAGTATCCTTCAGATAGGACCGCAGGCGGTCCCGGAACCCGTATATCCACCGGTTGAAGGCGCTCGTCTCCGCCCTGGCGATGCGCTCGATGGCGCGGGGCGAGAGATATGCCGTGGCGTGAATATTTCTCAGCCGAAGGAACTCGCGGTAGTCGAACGCCCCGGGATTGCGGTATCGAATTGGGGGAACCAGCCTCACCCTCCGCACGAGGACCCGGTCTCCAACGCCGTAGGTGTCGGCCGGGGGCTTTGAAAGCGTGAACCGGACCGTCCCCCGGACGGGAATCTCGACGCCCCGGACGGAGAGGCGCTCCACCTTGACATAAATCCGGGGGCGGGATGAGCCCGAGCGCCGTTCGGTGGGTCGGATGATATGTCCGGTGATGTTGACCTTCTCGCGGGGCAAGTTGCGGAGCAGGTGGTGAGACGGAACCGCCCATTGATGGAATGAGATGATGAAAACGGCCGACGCCGCTCCGCCGCCCGCGAGGATAAGCCGCAGGACCGGTTTTCGGGCGCTCCGGCCCCGGGCCCGCCAGTGCCGACTCACCCACCAACAGAAAGCGGCGGCCCCCGCCGCCGAGCCTGCGGCCAGAAGACCTCCCCGTATGCCGGCCAGCGGCGGCATCCAGTCGGCCAGCAGTCCGCCGACGAAGCCCAGCGTGAAGAAATCGAGCGGAAACACCGGTTATTGATTCTCCATCAATGCGAATAAGAGCCGGGTTTGGGGAAGGAGCCAGTTTAGATCATTTTCGCCCGGAGATGGGCAGCCGGGTGGCCCCTGGAAGGCGGCGGCTGTATTTTTGGTTAGGGTGGATGGCCGGTTGAGGGGCTTTTTGGCGCGTGATAGGCTCGCGCCCCGATGAGAGGGGGCGGCTAGCCGGCAGTTTCGCCCCCTGTGTTTTCAGGCGGACCGGGTACTTTTTGTTACTTTAATTAGGGGTTCGGGGTTTGAGCACTCTTCTCGATGTGGGTCGGACGCATAACTGCGGGGAGCTTCGCGCCGCCGACGTGGGGAGCGAGGTAGTCCTCATGGGCTGGACCCATACGAATCGCGACCACGGCGGGTTGATATTCATCGACCTGCGCGACCGCTACGGTCTCACCCAGGTTGTGGCCGATCCCTCCTACAGCGAGGACGCGCACCGGCTGGCCGACCGGGTCCGGTCGGAGTGGGTGCTCGCCCTCAAGGGAAAGGTCATCGCCCGGCCCGAGGGGATGGCCAATCCGAACCTGGCGACGGGGGAGGTCGAGGTCCGGATCACGGAACTCGAAATACTGAGCGAGGCCACGACGCCGCCGTTTCCGATCGACGACGAATCCACCGCCGGGGAAACCACCCGGCTCGAGTACCGCTACCTGGATTTGAGGCGTTCGGCGCTTCGGGAGAATTTCCTCCTCCGCCACCGGGCGACCCAGACCATCCGAAACTATCTGACCGAGAACGATTTCGTCGATGTCGAGACCCCGGTCCTGACGCGGAGCACCCCCGAGGGCGCGCGCGATTACCTCGTCCCCAGCCGGGTCCAGCGCGGCTCGTTTTTCGCGCTCCCGCAAAGCCCCCAGATGTTCAAGCAGATTCTCATGGTCGCCGGTTTCGACCGCTACTATCAGATCGTCAGATGTTTCCGCGACGAGGACCTCCGCGCTGATAGACAGCCGGAATTCACTCAGATCGATGTCGAAACCTCGTTCATGAACCGCGAATCCTTTTTCGGGATGATGGAGGGACTGATGGCCGCCATCTGGAAGGAGACGCTGGGCGTGGAACTCTCGCCCCCCTTCGCGCGGGTTCCCTACGATGAGGCCATCGAGCGATACGGAACCGACCGGCCGGACCGCCGCTTCGGAATGGAGTTGGCCACGATCTCGGACATCGCCGCGGCGAGCGGGTTCAAGGTTTTCAAGGGAGCGATTGAAAAAGGAGGCGTCGCCCGGGCGATGGCGGGCCCCGGCATGGCTTCGGCCTCGAGAAAAGAGATCGACGACATCATCGCGCGCGCGATAGAGCTCGGCGCGGGCGGGCTCGCCTGGGTCAAGCGCACCGAGAAGGGTTATGAGTCGAATATCGCCAAGTTCTTCGGCGAGGGCCAGCTCGAGGAGATCGGCGCCCGAACGGGGGCGAAGGTGGGCGATCTGTTGATGATGGTGGCGGACAAGCCCGAGGTGAGCGCGGCGGTGCTGGGCCAGCTGAGGCAGGAAATCGCCGAACGGATAGGGCTGCTCGAGGGCGGGGAGAAAAAATTCGAGTTTTGCTGGGTGGTCGATTTTCCGCTCCTCGAGTGGAACGAGGAGGAGGGCCGCCACTTCGCCCTTCATCATCCCTTCACGGCGCCCGTTCCCGAGGACATCCCGCTGTTCGATACCGAGCCGACCCGAATCCGGGCGCTCGCCTACGACATGGTGCTAAACGGGCTCGAAATCGGAGGCGGCAGCACCCGGATTCACCAAAGAGAGGTCCAGCGCAGGATGTTCGAGGCCCTGGGCATGGACGACGAAGAGGCGGAGCGGCGCTTTGGTTTCTTCATGGAGGCCCTTTCGTACGGAACGCCCCCCCACGGCGGCATCGCCTTCGGGCTCGACCGTATCATCATGCTCCTGACGGGCTCTCCCTCGATACGCGACGTTATCGCCTTTCCCAAGACGCAGCGGGCGGTCTGCCTCATGACGGGCGCTCCCTCCGGGGTGGATCACCTACAACTCCGCGAACTCGGCATCCGAGGGGCTCAGCCGCCCCGTTGAGGTGATTCGGTGGCCAAAAAGGGAACGCGACCGGCGGAAAATACCGGCGACGGTGGGAGCCTCCCCGGGGAGAGTCTCCCGCCCGGCCCGCCTGTACCACCCGGCCCGGCCGTTCCGGCCGGTCACCGCTCGGGCTTCGTGGCCATCGTCGGCCGCCCGAACACCGGAAAGTCAACCCTCCTGAACCGGATACTCGACCAGAAACTCGCCATCATCACCCACAAACCGGGGACCACGCGCCGCCGCCTTCTGGGCGTATACAACCGGCCGGATGCGCAGATGGTTTTCGTCGATACGCCGGGGATCGAGCGGCCCTCGTCGAAGCTGGGCCATTTTCTCCTCGAGGAGGCCAAGGCCGCCGTCTCCGGGGTGGACGTTATCCTTTTTTTAACGGACGGGCGCGACGAGGGGGCCGATCTTCAGGCCTTGGAACTGCTCGATGACGCGGAGACGCCACTGATATTCGTCCTCAACAAGGTGGATCTCATCAAGGACAAGAAAACGCTGCTCCCGCTGTTCGAGAGCTATTCCAGGGTGGGCCGATTCAAGGATTTTTTTCCGATCTCGGCCCTGAAGGGAGAGAACGTGGACCGGATGCTCTCTGCGCTCCTGGAGCTGGTCCCCGAGGGGCCGCGCTATTTTCCGCCGGGTACGGTCACGGACACCCCGGAGCGTATCCTGGCCGGAGAATTCGTCCGCGAGCAGGTCTACCGGCAGCTTCACCGCGAGGTCCCCTACGCCGTGGCGGTGCAGGTGACGGAGATGGAGCGCGATCCGAAATCGGATCTTCTTCGCATCGAAGCCGTGATTTACGTCGAGCGGAAGAGCCAGCGGGGAATCGTGATCGGAAAGGGCGGCAGCCGCCTCAAGCAGATAGGGCAAGGCGCCCGGCTGGATATTGAAAAAAGGTTGGGTGAGCGGGTGTATCTGGGGCTCGTCGTCCGGGTCAAGCCGAATTGGCGCCAGAGGGACGCGGCGCTGCACGATCTCGAATTCGAAAACTGAGAGGGAGGAAAGAAAAACCGTTGGTGGCGCGGGAGGGTGTCGCTTAACGGCGCTGGGCTCTGATCCTCTTTTTTCGGGCGGCCAGCATTTTCCTTTTGCGTTTGACGCTGGGTTTTTCGTAATACTCTCTTTTTTTGATTTCGGTGAGAATCCCCGACTTCTCGCACTGTTTCTTGAACTGTTTCAGCGCCTTGTCGATGGAATCTCCCTCGTGTACCTTCACTCCTGGCATATGTGGCAATTACCTCCTTCGCCTGCAGTTAGTGGAAAAGACTCTCAACGCGTGGAATCCTATCCCACATCTGATTTGTTCCGTCAAGAGGCGCAATTCCTCGAAAAGGCTGATCTTGGCCCGGCGCCCCTCTTTTCGGGCGGCGCCCCGCTATTCCGATCCCGGCGGGAGGGTATTTGATGAGTATTCATGCGGATGAGGCAATCGTTCTGAGCGCCACCCCGTATTCGAATACAAGCCTCATCGCCACCTTTTTCGCCAGGAAAGAAGGGAAGATCAGGGTTGTTGCCCGGGGCGCCCGCTCCCCGAAGAGTAAAATCGGCGTCGGTCTTGAGCCGGCGACGCGGGTCCAGGCGGAATGGTCGATGCCCACCGGCAAGGATTTGGGAACGCTTCGCTACTGCGAGACGATTTCGGTTTTTCACCATCTCTGGTCGGACATGGAGGCGATGCGCCTGACGGGCCGGATACTGAAAACCATGGATCGCGTGTTCGGGGCGCATGAAGGCCAGGAGGAGCATTACGAGTGGTTGGCCGTGGCTCTCGAGGCGCTCGACTCGGGCGCCGAGGCGGGGAGTATCGGGGCGCTCTTCATGGCCGGCCTGCTCAAAAGGCTGGGCATCGCGCCGGAGCTGTCCTATTGCGGCTCGTGCACGAAAAAACCCGGAGAGGAAAGAGCGGTCTTCGATGTCGAGTCGGGCGAGTTGCGGTGCAGCCGCTGCGAGCTTCCCGCCGGGCAGGCGGTTCGGCTCAGGGCCGGGTCCGTTATGGCCTTGGGCGAGGCGGTCGGGATCGCCCCCGAAAAAATCCGCTCGCTCCGGTTTCACGCCTCGATTCAGGGCGAAATTATTCAATTGGTTCGCGCTCTGATATCTTTTCATCTGGGGGTTTCTCTTCCCGCTCAAGGGCCGCGGGCAGAATAGGAGTCAAAATAAGTGATCAAGGAACTACTTGAATCGATGATCCGGGAGGCCTTCGAGGCCGCCCGCGAGGACGGCGCGCTCTCGACCGAGGAAATTCCTCCCATAGAAGTGGAGATCCCGGCGAAGGAGGAGTTCGGGGATTATTCGACGAATCTGGGGATGCTGCTGGCCAAAACGGAGCGCAAGGCGCCCTTTGTCATCGCCGAGAGTTTGATGAAATTCTTACCTGACAGTGGCGGCGCCCTCGACGAAGTGCGGGTCGAGAAGCCCGGTTTCTTGAATTTTTACCTCAAGACGGAGTTTCTGGCCGCGCGCCTCGGGTCGGTGCTGAGGGAGCCGGAGGCCTACGGCAAAAGCGACCTCGGAAACGGCGCCAAGGTTTTTCTCGAATTCGTCAGCGCCAATCCCACCGGCCCCCTTCATGTCGGCCACGGCAGGGGAGCCGCCGTCGGCGATGCGCTCGGCCGGATACTCCGCGCCACCGGACATGAAGTCCACCGGGAGTATTACGTCAACGACGCCGGCAACCAGATGGAGATGCTCGGAAAATCCACCTATCTTCGATACCTCCAGGAAAAAGGGGAAAAAATCGAGTTTCCCGAAAACCTTTACTCGGGCGATTACATCCGGGAGATTGCGGCAAGCGAGGCCTACCGCCAGGCGGTCGCCGGCGAAGCGGATGAGGAATCCGCCCTGAGGGCGTCAACAGTGTTTACCGCCGATTTGATTCTGGGCCAGATCAAATCGGACCTTGATGCCTTCCGGGTGGGGTTCGATGAATGGTTTAGTGAAAAGTCTCTTTTCGGGGCGGGCGCCCCGACCGAGGTGGCCGGCAAGGTGGGCGAGGCGGTCCGGGCGCTCGAGGAATCGAATCATATTTATGAGGAAAGTGGTGCTAAATGGTTGAAATCAACGGACTATGGGGACGAAAAAAATCGCGTCGTTGTCAGAGAGGACGGAAGGCCCACCTACCTCGCCTCGGATATCGCCTACCACCGTCTCAAGTTCGAACGGGGGTTCGACCGGTGCATCAATATCTGGGGAGCGGACCATCATGGCTACCTGCCCCGCGTGAGAGCTTCGCTCGAGATGCTCGGAACCGACCCCGAGAGGCTGAAAATCCTATTCGTCCAGTTTGTCAGCCTCAGGCGCGGGGGCGAGCCGGTTCAAATGAGCACGCGGGCGGGCCAGTTCGAGGAGCTATCGAAGGTGGTGGACGAGGTGGGGGTGGACGCCGCCCGGTTCTTTTTCCTGATGAGGAGCCCCGACAGCGCGCTGGAATTCGACCTGGACCTCGCCAAAGAGCAGTCGAGCGAGAACCCCGTTTATTATGTCCAGTATGCGCACGCCAGAACCTGCAGCCTCTTTCGGCAGGCCGGGGAGCGCGGGGTGGAGGTTCCCAGCTCCCCCGAAATTCCGGCCGGCGGGCTGAGCCTTCCCGAGGAGCACGCCCTGGCGAGGGTGGTGCTCGAGTGGCCCGAGACGGTCCGCCTGGCGGCCGAGCGGCTTGAGCCCCACCGCGTCGCGTTTTATCTTGTATCGCTGGCAAAGCAGTTCCACGCCTACTACAACCGCCACCGGGTTCTGGACCAGGAGCCGAAAACAACCGAGGCGCGCCTTCAGTTGACCAGGTGCCTGCAAATAGTCCTGAAAAACGGACTCGAGCTATTGGGGGTTTCCTCCCCCGTGAAAATGTAAAAGCGTGAAATTCATCTCCAAATGATGTAGGATGGCTTTGCGGCTTTAATGTAACGGTCAAGTTTTCAGTATTTTCGCCGGTTTTCATCCGCCCGATGGACCGATGGATCGATGGCGATTTTCCCCTCACGCAAGCCCCCGCCCGGCGACCAACCTCCGGTGCAGTTCTCCTTCACCAAGCAACAGATAGGTCTTTTGGCGGGAGGCGCTCTTGTCCTGCTGACGATTTCATTCAGCCTGGGGTTTGTCGTCGCGGACCGGCGGGGAGGCGAAAAAGAAGGCAGCGGCGAAGTGGCGTCCGGGGTGGCGAGCGGTGAGAGTCCCTACCGGGACGAGCGGGAAGCGACCGTCAGAATTGCACCTTCGGGCGACAAAGGCGGGACCACCAGCATCAAGCCCAGTTTCTACAAAAGGCTTTTGTCGAAGGAAAATCCCGAGACGGAAAAGCTGGACCCGTTGAAGCTGTCGGGGACGAACTCTTTCAGCAACTCCGGAAGGAGGACGGATAGCTCCGGAGGAGGAATGAATGCCTCCGAGGCGGATGGCTCCGAGAGGAAGGTCTCGGCGAATAAAGCGAAAAAAAATCCCCCCCCCAAACAGTTTTCCGCGATAAAACCTCGCGTGTCCGCGAAGGCGGCCCCGCCCGCCTCAAAGCCCGGTTTTGCCGGTGGACCGCGATCCCGTTTCACCATCCAGGTGCTCTCCGTCCGGGAGCCGGCCCGGGCCATCTCGGTTATGCGCGGGCTTCGGGACAAGGGTTTTTACGCGTTTATCCAGCGCGTCGATCTCAAGGAAAAGGGTGTCTGGCTCCGAATCCGGGTGGGCCGCTTTCCGGATCGCGGTTCCGCCTCCCGGACGCTTCAGGCCCTCCGAGCGAAGACAACGGTCCAGGGGGGGCACGTGATTCCCCTCTGATTTACCCATGCGGTTCCGCGCTGATTCAGTGAAATTCCCGCTCCTTGACACTCCCGAAAGGCATTCCTAATATGCCCCCGCTCGTTTTCCGGTAGCTGAGGATTTTCAATGGTTTCCCGAAGATTTCCGCCGTGGCTGCTCAAGCGCCTTCCGGTTCCGAGTAAGGCCCATAGCGTGAAGGCGCTCATGCGGAAGAAAAACCTGTTCACGGTCTGCGAGGAGGCCCGCTGCCCCAATCTTTTCGAGTGTTTCGCCCAGGGGACGGCCACCTTCATGATCGGCGGAGACATCTGCACGCGCACCTGCGGGTACTGCGCGGTCGAGAAGGGGGCGCCCGCTCCCCTCGATGCCGATGAGCCGAGACACGTCGGCGAGGCGGCGGCCCGGCTCGGGCTCCACCATGTGGTCGTCACGATGGTGAACCGTGATGATTTGCCCGACGGGGCCGCCGGTCATGTCGTCGAGACGATAGAGGCGATCCGCGAGCGTCTTCCGCGAGCGACGGTCGAGGTCCTCGTCTCCGATTTCTTGGGAGACTTCAGTGCCGTGGAAAAGGTTGTGCGGGCGAAGCCCGACGTTTTCAACCACAATGTCGAAACGGTCCGGCGCCTGTTCAGGAAAACCCGCCCCAAGGGAGACTACGAACGCTCTCTCCGGGTCATCGGGATGGCGCGGGAGATCGACCCCGGGATGACGACGAAGAGCGGCGTCATGGTGGGCCTGGGGGAGGGGGGGGACGATGTGCTCGCGCTCATGGACGATCTCAGACGCCCCGATGTGGATTGCCGGATCATAACCATCGGTCAGTACCTTCAGCCGCGCAAAAAGGGAATCCCCGTATCCGAGTACATTCATCCCGACACCTTCGCGCGCTACCGCGCGGCGGGAGAGGATAAAGGTTTCGCCCATGTCTTCGCGGGCCCGTTCGTCCGGAGCTCATATAACGCGCGCGAGGCCATGCTCGCGGCCAGGGGCGATATGGGCGGCGATGCCGAGGGGGATCCCGAGGGCCGCTCGTTCATGACCGGGGACATGTCGGGCCAAAACATCGCTGTCGGCGGCGCCGGGCTGCCGATGTACACTTAAGGGCGGGAGGGGAGCCATGCACGAATTTCAGCGAATCACCCGCCTGCCGCCCTATGTGTTCGCGGCCGTGGACGAACTCAAGCTCGCCGCCCGCCAGCGCGGGGAGGACGTCATCGACTTCGGGATGGGCAACCCCGATCTCGCCACCCCGCCCCATATCGTCGAAAAACTCGTCGAGGCGGCTTCGAACCCCCGGAACCACCGCTACAGCGCCTCCCGGGGAATCACGAAGCTGAGAAAAGCGATCTCGGACTGGTACGGACGGCGGTTCGACGTGGTTATCGATCCGGACCGGGAGGCCATCGTCACCATCGGGGCGAAGGAGGGGATCTCCCACCTCTGCCTGGCCATCACGAACCCCGGTGATCTGGTCATGGTGCCGAGCCCGACCTATCCCATTCACACCTATGCTGGTGTCCTTGCGAACGGAAACGTGATCCATGTCCCGCTCGCCCAGGGCGATGACTTTTTAGACAACCTGATGAATGTGATCCGGCCCATTTGGCCACGGCCGAAAATATTGCTCCTCAGTTTTCCGCATAATCCGACAACGGTTTGCGTCGATCTGCCGTTCTTCGAAAAGCTCGTGGCGTTCGCCAAGGAAAATGATCTGATCCTGGTCCACGACTTCGCCTATGCCGATCTGGGATTCGACGGCTACCAGCCTCCGAGCATGCTCGAGGTTCCCGGGGCGAAGGATGTGGGCGTCGAGCTGTTTTCCCTCTCGAAAAGTTATTCGATGCCCGGGTGGCGCATCGGTTTCGTGGTGGGAAATCCCCAGATCGTCGAGGCGCTGAGGCGGATAAAAAGTTATCTCGACTACGGCGCCTTTCAGCCCATTCAAATCGCATCGATCATCGCCCTGAACGGGCCGCAGGATTGCGTCGATTCCATCCGGCAGACCTATCAAAACCGCAGGGACACCCTCTGCGAGGGTCTCGGCCGGATCGGCTGGCCCGTCCAGAAGCCCCGGGGAACGATGTTCGTATGGGCTGAGATCCCCGACGCTTTCAAGGAAATGGGGTCGCTCAAATTCGCGACCTATCTGCTGAAGGAAACCAACGTCGCCGTTTCTCCGGGAATCGGTTTCGGGGATCTGGGTGATGGCTACGTACGCTTCGCTCTTGTCGAGAACGAGCACCGCATCCGTCAGGCCATTCGGAACCTGCGCCCGGTTATCGGGGGCGGGGTCGCGAATCGCGCGGCGGGTTAATCATTCCCTCTAAATTTCGGTCTGGTACTCATGAAAAAAATTCGAATCGGCATATTAGGCCTGGGCACGGTGGGCTCCGGGGTGGTTTGTCTCCTGAACGAGCAGCGCGAGCTGATTCAGCGCCGCCTCGGCGTGGAGGTTGTGATCGGCCGCATCGCCGACAGGAGCGCACACCGCAAAAGCGCGGAGGGTGTGCCGGAAGATAATCTGAACACCGATTTCGACGGACTGCTCGACGACCCGGACATCGATATTGTCGCCGAGTTGATCGGCGGAACCGAGGACGCCCGCCGCCATATATTAAGGGCCCTTAAAAACGGCAAGCCCGTCGTGACCGCCAACAAGGCGGTCCTTGCCATCCACGGCGAGGAAATATTCTCCTCCGCCGAGGAGGCGGGCTGTCCGCTGGGGTTCGAGGCCTCCGTCGCCGGGGGAATCCCCATCGTCCGGAACCTGCGCGAGGCGTTCGCGGCCGACCGGATAGAGAGTGTCGCCGGTATCCTCAACGGGACCTGCAATTACATTTTGACGGAGATGACCGAAAAAGGCGCGGAGTTCGCCGCGACCCTGAAAATCGCGCAGGAGCTGGGCTACGCCGAAGCCGACCCCGCCTTCGACATCGACGGCGTGGACGCGAGCCATAAAATCGCCATCCTCGCCAATCTCGCCTACGGCACCCCTGTTGACCTCGAGGCCATCCCGACCGAGGGGATTCGCGGAATCGACGCCATCGATATCTCCTTCGCGCGCGATCTGGGGTTCCGCGTGAAACTCATCGCCATCGCCCGCGAGACGGAGGGGCGACTCGACATCCGGGTGCATCCGGCCATGCTGCCCGAGCATCACCCTTTGTCTCAGGTCGGCGGGGTTTTCAACTCCGTTGCCGTGGTCGGGGCCAACGCCGGGCCCCAGGCTTTCATCGGACAGGGCGCCGGTTCGGCCGCGACCGCCAGCGCCGTTGTGGGGGATATCGTCGAGATCGTCCGGTGGCTACGCGACAACGGCGGCCAGTCGCGCCTTCCGGCGGCGGCGTTTCTCCCGGACTCCCGGAGGCGCCTGAAAATCCTGTCGCCCAAAGAGGTGAGGACTCCCTACTATATCCGCTTCTCCGCCCTGGACCGGCCCGGTGTCCTGAGCCGGATTTCAGGGGTATTCGGAAACTTCGACATCGGCCTCGAGACGATCATTCAAAAGGGAAGGGCCGGCCGCGACGATCACGTGCCTTTGGTGATCATGACCTACGAGGCGTCGGAGGAAAGCATGCAAAACGCCCTCGGGGAGATTTTGTCCCTCGATGTGGTGTCTCCGGAATACGCCCTTTTGCGCGTGGAATCCGACGGCACCCGGTTCGCTTGAAGATTTTTTGTCCGGATCGTCAAAGTCCGAGATGTTAAGGCCCGAGTCGTCAAAGGAATTGCCGTGAAGGTCCTCGTTCTCCTGGGCAGTGGAATGGCCGGTGAATCCTTGCCCGGGTTGGATGGGCGGACTTTTCTCGAGGCCGCCGATACACCGGCTATGGACCGCCTCTCCGCCGAGGGTGTGTCGGGTGGGTGGCATTCCGCCCCCGCCTCCGCACAATCCTCGCCCGGCGCCGACACCACCCTTTACGAGTTGTGCGGAAGCGCTCAAGGGACGCCTCGGGGTCCGCTCGAGGCCGTGGGTTCCGGCATCGGCCTTCGGGAGGGTGAGGTCGCCTTTCGGGCGAATTTCGTTTGCCTGAGGCCCGGGGCGACGAGCGTGATCATGTTCGACCCCGCCGGGGGCGGGATATCGGACGAGGAAGGCGAAGCCCTGTCAGCCCATCTCAGGGAGAATTTTCTCCCGGACCCGGGCGAGGAGATTGGATTTCACTCCCTCGGCGGATACCGGGCCCTCCTGACCTACCGGAAAGCGGGCCATGAGATCTCCCCGGCGGCCCTGGGCGGCTTTACGCCCCCGCACGATATCGAGGGCCAGCCCATCGGCGGCTATCTCCCGCCGTCCGGGGAGGCGCGGCGATTTGTCCACATCGTGAACGACTCGCAAATGATCCTGGCCGGTTTTCAGGGGACGAAGCAAAGCCCGGAATCCGCCATGTTCCCGGTCAACAGCATTTGGCTATGGGGCGGCGGGGCCGTCTCGAATCCCCCCCCGATTTCACAAGCCCTCGGCGGACGCCGGGCGGCCTTCGTGTCGAATTGCCCGGCCGTGGTCGGCATTGGCCGCCTGGGTGGGGCCGAGACATTCTCCGTCAGCGGCGGTCCGGACGTCGGCGGCGGGTCGGCTGCCGACTGCAGGTCGGAAATGGTGGCGGCGGCGAGGCGGGCCGCCCGCTCAAGCGACTTTATCGTGGTTTGCGACGAGGGACCCGCCGAGGCTGTCCACCGGGGGAAAAATTCGGGCGAAATAATAGAGGCAATCGAGGCTTTCGACCGCGAGGTGGCAGGGCCCCTTATCGAGGAGGCGGGGGAGGGAGACTGGCGGATCCTCCTGCTCGCCGACCGCATCACCTCGAACCGGCCCGCCCCCTGGGCCATGGCCGATTTGAATTCCGGGGAGCTTCGCCCGCCGCTGTTTACGGGAGGCTTTGGGCTCGCATCCCTCTGGCGCAGACTTCGCGGTGGAGGGGGAGTCTCAGCCGGAGTCGAAACCTCTCCCGCGGCGGGGGTCTTCGTGGAGAGATTGTGCGAGAATCGGACTCCGCTGACGGGGCGCGCTCTCTTAAAACGGCTCCTGGCGGCGTAGAGTGGGCCCTCCGGCCCACGGTTAGGGCCCTCCGGCCCACGGTTAGATCCCCCGGGTGAGGCCTCTAACTCCCCACGGAGAAAGAGCAATGGGTCTTGTGGTCCAAAAATTCGGCGGCACCTCGGTGGCCGACATCGAGTGCATCCGCAGCGTCGCCGGCCGGGTGGCCTCCGCGCGCGGGAAGGGGGACCAGGTCATCGCCGTCGTCAGCGCGATGGCGGGCGAGACAGACAAGCTCATCGAAATGGCGGGCGATCTCTCCCCGGAGCCCTCGGGCCGCGAGGTGGACCTCCTGCTCACCTCGGGCGAGCGGATCACAGCCGCCCTCTTGGCGATCACTTTAGAGGGCCTCGGCGTCCCCGCCATCTCGCTCACCGGCAGCCAGGCGGGCATCCAGACCGAGGGGGACCACACCCGCGCGCGGGTTCGCACGATCCAGCCCCGGCGGATCCGCCTCGAGCTTGAGGCGGGCCGGGTCGTCATCGCCGCCGGTTTTCAGGGGGTGGACCACCTGAACGAGGAACAGACCCTCGGCCGGGGCGGCTCCGACCTGACGGCGGTCGCCCTCGCGGCCGCGCTCGAGGCCGGGCTGTGCGAGATTTACACCGATGTCGAGGGCGTCTTCACGGCCGATCCGCGGATCGAGCCTCGCGCCCGCCTGCTCGAGAAGATATCGTACGATGAGATGATGGAAATGGCCTCGCTGGGTGCCAAGGTACTTCAGTCGCGCTCGGTCGACCTGGCGGCCAAATATAAGCTACAACTCGTCGTCCGATCTGCGTTCGGCGAAGGAGGGGGAACCTTGATCACACCCGAAGAGCCCGGAATCGAAGCCCCCGCCGTCAACAACGTGAGCTGCGACAAGAAACAATCGAAGCTCACCGCCCAGGGCGTCGCCGACCGGCCTGGCATCGCCGCCTCCCTGTTCGGAAACCTGGCCGAAAAATCCATCGCCGTCGACATGATCGTCCAGAACGTCAGCGAGGAGGGGCTCACCGATATCTCAATCACCGTGAACAGCGACGCCGCCGCCGAGGCCGAGCGCATCATGATAGAGACGCACGCCTCCTTCGGCGCGCGCCGGATCATGCGCGACGACAACGTGGCCAAGGTCTCCGTCGTCGGGATCGGAATGAAAAGTCAGGCCGGGGTCGCCGCGCGTGCTTTCGCCGCTCTCGCGCGGGACCGCATCAACATCATGATGATCTCGACGTCCGAGATTTCGATCTCGGTGATCGTCGAGGTGGGTCAGGCCGACGAGGCCGTCCGCTCCCTTCACCGGGAGTTCATCGCGTGAGCGCTCCCGAAGCCTCTCGGGCAGCCGGGACCTTTCAGGACGTGATCCTCCGCCTCCAGGAGTTCTGGGCGGCCAAGGGGTGCGTCATCCAGCAGCCCTACGACATCGAGGTGGGTGCCGGGACGATGAACCCCGCGACCTTTCTCCGCGCCCTCGGGCCCGAGCCCTGGCGGGTGGCCTACGTCGAGCCGAGCCGCCGGCCGACCGACGGGCGCTACGGCGAAAACCCCAACCGCCTCCAGCACTACTACCAGTTTCAGGTGATCCTCAAACCATCGCCCGATGACGTGCAGGACCAGTATCTCGACAGCCTCAAGGACCTCGGCATCGAGCCGCTTGATCACGATATCCGCTTTGTCGAGGACGACTGGGAGTCGCCCAACCTCGGCGCGTGGGGCCTCGGCTGGGAGGTCTGGCTCGACGGGATGGAAATTACGCAGTTCACCTATTTCCAGCAGGCGGGCGGCCTCGACCTCGAACTCGTTTCGGCCGAGCTGACTTACGGCGTCGAGCGCATCGCCATGTACCTTCAGAAAAAAGAGTCTGTCTACGATCTCGTCTGGTCGCGCGACCCCGCCAGCGGAGAGGCGATCACTTACGGCGACATTCATCACCAGACCGAGGTCGAGTTCAGCCACTTCAACTTCGAGGAGGCCGACACGGAGACGAATTTCAAGGCCTTCGACATGTACGAGGCCGAGGGTTTTGCGCTGATCGAAAAGGCTCTCACGTTCCCGGCCTACGATCAGGCGCTCAAGTGCTCTCACGCCTTCAACCTCCTCGACGCGCGCGGCGCGATCGGGGTGAGCGAGCGGGCCCGCTACATCGGGCGCATCCGGAAACTCGCCCGCGTCTGCGCCGAGGCCTATATCG
>JAVEPB010000061.1 GCA_030922375.1 bacterium | reverse complement strand
GAGCAAGCCGCCGCCGCCGCCCGCGCTCCCGAACAGGTTCGACATGCCGCCGAGAAGTCCGCCGCTGTTCACACTCCCGAAAATCCCCTTGAGATCGCCCAGGAGCCCCCCGCCGCCGCTCTTGCCGAAAAGATTCGCCATATCGCCCAGGAGTCCGCCGCTGTTCACACTCCCGAAAACGTTTTTCATCCCGCCGAGGAGGCTCCCCCCCGGGCCGAGGAGTTTCGACATGCTGCCCATCAGCCCCCCGCCGCCCGCGCTCCCGAAGAGCTTGGCCAGGCTGTCGGTGAGCCCGCCCTTTCCCCGCACGAGGTCCCTCAGCCCGCTTGTCAAAAAACTCCGCCCCGCAGCGGCGAAAGAATCGATGGCGGTCTCCCGGAGGGAGGCGAACAGTTCCTTCGCGCCGCCCTTGCCCCCCAGGAAATTCTCGAGCGCCGGCCCGCTCTTCGAGGCGAAGCTTGTGAGCATCCCCTCCATCCCCTTCAGCCCCGCGCCCGCCCGCTTCATCGCCGGCACGAGGGATTTTACTTGCATGGTTTGCTCGCGGTAGCTGGAGGAAAGATTGTCGAATTGCGCCTCCACGAGCCCGGCCTGTTCCTTGAGCTTCTTGAGAGGCTCCGGTATTTGCTCAACCGGGAAACCGAAGCCGTTGGTTCCGTCGTCGAAGAGCTGGCGCAAGTCCTCATCGAGGGAGGGGATGTTCTCGCGGAAGGCTCCATCGAGTTTGCCCTGGGCGGATGCGGCGATGTCGAATTGGCGGGTGAAAACTTCCAGGTCCAGATTTTCAGCGTCCTGGAGCGTTTTGAGCGCTCCATTTTCTTGCGCCTTGATGCGGATTTCCTGGAGTTGTTTCGATATGTTTTCCAGTTCCTTGAGCTTTCTCCGCACGATCTCTTTATCGAAATCGGCCAGGAGAGGGCGATTGTCCTTGATTCCTCTTTTTGTTGGATCCCCCGTTGCTGTTCTCACCCCTTTGAACTGCTTGACGAGTTTGCCTAGGGTCTTCGTATTGTAGCCCCCCCCGCCGGAGCCGATGATTTTTTTCTGGTACGCCTTAGCAAGGATTCCTCCAGTCTTTCTGAGACCCGTCATCATTATTTCGACTTCTTTATAACGCTCTTGGAGTTTTTCCAGTTCCTCGTTGAGGGTTATGGCTCCCTCGGCGGTGAACTTGATGTTGATATCGTGTTCGCTCATCCCGGATTTCCCCCGTAATGTTGGCGCATGCTTCGACCTCCGCTGGCGGCGGATCGTGTGCCCATCCACGGCGAATGGGACGCCGATTAATCTAGCGGGAGATCGGAAAATTCCTGCTACAGGAATTTCGTGCAGTTGCGCTTACGGAAAATATACGGGAAATTTTTTTTATTTTCGTTCTTCGGGCTGAAGTGGAGACCGCCAGAACACAATTCCGTATTGGTTCAGGAGTCTTATCTTGGGCTCGTCGTCTTCTGATTGAAAAATTGCCGCACGGGGAATTCCTCTCTTGTCGAGCATGGTGATTGTCGGCTTTCCTTCCCTCATGCCCATATATGCCCGTACCGTGCCGGACGAATCGGAGAATCCGAGGGAGGGGGTGGACCGATCGAGAGCGACGAGCCCCACTTGGATCCGTCCGTTTTTATCGAAGAGGAGGAGGCCTGGCTTTTCGTTTCCCTTCCCCGGCTCTTCGTAGTGCGAATCGGCCTGAAGCCGGACCAGCCCCTGCTTGTCGAAAATGGCCATCCCGGTTCGTTTTTTGTTGATGACCAGGAATAATTTCCGGTTCTCCCCCTCGGCCATCATGAATTCAGAACCGACAGAAGTGACTTGCCATAAACCCTTCTCCGTTCCCTTGGCGTCTCTCAAGACAAACTTCTCCGCGACAATGACCTTGGGCACGGGTTTCGTTGCCCCGAGGACGAGCGCCCCGGCGAGCAGGCAGGCCGCGCCCATCCAGAGGCGCTTGTGAAAGAGAAGTTTTTTCTCCTGCCGGATGAGGTCATCCTTCTGGCGGCGGATGTCATCTTCGAGCGATTCTATCCGGGTCTCGATGTCCATGGTTTCCCCCTGAAATGGATGGCGGTGGATGACGCGAATCAGTTTATGGAGTATTTTCGTCCGCGTCCAGGGGATTTTCGGGGGGATGAGATAGAGGAAGATGCAGGGGGGAGATTTTGAGGGGAAAGTTGTGGCGGGTTATGCCGCCAGGAGGCTTTCGGTGAGGCCGCCCTTTCCCCGCATGAGGCCGCCGAGGAAATTCTCGAGCGCCGGGCCGCTCATCGAGGCGAAGCTTGTGAGCATCCCCTCCATCCCCTTCAGCCCCGCGCCCGCCTGCTTCATCGCCGGAACGAGGGATCGCACCTGATCAATCTGATCGCCGTAGGCGAGGGCGACATTGTTGAATTGTTCCTCCACGGGCCCGGCCTGTTTTTTGAGCTTCTTGAGGGGCTCCGTTAGCTGTTCAATCGAGGGGCCGAAGCCGGAGGAGGCGATTATCGGCATTTCCTCCTCCCAGATATCAAAGAACGTTTCCGGCTTGGGTGCACTGTCCTGAATACCTTGTATCGTCGTAGCGATATCCCATTGACGAAGTTCCGAATCATCGAAAGCTTTTCGGGCGGCCTGAATCTGTTTTTCCTTGCCGATAAAATCCGGCGAACTCCTCAGTCTGTCCAGATTCTTCTGGCTCTGCCTCGCGACAGCCTCAGCGTCCTTGAGGGATTTCCGAATTATCTCCAGGCCGAACGAATCGTCTTTTGGGGAATCTATCGTCCTTGGTCGATTCTTTGGAAATCTTTCCGGCCTTGGCCTTGGAATCCTTGGAACTCTGAAAGGGAATCTTAGAAGGTTCACTTTTTCGGCGAATTTTTTGAGGTCTTCTTCCGCCTTCTTGGTGATGAGCGATATTCCGATAGAAACGTCGTGTCTTTTTTCCGGCGCCAATTTCCCGTCCTCCCGTTTGAATCGGGCCTGGCCGCCGGTATGTCCATACGGCGCTCGCCCGCATCCGCCGCCCGAAGATGGGCGGCACTCCCTGAAGGGTAAACCGGAGGCCGGAAAAACCAGCTACAGGAATTGCGTGGAAATTCAAGCCGCAAAGGAAAAAATCGTTATTTTGAATATTATTATTCCGGCTTGGGCAGGGCTTGCCAAATAATCTTCTTTTCGCTGTCCAATAACACAAGATTGGACTCTCCCTCTTTCGAGAAAAAGAGAGTTGCGCGTGTTTTTTCGCTTGGGTCAAAAATTGAAATAGCGACTTCCCCTACCCCTTCCTCTTCCTCGATCCACATGGCCGTCCGGGGGGTTCCCCCCTTGTCGGCGACTGTAATTCCCACCGACTCTTTTTGGGTCCCGACAAATAACCGGAGCTTATCCTTCTTGAATTCGTTTCTGTCGATGAGGAAGAGACCTAAACTTCCATCATCATCGAACCCGAGGCCAAGTTCGTGTATTCCTTTTTTATCCCCCATGGTGAAATATGGGCGTTCTTCGTTTATTCCCCACCTGGAAAGGATTTTCCCTTTGGAATCCTTCAAGAGGAACTCCTGCGCGGCGATGGTCTTGACGATGCTCTTTGGGGGAGGCAATGCCCACGTCAACAAAACGGCCACCAGAAGCGAGGCCGCGCCCATCCAGAGGCGTTTGTGAAGGCGGAGGTCATCCTTCTGGCGGCGGATGTCATTCTCGAGCGATTCCAACCGGGTCTCGATGTCCATGGTTTCCCCCTGAAATGGATGGCTATGGATGACGCGAATCAGTTTATGTTTTATTTTCGTCCACGTCCAGGGGGAAGGAGGAGGGGTGAGGTGTGGCGGGCCGCCGGGTCTTGACCCCGGCGCGATACCCGATAGAATTTTGCCCCTCCGGGAAACGAGAACCATGCGCGGCCCCCAGAGCGGGGCACGCTCCCGCTTTCACCCGTTCATAGGCGCCCTCATGCTGGAACCTGTTGAAAATCTACGCTGGGAGATCGGCGGACAGATCGCCACCCTCACCATCGCCCGCCCCGAAAAGCGGAACGCGATGACCGACGCCATGTACCGGGGGATGACGCGCTGGCTTTTCGCGCTGGACGAGATGCCCGAGGTGCATGCCGTCATCGTGCGGGGGGAGGGCCCGACCTTTTGCGCGGGCTCGGACGTCGCCTCGTTCGGGGATAAATCCACCGTGGAGCGCGACCGCCATTTCGGCTATACCGCCGATTTTTTCCTGGCCTTCTCGCAAATCAGCAAGCCCGTCATCGCCGCGCCCCGCGGGTTCGCGCTGGGCGGCGGAACGGCGCTGACGGCGGCGGCCGACTTCGCCGTCGCCGAGGAAGACGCTCTTTTCGGGGTGCCGGAGATCAAGCTCGGCTTCTGGCCCTGCACCATCATGCCGCCCATCATCCGCGCCGTGGGGGCGCGCCGGGCCTATGAGCTGTTCGTCACCGGGCGGCAATTTTCGACTGCCGAAGCGTTGGCGATGGGCCTCGTCACCCGGATCGCTCCGGCCGGCCGCTTCGAGGAGGAGCTCCGGGCCTTCGCCAGCGGGATCGCGGAGACGAGCCCCTACGCCGTCCAGATGGGCAAGCGCGCGTTTTATGAAACCGAGGGAATCGAGTACAACAAGGCCGTCCGTCTCCTGGGAAAATTCATGCCCGTCCTCACGGAGTCCGAGGACGCCCGGGAGGGCATCGCGGCATTTCTCGAAAAGCGCAAGCCGGAGCGGGAAGAGCGGTAGCCCGGCCCGCCGGCGTGCGGCGTCATCATCATCTCATATCGATAGGAGAGAACCATGGAATCCACCGGCGTCGCGGTAATCGGAGCGGGAGGAATCGGCACCCTCCGGGCGCACTCGTGCGCGCAAATACCGCAGGTTGACTATCTGGCCATCTGCGACAAGGTACCCGAGAAGCTCGACACCCTCTCCGAGTCCGTGGGCGCGGACATGGCCACCACGAAATTCGAGGAGGCCATCACGAGCGACCGCGTGGGCGCGGTCGTCATTTCCACCGACGAGGAATATCATCACGCCCCGGCCGCCCTGGCCGCCGAACTCGGCAAGCCCGTTCTCATCGAAAAACCCTTCGTCCTCGATCTCGACGAAGCCGACGACATCCTCGCCAAGGCCGAAAAGAGCGGGACCGAGGTTTTCGTGGGCTACACCCAGCGCTTCCGCCGCCGCTACCTTCTGGCCAAGCAGTCCGCCATGGCGGGCCAGCTCGGCGACATCGTCATGGCGATGGGCAAGATTTACGTCACCCGGGCCGTCGGCGAGGCCGTCGCCCGCCGCTCGCCGAACACCACGCCCTCGATCAACACCCTCACCTACATGGTCGATCTGATCCTCTGGTACATGGAAGGAAAAAAACCGGTCGAGGTCTACGCTCGCGCGGGCAGCTTCGTCTTCAAGGAATACAACCGCGACGATTTCCAGTGGATGATCGTCACCTTCGAGGACGGGAGCGTCGCCACCCTCGGGACGAGTTGGCTTCAGCCTCATCACTGGCCCGCCTACACGGCGACGATGGAGATTGACCTGCAGGGCACGACCGGCTCGCTCAACATCGACGACGCGCACAGGGACGTCGTCCTCGCTCCGGGCGAGGCCATCCCCTGTCCCTACACGCCCGAGCACGAGGTGGACGTCGCCTTCCTGGGCTCGGCGATGCCGGGCGATTTCGCGCTGGGCGAGTTTTTCGGACCGATGAAGGAGGAGTCGGACGCTTTCATCCGCCACGTTCTGGGTATCGGCGGCGTCGGCCTCGCCACCGGTGCGCACGCGCGGCGCGTCCTGGAGCTCACCATGGCGTCCGACCGGTCGGTCAAGGAAGGCAAGCCGGTAAAACTTTAGGGGTGCACATACTCCGGAATTTTTCGAAAACTTGGGAGAATGGAATCATGGGCGAAAAGCTGGGAATGATCGGACTGGGGAAAATGGGCCTCGCGCTCTCGAAGGAATTCATCGCCGACGGCCACGAGATGGTCGGCTACGACATCGACCCCGCGCGGAACAAAATGCTCGAGGAGATTGGGGGCCGCGCCGCCGCCTCGGCGAAAGAGATCGCCGGGGAGTGCGACATCACGTTTTCCATCCTCCTCAAGGAGGCGCACATCGAAGAAAACACATTCGGCCCCGCCGGCATCGTCAAGGCCGGCAAGAAGGGCCTCATCCATGTCGAGATGAGCACGATGAAGCCCGCCTTCCAGACCGATTTGGGAGGGCGCCTCGCCGCCGAAGGCATCGACATGCTCGACGCGCCGATCTCGGGCTCGCACCCCCGCGTCGCCGCCCGCGAGATATCGATGATGGTGGGCGGGAAAAAAGAGGCCTTCGACCGCGTCTATCCGATCCTCGACTCGATCACCTCGAGCGTCGTCCACATGGGCGACAACGGAACCGGCGCCACCATGAAAGTGGTCACCAACCTGTTCGTGAACTCGTGCACCGCACTCATCTGCGAGATGCTCCTCACCGGCCAGCGGGCGGGCCTCTCGAACGACAAGATGATGGAATGCCTCAGGGCAAGCACGGTGAAGGGCACCATGCTCGAGAACGCCGCTCCCCGGATGATCAGCCGCGACTGGGAGGCGCGCGGGGCGGTCGAAATCTTCGTCAAGGACATGGGCCTCGCCATCGATCTCGCCAAGGAGGGCGGGGTAGAGCTCGCCGTCGTCCCCGCTGCGCGGAAAATGTTCCCGCGCGCCGAGGCCGCCGGCTGGGGCAAGGACGACGCCACCCGCGTCCTCGAGGTCTACGAGGGGAAGGATAAGTAACAGAGGAAGGACAAGTAAAAATCCGCCTCCCTGTCGCTAAAACGGCGGGGGGGGGCGGCCTCCGGACGGAGGCTTACATTTTCAGCAAGGCCTCGGAGTATTCCATTTCAATCCGCAGCTTGGCGTATATATCTTCGATGTCCCGGGGGGAAAATTCGAAGGGAATCTGGTTCTCTTCGAGCAGCAGCATGATGAAATCGGAATTGATGATTTTCATCGACATGAAATGGGCCAGGATGTCCGCGAAATTGACGATGTGGATCAGTTCATTGTCCTGGCCTTCCAGATCCGTCGCGTGATGAAAGGCAATGGCCGAGGTCAGCTTGTCCGGCAGACTCCAGCTTCTCGCCAGGAAAAACCCGGCCGTGCAGTGATCGAAGCCGTAGGCATCGGCCTCCATCTCATGATAATGGGGCATGAAATCCTTTTTCGTGTCCCAGCTCATATCCTTTTGGGTTTCCCGGATGACTCGATCGATCGCCAGCTTTCCGATGTCGTGAAGCAAGCCCGCCGAAAACGCCAGGTCGTGGTCCTCGCCGCCGATTTTTTCTGAGATCTGCCTGGACGCGAACGCCGCCGTCACCGAATGGAACCAGAACTCCTCCGCCATGATCCCGTAGCCCATGATGGATTTGCGCAAGACCCCGGAGGCGGCGCACATGATGGCGATGTCCCGGATATTGACATCGCCCAGCAGGCCCACCGCCACCTTCAGGCTGGAGACCTTTTCGCTCACCCCGAAATACGCCGAATTGATGGTCTGAAGAATCTTGGCGGAGATGGCCGGATCCAGCGAGACGCATCGAACCAGCTCATCGCGGGAAGCGTCGTCTCCGCCCGTCAGCTCCAGGATCTTGTGAAACACCTCGGATACGGGCGGGAGGGTATCGATCTCGACGAGAATTTTTTCCAGGTAGGACGCGCACAAACTCATGGTGACAACCCCGGCGAAAGAGCTGAACATTAAAGTATAAAAAAACAATTGAGTATGATATTACGCTTTATGTCCGGACGGACACAATTTCAGAATTTTCATCTTGTGCATTTTCATCGGAACTAATTAAAAAAAAACAGCAAGGCATTGATAAAAACTATAAACGGAACTGAAACACCAGTATTCTTTTTCCGGGCGCGCAACCGTAATTACCGGAAGAATAGTCCGTTCCAGGGGGCCATGACAAAACCCCCGCGCTTTCGGGTCGATGGATAAAAAAAACCGCAATCGGCATCGCGCCACAGGTGGCGGAAATTTATGCCTCGACTACCATTCCAACGCTGCAAAAGAAAAACCGCTCGCCGAATTCCCCGGCCATGCGCGCCGCCGTCTTCTGGCCGGTGCAGTGGGAGACCCCGATCCGCCCGATGTCGAATTCGTGCAGCGCCTCGATGCTCCGGGCGATCTGATCCTCTTCGATGGGACCGAGGTGGGTTCCGCCGATGACGGTGTGGAAGCGGGATTTACCGGTCTTCTCGGTGATGTAAGTCAGAATGTTGATCACCCCCGCGTGCGAGCATCCGAGAACGACGAACAGACCCTCTTCGGTGTCGATGACCACTGTCTGATCGTCCAGGATGGGATCCACGATGAGCTCCCCGGCCTCGCCGTAATGCTTTAAATTCAGATCGCCGATCTCATAGGAGGTTCGCCGTGGCACCTCCCCGGTCATGTAGATGCCCTCCTCCACCTCTCGCCACCCGGTATCGAGGCTGAAAATCGCCCCCGACGCCTCGAGGACGGACCGCGTGTGAGGAACGCCGATGTGCCGACGCGGCTTGTCTTTCTCCGCGCGGAAGCTTTCCTTGAAGAGGTCCGGGTGCGCGTGGACGGGGACGCCGTCGCCCTCCGGTCCGCCGCGCATGGCCTTCATCGCGTCGAGCAGGCCGCCCGTATGGTCCCCATGATGGTGGCTGATCAGAACGCCCTTCGCGGCGGCGAGGTCTTTCTGGAAAAACGCGGCGTTGCTCAAAAGTCCCAGACCCTGCCCCGTGTCGAAGAGGTATTCGCCGCGCGGGGTTTCGAGCCAGGCCGACCAGCCGTGCTCCCCGATGGCGCCGAGATTCCCATATACCGCGTTCTCGCAAAGAACCGTCGCCTTAACGCCCATGATCCCGCCTCCTCATCCTGGAAGAAACACTATCCTAGACGAACCACCACCTATCCCATCCACGCACCGGGGGAGATGGCCTCCATCTCGGTCATGATCTCGACCACGGCGGGGCGATCCGCCGCGAGCGCCTTCTCCATCGCGGGCGCGATCTCCTCGGGCCGCTCGACGCGGATTCCCAGCGCACCCATCTCCTCGGCGATCCGCGAGAGATTCGGCTGGGTGAACTTCCACATCGTCCCCCACTGATCGGAGGGCTTCCCGTCGTAAGCCCTGGTGTAGACGTTGATCTCCTGGTTCATCGAGTTGTTGTTGTTCACGACGGTGACCGAGTTGATGCCGAAGCGCACGGCGGTCTCGACCTCCTGCATGTGGTACCAGTAGCCCCCGTCGCCGGTGAAGCAGACCACCGGCCGGTCCGGGAAGGCACACTTCGCCCCGAGCGAGGCTGGAAAACCCCAGCCCAGCGAGCCGGCGCAGCGGATGGAATCCCATTTCGACGAATTCATCCAGAGCTGCTGAGAGATCCACATCGCCGAGTGACCGGTGTCCGATACGAGGAGGACATCCTCGGGCAGACAGGCGCCAAGCTCCCTGAGCACCCGCTCGGGGCGCATCGGCGTGTCGCCCGAGTTCCGGTGGGGTTCGATCTCGGCCCGCCAGCCGGCCACGAGCCCCTGGACCTCGCCCACCCAGGCCCCCGTCTCTCTCTTATTCACG
>JAVEPB010000060.1 GCA_030922375.1 bacterium | reverse complement strand
GAGCAAGCCGCCGCCGCCGCCCGCGCTCCCGAACAGGTTCGACATGCCGCCGAGAAGTCCGCCGCTGTTCACACTCCCGAAAATCCCCTTGAGATCGCCCAGGAGCCCCCCGCCGCCGCTCTTGCCGAAAAGATTCGCCATCTCGCCCAGGAGCCCGCCGCTGTTCACACTCCCGAAAACACTCTTCATCCCGCCGAGGAGGCTCCCCCCCGGGCCGAGGAGTCTCGACATGCTGCCCAAAAGCCCCCCGCCGCCCGGGCTCCCGAAGAGGCGGGTGAGGCTCTCGGTGAGGCCGCCCTTTCCCCGCACGAGGTCCCTCAGCCCGCCGGTCAGGAAACTCCGCCCCGCAGCGGCGAAAGAATCGATGGCGGTCTCCCGGAGCGAGGCGAACAATTCCTTCACGCCGCCTCCCTTGCCCCCCAGGAAATTCTCGAGCGCCGGGCCGCTCTTCGAGGCGAAGCTTGTGAGCATCCCCTCCATCCCCTTCATCCCCGCGCCCGCCTGCTTCATCGCCGGAACGAGGGATCGCACCTGATCAATCTGATCGCGGTATGCAAGGGCGACATTGTTGAATTGTTCCTCCACGGGCCCGGCCTGTTCCTTGAGCTTCTTGAGGGGCTCCGTCAGCCCCTCAAACAGGTTGCGGTAGCCGTCGGGTCCATCGGTTCCGTCGTCGACGGCCTGTTGGTAATTTTTTTCGAGGCGTTTACCGACATTCTTTGCCTGTCCCATTACCTTCGCATCGGCCATTATCTCATCAACGTAAAAAGGCCCGTTAACACCCCTCCGACTTTTTTCTTCATCTGCCCACGCTTTGGCGAAGTGATCGTAAGGGTCGCCACCCTTAGATGCCTTGTTTATTTTCCCTATATCTTTTGCAATCTTCGCGTTTCGTTTCAAATGGTCTCCTACGTTTTTTTTCTGCCCCTTTAGAAACTCAGTAATGTATTCTTGAATCAAATCAACAGTGTCTTTCGCCCACTCCGAGAACATATCCAAAAAACTTTCCGCCCCTTTCTGTTGCCCCTGTTGGATCGCGTCAAAAGAGGCTTGGGAGGTTTTCCGAATTTCCTTAAGCTGTTTCGTCATATCTTTTGAATTCGCTTCGAAATTGATGATGACTTTGTTGCGCTGCTCGGCCATGTGATTTCCCCCTTTAAGCCTCTGTCCGCCGTAGCCGCGGCGAAGGCGTCATTGATCCCCGGTTAAGGCAAACCGCCTCCAGAAGGCGGCGAAATCAATGTAATCAAAGGAAGGGGAAAACCAGCTACAGGAATTGCGTGCGGATGCGTGCAGATGCGCGCTTGAACCGTAGGGCAGGATATTTATTTGATTTTATTTAATTCCTGCGGTGCAACCCAGTAGATCTCGTCTTTTTCGTCCAGGAACATGAGCGTCGGTTCGCCATCCACCGTGAGGCCGAATATGCTGCGATGCCTTCCTTCGGCGTCTCTTAGAACAAAGGATGGTCCCTGGGGTGCCGTTAGACCGAAAGAAGCCCGCTGGTTTCCCGACGGATCGAGAACTTGAAAAGAATGCGTACCTTCTCTGTTTGCCGCGTTTACGCTGACCTGGGATTTTCCGTTTTTGTCATAAAGCGCTATCAAGGGAAATGGTTCCTTTTGCGAATTGGCTTTAATCATTCCGGCACTGAACCGCACCTTCCCTTTGGAGTCAGAAATAAACATCCCCACATCTTCTTTCTTGAGGGCGATGAGCATACGGGGGATTTTTCCGTCCATCATCGCGAAGAGCACCTCTCCGTCCTTGCTCGCCGCCCATGTGGAGCGGGGTTTTCCCGAAGGGTCTATCACCACAAAATTTTCCGCGACAATGGTCTTGGCGACGATTTCCTTGGGCACGGGCCTCGTTGCGCCGAGAACGAGCGCCCCGGCGAGCAGGCAGGCCGCGCCCATCCAGAGGCGCCGGTGAAGGCGGAGGTCATCCTTCTGGCGGCGGATGTCATTTTCGAGCGATTCTATCCGGGTCTCGATGTCCATGGTTTCCCCCTGAAATGGATGGCGGTGGATGACGCGAATCAGTTTATGGAGTATTTTCGTCCGCGTCCAGGGGATTTTCGGGGGGATGAGAGAGAGGAAGATGCAGGGGGAGATTTTGAGGGGAAAGATGTGGCGGATTATGCCGCCAGGAGGCTTTCGGTGAGGCCGCCCTTTCCCCGCATGAGGCCGCCGAGGAAATTCTCGAGCGCCGGGCCGCTCTTCGAGGCGAAGCTTGTGAGCATCCCCTCCATCCCCTTCAGCCCCGCGCCCGCCTGCTTCATCGCCGGCAGGAGGGATTGTATTTGCTTCGTCTGATCGCGGTAGCTGGAGGAGAGATTGTTGAATTGCGGCACGAGGGAACGGGTCGG
>JAVEPB010000059.1 GCA_030922375.1 bacterium | reverse complement strand
TTACCCACACCGGGCGAGTTGATGTAGGCGAAGGTTCCGTCCTCCCTCACGGTGGCGACCGGGAGGGGTCTGAAAGCGGCGATGCCAGCCACGAATCTCTCCTTTGGCGAGACGGTCCCTTAAATATAGGGAGGTTCACGGAGGCTGTCCATTCGCGGGTCACGGGCCCTGCTCGGGCCCCGGGACCGGTGCTGTTAGAGAGGGGCTGTAATTCTGTTCCGGGTGTCGTTTTTGTGTTAATAGGGGGGCAGCCGGGTTTCCCCGGCGGGTAGGCACCCGAACCAAACCTCAATCTCAATTGCGGCAGGCGGCCGGATTCGCCGCCGCGTTCTCGGGAGGCTCCATGAAGATTAGCGAAGGCAAACTCTCAAACGGCATCCGCGTCGTGACTGCGGAGCTCTCCGATTCCGCCGCCGTCGCCTTTCACATCTATTTCGGCTGCGGCGGCCGCCACGAGCGCGACGAGGTCGTCGGCGTATCCCACGCCCTCGAGCACATGATCTTCAAGGGCACCCCGAAGCGAACCACCCTCGAGATCGCACGCGAGATGGAGGGCAACGGCGCCGCCATCAACGCCAATACGGGCTCGGAGCGCACCTGCTACCACTTCAAGGCGCCGGCCGACGTTTTCGAGACCGTTCTCGAGGTCTATGCCGACGCCGTGAACAACTCCCTCCTCGACAAGGACGAATGGCACCGCGAGCGCAACGTCATCCTCGAGGAACTCAAGATGTACGAGGACATGCCCCGTGCCTGGGTCTCCGAGATGCTCGAGACGACGATGTACAACCTCCAGGTCGGCGTCATCGGGGACAAGAAAACCATCAACGCCATCGAACCTGAGCACATGCGCGAGCTCATCCGCGACTGGTACATGCCGGGCAACACGGTCGTCTCGGTGGCGGGAGGGGTCTCCCACGAGGAGGTGGTCGCCCTTTCCGAGAAATTCTTCGGCGCGAGGGAGGGGAGCACGGACACCCAGAAGGCCCCGTCTCTTCCCTCCGAGAGCAGCCAGGATTACATCGAGCAGGTTCGCCAAACCGATCAGGTGAACCTCGGCATCGGATTCCGCGCCTTCGGCGTCAACCACGAGGACGGCCCGGCGCTCAGGCTCCTGTGCGACATCCTGGGCGGGAAAATGAGCAGCCGCCTTTTCACCGAGGTGCGCGAGAAGCGCGGCCTCGCCTACAGCGTCGGCTCCGTGCCCAATCGCTACTCGGACGAGGGCTACATCGAGATTAAGGCAGGCATCGCTCTCGAAAAGGCCAGGGAAGCGGTCGAGGTCTCCCTCGCCGAGGCGGCGCGGATGAAGACCGAGCCCGTCAACGACGAAGAGCTCGACGAGGCCAAGCGCCACCTTCGCGGCGGGCTTCAGATCAACGAAAGCTCGGATTACTACGCGGGGCGAAACGGATCGAACCTGCTAATCCGCGGGCGGCTCTACACCCTCGAGGAGGAGCTGAGCGATATCGACGCCGTGACGGCCGGCGACATCCAGCGTGTCGCGGGCGGCATCTTCCGCGAGGAGAAGATGACCGCCTCCGTCATCGCCGAGAATTCGTTGGAGGATGAACTCCGGCCCGTGTTGAAGATTTGAATTAAGTAAAATTGCCCCAAAATTAAGCAGCTTCGCGGTGAGTTAGCCAGCCGATCATGGCCGGCACAAAACCTTCATCATCGGGCCGCCCGAGCTCAGGGTCTCGAAAGCGCCGGGCACTTCGCCGAGGCCGATCTCGTTCGTGATGAGCGGCCTGACATCAAGTTGCCGGCTGGAGATGAGGTTCAGCGACGCGCGAAAATCGTCGAAGACATGCGCGCGCGTGGTGAGGTAATTCACTTCGCGCTTCCGCCCGCTCGCGAGCCCGATGTCCGGATTTCCGTGGTAGGTCGCGACCATCATCACCTGTCCCCCGACCCTCGTCATTTCCGTGGCCTGCCTGACCGAATCCGTGCTTCCCGCGGCGTCGAAGACGACATCAAAACCCTCGTCTCCCTCGCTCAGGTGCGAAAGAGCGGCCGCCACCGGCTCCTCCTCCACGGGATCTATCGCCGGGAATCCGAGGTTTTCCATCAACTCCCTGCGAAAGGGGTTCGGCTCGGTGACAACCACCGTCGTTCCCCCCGAGGCCCGGGCCAGCATGGCCAAAAGCGCCCCTATCGGACCTGCGCCCAGGACCGCCGCCGTACACCCCCCCTGGAACGCGGTGCGCCGGAAAGTGTGGACCGCCACCGCCACGGGCTGAACCAGCGCCGCCTCCTCGAAGGACATCCCGTCCGGTATTTTCAAAAGATTCTCGACAGGCACCCGGACATACTGGGCGAACACGCCGTCCGTCTCCACGCCCAGTATCACCCGGTCGTCGCAGACGTTGGCTTGGCCCTTGCGGCAGCTGCGGCATATTCCGCAGCCCGAAGTAGGCTCGGCCACCACCCGGTCGCCGGGCTTGAAAGGATAGCCGGCATTTCCCCCGTTAATTTCCCGAAGCGTTCCGGCGAACTCATGCCCCAGGACCCGGGGCAACTCCTTCGGGCGTCCGCTCGCCAGCGTCCCCAGGTCGGACCCGCAGATGCCGGCGCGATCGACCTCGACCAACGCCTCCCCGTCGAGGGGGCGCGGGTCCGGTATTTCTCCCACTTCCAGGATTCCCTTGGCCATCATCAAAGCCGCGCGCATATCGCCTCCCTTCGAGCCCCGGTGAATTTCAACGCCGGACGCTCATTATTCCGGAATGATAGTGTTTCCCGTATTGATTTCCTCCACCTTAGCAGGAAACGCCGTGCGGGGCCCCTCCGTTTCGAATTTTCAACCGGAGGGCGGGTTATCGTGTTTTAGGGCGCTTTGACCCACAAAAAAAACCGAGGCCCTCTCGTCTGCCCCGGCTTTTGTGTTCCGGATGCGATTCGGATTTGATATATTCATCGAGCAGGAAAAATTCGCCTCTTAATATCTCGCCACCCGCCCGCCACCCGTCCGTGCCCGCCCGGAAGGGGAAGCCGTGTCCAATGTCCGCGTGTCCAATCCCAGATTAAAGGGGCGCGACGTTCTCCAGGAAAAATTCGTCGTCGTTGACCTGGAGACGACCGGGCTTTCTCCTCGAAATAACGCCATCATCGAGATCGGCGCGGTGAAATTCGAGGCCGGCGCGGCGGAGTATGCGACGATGGAGGCGCTCATCGACCCGGAAGTGGATATCCCCGGGGTCATTACCGGCATCAACGGGATTTCCAACGAGATGGTCGAGGGCTGCGGGGTCATCGAGGAGGAGTTGCCTCATTTCATCGAATTTTTCGGGGACCTTCCGCTGGCGATGTTCAACGCGCCCTTCGACATGGGATTTTTGCGGCACAACGCCCTGAAAATCGGCGCCGCCATCGACAACCCCGTGATCGATGTCCTGCCCTTGAGCCGCAAGGCGTTCCCCGCGCTCCCGAACCATAAACTGACGACCCTCAAGGCGCATTTCGGCATCCGGGTCGATCAAAGTCACCGGGCGTTGGTCGATTGCCGAACCACGCTCTCCGTCTATGGCGAGTGCGTCAGGAAACTGTTTGGCGGGTGAGCATTGCTCGGCTGTTAAGCAAGTCGGCCGTGATGGAAAATTAAGACAAAAAAACCGGAGCCCTCGCGGGCCCCGGCATTTTTGTGTCTGCGGATTCGATCTAGTCGCGCGAGCTGCCGAGGATCTGCGCGAGGTAGATGAACATCAAGATGAAGTCGAGGTAGAGCTCGAGGGCCGCCATGATCGAGGCGCGGCGGCCGACCTCGTTGTCCGTGTCCTGGGTGAGGGCGTAGTCCTTCATCTTCTGGGTGTCGTAGGCGGTGAGGCCCGCGAAGATCAGGACGCCGAGGACGCTGATGGCGAAGTGAACCGCCGAGCTGGCCATGAAGATGTTCACGATCGTGGCGATGATAATCCCGAACAGGCCGACCATGCAGAAGTTGCCCACCCCCGAGAGGTCGCGCTTGGTCACGAAGGCGAACACCGTGAGCCCGCCGAAGGCGCCCGCCGTGACGAAAAAGGCCTGGGCCACCGAGTCGCCCGTGTAGCGGAGAAGCAGGGAGGATACCGTGACCCCCAGGGTCGCCGCATAGGCGAGGAACATCGCCGCGCCCACGGCCGAGCCCTTGCTCTTCATCACCGGGCGGATCGAAAACACGAGGGCGAGCTGGACCCCGATGACGAGAAAAATCGAGATCGAACTGCCGAAAATGAAGTTGATGGCGGCCTCGCTCGAGGCGATGTAGAAGGCCGAAATCCCCGTGACCGCCAGCCCCGCGGTCATCCAGCCGTAGACGCGCTGCATGAAAGCGGCGGCGTCGGCGCTTACGACGCGCTGGCCGGTCGTCTGTGCGAACTCTCTCGATCTCATCCGATTCTCCTTATGATTCGGTTGCCGAGGGCTGGCGGCGGCCCTCGATTCAAAGCTTTCCGTCTTATTGAGACGGGCTGGGTTCCGGTGGCGGCCGGCGGCTGTTGGCCGGCCGAGGTCCAGCCCCTATCTATCTATTCATTATACCGGAATCGCCGCTCAAATCGAGCCGGTCAATATGGCATTTTGCCCCCCCCTTGCCGGATTCTGCGGCGGGCCGGTAGGCTGGACAAACCGGAGCCCGCCCCCAGGCGGGCGGGGAGGAGAACCGGAGCCCGCCCCCAGGCGGGCGGGAAGGAAGGGTGCATGCTGTTTCGATTCTCGCTCTATGGTTTTTTGAAGAACCAGACCTACTTCGAGCCGTTCCTCATCCTGGCTTTCCGCGAAAAGGGTCTCTCGTTTTTTCAGATCGGCCTGCTCATCGGCTTTCGCGAGGTTTGCGTCAATCTTCTCGAGATTCCGAGCGGGGCCGTGGCCGACCTCTACGGCCGGCGCCGGGCGATGATCTTCGCTTTCTCGGCCTACATCGCGTCGTTCCTTATCTTCGGTTTCGCGGGCTCGCTGGCCGCGCTGTTCGCGGCGATGCTGGCCTTCGCCCTCGGCGAGGCCTTCCGCTCGGGAACCCACAAGGCCATGATCTTCGACTGGCTCAGGGGGCAGGGCCGCGAGGGCGAGCGCACCCGGTTTTACGGGTTCACCCGTTCCTGGTCGAAGATGGGCTCCGCCCTCGCCGTGGTCATCTCGGCGGGTTTTATTTTCTCGGGCGTGAGCTACAGCGACGTATTCCTCCTGGCGGTGATTCCCTACCTGCTCGGTATCGTGAATTTTCTGGGATACCCGGCCGGGCTGGATGGCCGGCGCGGCGAGGGGGCGGGGATTGCCGCCGTTCTCGGGCATCTCAGGGGCGCGCTCCGCCATACGTTCCGCCTTCCGCCGCTTCGCCGCATCGTCTCAGAGTCGATGGGTTTCGAGGGGACCTACAAGGCGGCCAAGGATTATATCCAGCCGGTTCTTCAACAGGCGGCCCTTGGTCTCGCTCTTCTTGCCGCGTGGGAAGAGCACAAGCGAGTCGCCCTTCTGGTGGGGGGCGTTTATTTTGTCCTGCATATTCTCTCGAGCGTGGCCAGCCGCGGGGGGTACCGGCTGAGCGCCGCGGCCGGCGGCGAGGAGCGGGCGGCGCGGCTCATCTGGGCGGGAACCTCGGTTCTTTACGCCGGTCTCGCGGCGGGTTTGTGGATGGGCCATGAAAGCGTGGTCATCGCCGCTTTTATCGGCCTCGCCGTGGCCCAGAATTTCTGGCGCCCGATTCTGATCAGCCGCATCGACGCCCACGGCTCGCCCGAGGCGGGGGCTACGGTGCTTTCCATCGAAGCGCAGGCGAAATCGCTTTTCGCGATGATACTCGCGCCCGCCCTCGGCTTCGCGGTGGACCGGCTGGGGTTGGTTCCGGTCGGGGTGGCGGGTTTTCTCGTGGCTGCTCCGTTCGCCCTGGGCGGGGGTTATTGGGCCGGGGCAAAAGGGCGCGAGGCGGGGGCCTCACCCTGAGCGATGTGATCCCTCTTCTTTGCTGGTGAAAATAACCGGCGGGCTATCCCGGTCCGTCTTAAAGGGCCAACTGGCCCTCGGTGGGTTCCGCTCAGCAGAACCACGATTCGGTAAGCTTTGGCGGGCGAAGCCGATCGGGGGCGAGGGCGGGGGCCGCTCCGGCGCGATCGGGGCGCTCGAGCGTGGCGGCGGCGGCGGCGCGAATCCGCGCGAAGGTTTCGGCGGGGTCCTCGCTCTTTCCAGCCGCGTCCTCGGCGATGGCGAGGGTCTCCTCGTGGAGCCGGTCCATTCTCGGATCGGGATGCGACCAGCGGTGGATGAAATTCTCGGGGTCCATCTCGCCGATGAACGGCTGCATCGATTCCCGGCCGAGCAGGTCCGAGCCCGGCGGGACGAGCAGCCGGATGGCGAACTGAACCGGGTCCACCTCGTCGATGAGTTCGAGCTCCTCCACGAAATCCAAAAGCTCGAAATAATCGTCCGATTTCGTCCAGGGGGTGAAGGCGAGAAGCGAGGGCCGGATGGAGATTCCCGCCGCACGGCAGGCCCGCACCACCCGGATGGCTTCCTCGCGGGTGTGCCCCTTGTCGAGGTTTTCAAGGACGATCTCGCTCAGCGATTCGAGGGCGGTGACGATGAAGGCGCAGCCCATCTCGCCCAGCTCCTTGAGAAGGCCCTCGTTCTTCGCCAGGTGCTCGACCTTGGCGGTGAAGTCGAAGGTGAGCGAGGGATATTCATCGTGGAGCGCTCGCGCGACGCGCATTGCGTGCCCCGGGCCGTTCAGGAAATCGGGGTCGGCGAAGGTGATGTGTCTCGCGCCGAGGGCGGCGAGCGCCCGGATGTCCTCCATCACTATTTCAGGCGGAACGGCGAAAAATCGCCCGCCGTAGACGGGCGGAATCGGGCAGTGGAGGCACAGGTGCTTGCAGCCCCGGCTCGCCTCGACCGAGCCCGCCAGAAGGTGAACCCCGTCCCTGAGCAGATGGGCGTAAGTGTCGAGCGGGGGAAGCCCCTCGCGGCGAGGGGTGAGGAGCGGAATTTTTTTCAGATTCGGAGCTGCCTGTGCCTTGCGTGTGCCGGCGCCGGGGACATCGACCGAACCGCGGGCGCTGGCCGGGTCCCGGGAGGCGGCCAGAGCGCCGACGAGTTCAGCAAGTGTCTCCTCGACCTCGCTGCCGATCACGGAGTCGGCCTCATTTTCGAGCAGGTAGTCCGCGTTCAGATTGGCGTAGAGGCCATAAAAGCAGATATGGCAGTCCGGGTTGACATCACGCACCCGGCGGGCCGCCTCGATACCGAGGCGGAGCGCCGTGTGCATCGGGACGCTGATTCCGGCGAATAGCGCCCCGGCCGCTTTTTCAGGCGAGAACGGCTCGACGGCCAGATCGAGCGCGGTTGGCGCGTATCCGGCCCGCCGCAGGAAAGCGAGCGGAGAGGCCAGCGCGATGGGCTGGCGGCCCAGCTCGTAGCACGAAATGAGAAGGGTGGCGCCGTGCGCCTTCCAGGAATTGTTCACCTTCGATTCCTGGCCGGCCATGTGTTCGCCGGCACGAAAAAGCCCAGGAGCCGAACAGCGGAGCCGGGGCTTTTCATTCGGTTGGCCTTAGGAGGTGAAGGAGCTGCCGCAGCCGCAGGTCCCCGAAGCGTTCGGGTTATCGACCTTGAATCCCGAGCCCTGAAGGGTGTCCACGAAGTCGACGGTCGAGCCGTTCAGAAGCGGGTAGCTGTTGGGGTCGACATAGATGTTGAAGCCCTCGGCTTCGATAACGTGGTCGGCCGGGTCTTTGTTTTCGTCGAAATAAAGGCCATAGCTGTGGCCCGAACATCCGCCCGCCGTCACGGCGACGCGAAGGCCGAGGCCGGGTTTTCCCTCGGCTTCGATGAGTTCTCGCACCTTTGCCTCGGCGATGGGGGTGATGGAGATGCCCTCGCGGACGGCGGGTTGTGTAGCGTCGAAGAGATTAATCGTTGTGTCGGACATCGGGTGTTTCTCCTTTGGGTGGATCGGTGTCAAAAACTGATTGGGATAAATAGTCCGGTCAGGTGGCTCCGTTTCCGCTCTATGGAGCCGGTGTGCCGCTCTTGCGGCGGGCGTCTCCGCCGGGTCCGTCGGCCAGCTGCGCCAAGCCGCGGTTCAGTCTATCGTCGGTCAGCTGCTCCTCCATTTTCGCGGGGAGATCGGCGAAAGTCGCTTCCGTGAAAAAATCGGTCAAGCGTTTTTGGGCGAGCGCGAAAACCTCGTTCATCGAACAGAATTCCTCGATTTCGCAACACGACTCCTCATTTTGGCACGTGACCAGGGAAATTGGCCCGTCGATGGCCTGGATGACCTCTAGAAAATTGATCTCCGAGGAGGCGCGGGCAAGCCGGTAGCCTCCCTTGGGGCCCTGGACCGATATAACCACTTCGGCCTTGATGAGCATCGGCATCAGCTTGGCGAGAAACGCCTGTGGGATCTGCTGGGCGCGGGCGATCTCCCCGATGGTGCAGAGCCGATCCGAGTTCTGGCGGGAGAGATAAACCACCGCCCGCAAAGCGTAGTCTCCGGCCCGGCTGATCTGCATTCGGCATGTCTCCGTTTTGAGGGCTGCTTGAAAAAGATCCCCGGGTGAGCAGGGCGGCCGGTAAACCTGACTCATCCTGTCTGATATAAATGGTTCGGACCCAAATGTCAAAGGCCTCGGGGCGGCCTTTTTCAAAACCACTTTTACCCCCCGGTTTGCAATTGGGAGGAATAGTGCGGATGCCGCCATGAAATCCTGAAGGTCTGACGAAACTAAAACGAAATTGCTACGGGCTCAGTCGCTATATATGGTGTAAATATTTGATATTTAATCGATTGAATCTATATGCGGGGTTAGAATAAAATAATTTGACAGAGATACACTCAGATATTATATTTGTCCTCAGTTTGGACGTGGCCAACAGCCGTGAGCCATCAATTGGATGCGCCGCCATCAATCGGGTGGGCCGGATAACCGGTCTGCTCCCCTGAAAATTGGATTTCATTCGATGAATTTTGAAAAGTTCACTCATAAGACCCAGGAGGCCCTCCAGTACGCCCAGGACCTATCCGGGAAGAGAGGGCATCAGAATTTAATGCCCGCCCATGTGCTCCTCGCTCTTTTGGAGCAGCCGGGCGGTGTCGCCTCCCCCCTCGTGGGCAAGGCGGAAGTGGACCCCGATGCCTTGCACAAGGCGCTCGACCTTGTCCTCCAGAAACTCCCTCAGGTAACGGGAGGGGAGGTATATGTCTCCCCTGAACTCAAGCGCTTTATTGAAAACGCGCAGGCCGAGGCGGCGGCCCTTTCGGATGATTTCGTGAGCGGGGAGCATTTCATCCTCGCTGGGTTCGAACGCCTGCAAGAGGACGTGGCCCCTGTTTTCGCCGAGGTGGGACTCACCCGCGAGAAAGTGCTCGAGGCGCTCAAGGATATTCGGGGCTCCCAACGCATCACCGACCCCGACGCCGAGAGCCGATACCAGTCCCTAGAGCGTTTCGCCATCGACCTGACCGAGAGGGCTCGCGCCGGAAAGCTCGATCCGGTCATCGGCCGGGATATGGAGATCCGCCGCATCATGCAGGTCATCTCCCGCCGCACCAAGAACAATCCCGTGCTCATCGGGGAGCCGGGCGTCGGAAAGACGGCCATCGCCGAAGGCCTCGCCCTTCGTATCGTCAACGGAGATGTCCCCGAGGGGCTCAAGGACAAGCGCCTGATCTCGCTCGACATCGGCGCCCTGATCGCGGGCTCGAAGTACCGGGGCGAGTTCGAGGACCGTCTCAAGACAGTGCTCAAGGAAGTGAGCGAGTCCGAGGGCGAGATCATTCTCTTCATCGACGAGTTGCACACCGTCGTCGGCGCGGGGGCCGCCGAGGGGGCGGTCGATGCCTCGAACCTCCTCAAGCCCGCCCTCGCGCGGGGCGAGCTTCACTGCGTCGGCGCGACCACTCTCGACGAGTATCGCAAACACATCGAAAAGGACGCCGCCCTGGAGCGGCGCTTTCAGCCCGTCATCGTCGTCGAGCCGAGCGTGGAGGACACGGTTTCCATCCTGCGCGGGCTCAAGGAGCGCTACGAGGTCCACCACGGCGTTCGAATTCTCGACAATGCCCTCATGTCGGCGGCCACGCTTTCGCACCGCTACATCAGCGATCGCCAGCTTCCGGACAAGGCCATCGATTTGATCGACGAGGCGGCGAGCGCCCTTCGGCTCGAAATCGACAGCTTGCCCGAGGAGATCGACAAAAAGGAGCGCGCCCAGCTCCGCTACCAGATCGAGGAGCGTGCGCTCGAAAAGGAAGAAGACGAGGAAAGCGCCGAGCGCCTGGAGGAGATTCGCAAGCATATCGCCGACCTGAAAAACGAGACCGGAAGCCTGCGCTCCCGTTGGGCGGACGAGAAGAGAGTCATCGGCCGCATCCGCGAGCTCAAGGGACTGATCGAGGACCTCAAGGGCGAGGCCGAGCGGGCCGAGCGCAAGGGCGACCTGGGCCGGGCGGCCGAGATTCGCTACGGCGAAATCATCTCCACCGAAAAAGAACTGGAGGAGGCCAACGCCTTCCTGGAGCAAAAAGGCGAGAACCGGATGCTCAAGGAGGAGGTGGGCGAGGAGGATATCGCCAGCATCGTGAGCCGCTGGACCGGGGTGCCGGTGACGCGGCTGCTCGAGGGCGAGCGCGAAAAACTCCTCCACATGGAGGAGCGGCTTCACGACCGCGTTATCGGTCAGGTCCGCGCCGTCGAGGCCGTCGCCGAGGCTGTGCGCCGCGCGCGCGCCGGAATCACCGATCCCGATCGGCCCATCGGCTCGTTCATCTTCCTGGGACCGACGGGGGTGGGCAAGACCGAACTCGCCCGGGCGCTGGCGGAGTTTATGTTCGACGACGAGGCGGCCATGATTCGCGTCGATATGAGCGAGTACATGGAAAAGCACTCGGTTGCGCGGATGATCGGATCGCCGCCGGGCTATGTGGGCTACGACGAGGGCGGGCATCTGACCGAGCTGGTACGGCGGCGGCCCTACTCGGTTCTTCTTTTCGACGAGATCGAAAAGGCCCACCCCGAGGTGTTCAATCTCCTGCTTCAGGTGCTAGACGACGGACGCCTCACCGACGGCCACGGGCGGACGGTGGATTTCCGCAACACGGTCGTCATCATGACGAGCAACGTCGGGACCGAGGAACTCTCGGAATCGCGGATGGGTTTTCTGCCCGCGGACGAGCCCTCGACGAAGGACCCGAAGTCGGCGCTGGCGGCGCTTCGCCATGTATTCCGGCCCGAGTTCCTCAACCGCATCGACGAGGTGATCCCCTTCGAGGCGCTGGACGAGGCGCAGATTCGCGAGATCGTCGAAATCCAGTTCCTCAAGCTCAAGGAACGTATCGCCGCCCAGCGCGTCACGCTTCTCCTGACCGATGAGGCAAAGGATTTCCTCGCCGAGCGGGGTTACGACCCGGTCTACGGCGCCCGGCCCCTCAAGCGGGCGATCCAGACCTATTTGCTCAACCCGTTCAGCAAAAAACTCCTCGGGGGTGAAATTCACCCGGGCGAAACCGTCGAGGCGGATCATCCGGGCGGCACGGACGCGCTCGCCTTCGCCGTCGTGAAGGAGGCCGAGGAGGTGAAGACCTAGTCAGGGAGCATTGTTGGCTGAAAGAATCCAACCGGCGGTTTTGGCGAGTTTTCA
>JAVEPB010000058.1 GCA_030922375.1 bacterium | reverse complement strand
TGAATCATTCCCCCGAATCGGGCGGTCACGCCGAAAGAGTACCGAAAATCCTCTCATTCAGCATGGACCGACGTGAGGGGGGCACGTCAGCCCTCCAGCATTGGCTTCTGAGATAACATAAGGATTGGTATCACTATTGGGGGAAGGTCAGCCTTCTTCTCTGCGCCGGCTCCCTTCCCGTCATCTTTCGCGGGGATAGTTTTCAATTTCTGATTATTTCTTCCGCGCTTCTCGGGCTTGGCGTGGCTTCGGTCACCCCCGTCACCACGGCCCTCGTGGCGGATCTCGTCAAGGCGGGCCGCATGGGGTCGGCCATGGGCGTCTTTGGCACGATCTGGGATATCGGCGAATCGGCGGGGCCCATCGTCGCGGGATTCCTCATCGCCCGGATGAGCTATGCACACTCTTTCGACATCATCGCGCTGTTGTTGGTCGCCGCGGCGCTTATCTTCGCCTTCACGGTCTCCGATCCCGAGCGGGAGATGAAACAATCGGGAGAGTAAAGATATGGGAAATTCCCTGCTTCTAATCCATCCTACTTATCGTCCTGCATCAGCGAGGAGGCGCTGATCGAGCGCGGGTCGCGGGTGGGCCAGCGCCCGGCGTCGACCTCGGTGATGAAGTCGAGGACAACGCGGTTGAACATGGCGGGCTCCTCGAGATTGATGAGGTGGCCGGCGTTGGGGAAGGTGACGAGCGCCGAGGTGGGGATGGTGCGCTTCATGAACAGGCCCGGCTCGAGGCAGGGCTCATCCTCGTCGCCGGTGAGGATGAGGGTGGGGACGCGGCATTTTTTCATGGCCTCCTCGAGTTCGTAGACCGAGGGGCGGGCGCTCTGGAGGCCGCGCATGGTGTTGGCCGAGCCGAGGGCGGAGCGCTCGACGAAGTGGCGCTGGAAGCGGGCGAAGGCGGCCGGGTCCTTGCGTTCGAGTTGAACGCGGGTGGGCCCGGTGGTGTAGGTTTCGCCGAATTTCTCGAGGCCCTCGTCGAGGAAGCGGCGGGCGACCTCCCGGGTTTCCCGCTGGAAGCGCTCGCGCTCGCTCATCACCGAGCCGTAGCCGCAGCCGGCCACGACGCACGAGCGGGCCAGCTCGGGGTGTCGCAGAGCGAGGTGAAGCGAGGCGAAGCCTCCCATCGAGAGGCCGACGACATGGGCCGGGGCGAGGTCGAGGGCGAGGATGAGCCCGGCGAGATCGCCGGTGGCGAGATCCTGGCTGTAGCCCGAGACCTCTTCTGGAACCTCGGAGGGGGGAAACCCCCGGGCGTTATAGACGACGGTCTTGTAGCGCCGGCCGAAGAAGCGGACCTGGTCCTCCCAGCTCCGGTGGTCGCCCGCGAACTCGTGGACAAAGACGACGGGCGTCCCCTCGCCGGAGGTCTCGTAGAAAAGTTTGATTCCGTTGGCCTGGATTTCGGGCATCGCGGGCTCCTGATGAAAAGTGGTGGTGGATACGTATGTTGCCAATGTATGATATTCGCCCGGAAATTGGGAGGCCCTGAATTTGGGGCGGAAGTGGCCCCGGAATGAGGGTTGAAGCGAAGGTCGAACTCGAGACCGAAGCGAAGGCCCCTGAAAAGTCAGGAAACTTTTGAATATCGCATGGATTTAACTTGATTTTCGGATTTGCCTCGACGAACATGGGCGGGTATCGGGAGTGATCGGTTTTTTGGGGGGACCCGCCCGGAGAGTATCCGCGCACCGTGCGCCACGGCGCCGCGCGGTGTGATATCCGCGAATCTCGATCTAAATTCATCGCAGAGGGAGGAATGGATTGGTGTCCGATCCTGGAAATAAACGTCTTGCCGTGCACCGGAAGAGCGAGCGAAAGGTGATGTGGTTGACCGTCCTTATCATCGGGGGGATTCACCTCGCCGCGCTGGCGGCCTTCGACCCGATCTACTACAGCCGCTCGGGACTGGTGTTGGGCGTCATTCTCTATTTCGTGGCCGGGATGCTCGGCATCACGATGTGTTTTCACCGGTTGTTGACCCACAGGAGCTTTCAGACTTTTAAGTGGGTGGAATATTTCCTGACGTTTTGCGGGGTGCTGGCCCTTCAGAGCGGGCCGATGCAGTGGGTGGCCCAGCACCGAATCCACCACAAGGAGGCCGACGACGAGCCGGACCCGCATTCCCCGCTCGTCACCTTCCTGTGGGCCCACATGGGCTGGCTTTTCGTGACCATGCCCGGGTGCCACGCCTACGAGGAGTACTGCCGCTTCGCCAAGGATCTGGACCGGGACCCGGTACAGCGCTTCTTCGACCGCCATTTTTTCTGGATATGGGCGGCTTTCGCCGCCTTGGTGTTTTTCGCGGGCGAGCTCTGGGGCGGGCTCGGCGCCTCCTGGCTTGTCTGGGGGGTGTTTGTGCGCCAGGTCGCCCTCTGGCACGCGACCTGGTTCGTCAACTCGGCGACCCACCTGTGGGGCTACCGCAACTACAAGACCGACGAGGAGAGCACGAACAGCTGGTGGGTGGCGCTCATCGCCTTCGGCGAGGGGTGGCACAACAACCACCACGCCGATCAGCGCTCGGCGGCCCACGGCCAGCGCTGGTTCGAGGTGGACATCACCTATTATCTCATCCGCTTGATGGGGGCGGCCGGGCTCGCCTGGAGCATCAACGAGCCGAGCAAGCGCGTCGTCGCCAGGCGGATAGACATCATGGTGGACGAGGAGGCCCTCCGCGCCGCCGACGAGCGGCGGGCGGGGCCCGCGGCCGGCGTCCTTCAGACCCAGACCGACCCGACGATTCCGGTCGAGGTGCCCCAGATGCCCTCGGCGGCCGAGGCCTACGAGGCGGCTCTCAAGGCCGCTGCCGAGGCCAAGGAGGCCGCCGCCCGGGCGCTCCAGCACGCCGCCGAGGCGATTAGGCATAAACAGCAGGGCGCCATCGAGGCCGCCGACCAGGCGGCGAAGGAACTCCTCGAGCGGGCCAAGGACCTGGGCATGGCCGCCGTCGAGCAGGCCAAGTACGCCGCCGCCCAGGCGGCGGAGTTCTCCACGCAGGCGAGCGCATTCGCCGCCGACGCCAAGGAGCGGGCGGCCGGGTCGGCCCGCCAGTTCGCAGAGAAAAGCCGGGAGCTGGCGCAGGAAGCCTTCGAGGCGGCCTCGCGGGCGGCCGACGAGGCGAGCGAGGCTTTCCAGGGGATCGGGCGGCCCGTCATCACCTCGACAATTTGATGAGGTCTGCACGGTAGAGGGAGAGATACTCTGCGGCGGGGCGAGTTATTCCCGGGCCGGGACGGCTCCTCCTAGAGGGCTCCGGGACGCGGCCTGAGCGCGGGCACGAGTTCGTTCGAGTAGACGTCGATGGAAGAAGAAACGGTCCTGAGATTCCTGATCCGGGTGAGGATTTTCCTCATCTCCTCGATGCGGCTCCGCTCGAAGCGCCCGAGAGGCGAGCGCCGCGCCTCGAGCGGATAAATGAGCGAATGCGCCACCCGCCACTCGGCGCGGGCCCGGGGCCGGATGACGGCCGGATTCGCCTTGAGGAAAATTTTGAGGGCCAAGCCGGGGCGCTCAAGGGCGGCGGCCACTCCCTCGGTCGTGGCCCGGACGAAGGATTTCGCCAGTCCGGGGTTTTTGGTGATGAAGGCCTTCGGTGCCGCGAGGACGAGCGAGTAGATGTTCACGCCGGCGTCGGCGAGGGGGAGGACGGAGAGCGCGCCCCCTTTTTTCGCGGCGGCGACGCGGTATTGATGGGCGACCATCGTGGAAGAGGCGACGGCATCGACCTTTCCCGCGATCAGCGCCGGCATCAGCTCGGCGGGCGCCAGGCTGACCCAGTGCACCTCCTTCAGGTTGATTTTTCCCTCGCCCGCCAGCCGGGGAAACAGTATCCGCGGCAATGATGATCGCGGGGCGGCGATCCGTTTTCCGGCCAGATCAGCGATGCGGCGGATTCCCGAGCCATTGAGCGCCAACACGGCGTTCGGGCTTTTGTTGAAATAGGCCATCACCCCCACCGGCTTGAGGCCGTCGGCCCGCCTGGAGAAGAGTTCGGCCGCCTCGGTGATGGCGAACTGGGCCTTGCCCGCGCCCAGAGCGCTCAAGGCCTCACGGCTGCCCCGCGAGCTCCGGATTTCGACCTCGATTCCCGCTTTCTTATAAAAACCGGCGTCCCGTGCATAGTAGATGGGCACATGGGCCCCCCCCGGGAGCCAGTTGAGCATGATGGTCACCCGGCCGGCGGCAGCTGTGGCGGATGGGGCGAGCAGGGCCGCCGCGAAGAGGGCGCAGATCAGGAAAACGGGGGCGGCGAGCGTCCGGGAGGTCCGGAGAAGACTCGAAGATCGGGACATATTCGCTCCTGACCGATAGGGTAGGGCCGTGGGGGCGGAAACCGGTGGAACCTCAGGTCAAGAGCCACCATAAGGGGTAACGGGCGGAAGCATCAAGGCCTCGTTTCGCCCACCGCCACACACCCGCGTTCCGCCTTGACACCCTCGCTCACGGTCCCTAGATTAAACCGTCATTTTTCAGGGCCTATCCTGCGATTTGGCGATGCGCTCGCCCGCATTGGCGCGCGCTATGGATTTCTTTTACGAGTAGCCGAAGGGGCAAAAGTCATGACCAATTCCGATGAACTTCTGAAAGATCTGAAAATCTACTATGACGCCGATGCCGACCTGAATTTGCTTCAGGACAGGACCATCGCGGTCATCGGCTACGGAAGCCAGGGCCGGGCGCACGCCCTCAATTGCCAGGACAGCGGGGCCAGGGTGGTGGTCGGCCTCCGCAAAACCTCCGCCCGGTGGAAGCAGGCCGAGGACGACGGTCTCGAGGTGATGGAGACCGCCGAGGCGGCGAAGGCGGGCGACATTGTCGTCATCCTGACCCAGGACCATCTCCAGCCCGGCATCTGGAAAGACGACATCGAACCCAACATGAAGGACGGCGACACCTTCGTCGTTGCCCACGGATTCAACCTGAACTATGGCCAGATTATCCCCCCCGAAAATCTCGACGTGGTGATGATCGCGCCCAAGAGCCCGGGCCACACCATGCGATTTCAGTACGAGGACGGCCGCGGCGTTCCCGGCCTGGTGGCGGTGTTCCAGGACGCCACCGGCAAGGCCCGGGACTATGCCCTCGCCTACGGCAAGGCGGTGGGTTGCGCGCGGGCCGGCATCATCGAAACCACCATCGAAGAGGAGACCGAGACCGACCTTTTCGGGGAGCAGGCGGTCCTTTGCGGCGGAATTTCAGAGCTTATCCGGGCGGCGTTCGAAACGCTGGTCGAGGCGGGCTATCAACCGGCGCTGGCTTACTTCGAGTGTCTCCACGAGGTGAAACTCATCACCGATCTCATCTACCAGGGCGGCATCACGATGATGCGCTACTCGGTCTCGGACACCGCCGAGTATGGCGATATCTCGCGCGGGAAGAGGGTGATCGACGAGGGAACCCGCGAGCGAATGAAGGAAATTCTCCAGGAAATTCAGTCGGGAGATTTCGCAGGCGAGTGGATTAACGAGAACATGGTGGGCCGGCCCACGTTCAACACCGTGGTCCGCAAGGAAAAGGAGCATCCCATCGAGGTCGTCGGCGCCCGGCTCCGGGCGATGATGCCCTGGATCGAGGAGCGGGAGGTCAAGTAAGCCCGACCGCCGAAAGCGTGGAATTCGACCCCCGGCTTGCCGATGCGCCGGCGAGCCGGGGTTCGTTTTTTTTTGCAGGGCGCCGATTTTCGGATTTTGATCGGAGAAAATGAATTTTTTCCCAATTTTTCCGGTTTCCAGTTGAAAGATAAGGTTTTGAAACGTACTCTTTAGGGAGAGGTTATTGCCGCTTTTTTTCGAAGTTCCGCACCGGGGGCATGAATGAACGTAAATCGGATAAAATTCCTTATCGCTGGAGCTGTTCTTCTCAGCGCGTTTCTCTTTTTGTTCCTCACCAGTTTTCAGAGCGAAAATCTTTCCTACTTCCTGACGGTCGATGAAATCGCGGATAAGGGCCAAAGCCTTTCGGGGCAGGGGATCCGGGTGGAGGGAAAGCTCGTTCCCAACTCCCTCTCGCGGAATTCGAAGGCCATGCGCCTTTCGTTCAGCCTTCAGGGGGAAAAATCGGTTCTTCCGGTGAATTACACCGGGGTTCCGCCCGATCTCCTTGAAAACGGGTTTCCCGTCATCGCCGAGGGTAAAATAAACGCCCAGGGGGTTCTCGTGGCGAAAAACCTGATGGTGGCCTGCCCTTCGAAATTTACTGAGATGCAGAAGGCGGGAGAGGAAGTCCCGGGCGCTGCCGATCATTTGAGGCTCATTAATATTAGCGCGGCGGCAAAAAAGACCGAATCGAAAAACTAGCCCTCCACCGCACCGGCTGCCCGGCGCGGTTATTATTTCCGGCATACAAATTGCCCAGGGAGCTACTCGATGTTCCTGATTGAACTCGGACACTACGGCCTTTGGGCCGCCTATGTCCTTGCTTTGTTCAGCGCCGCCGCCTCGGTATGGGGCGGCCTGCAAAAACGGCAGGAACTCATCGCCGCCGGGCGCAACGCCGCCGCTGCCGTATTCGTCCTGGTCTCGGCGGCGAGCGCCAGCCTCGTCGTTTTGCTTCTCCTCCGGGACTACCGAGTCGAATACGTCACCAGTATCGTGGACAACAATCTGAATGCCTTTTACCGGTTCAGCGGCCTTTGGGGAGGACAGGAGGGCAGCCTTCTCTTCTGGCTGCTTCTGCTTTGTATATTCGCGTTCATCGTCCTGCGGCAAAACCGCCACCGGAACATCGAGTTGATGCCCTACGTTACGGCAACGCTCATGGTGACGGCCGCCTTCTTCATGACAATCCTGAATTTCGTGACTCCCCCATTCGATACCCTGCCGAATCCGCCCCTGAACGGGCAGGGGCTCAATCCGCTGCTTCAGGACTGGGGGATGGTGATTCACCCGCCGAATCTTTTTTTGGGGTATGTGGGTTTCGCGGTTCCCTTCGCGTTTTGCGTCGGAGCCCTCGTGTCCGGAAAGCTCGACTCCGCCTGGATCTCCACCACCCGGCGCTGGACGCTCACGGCCTGGTTTTTTAACGGGATGGGGATTCTGCTCGGCGGCGCCTGGGCATACCGCGAACTCGGCTGGGGAGGCTACTGGGCGTGGGACCCGGTGGAGAATGCCAGCCTGATGCCCTGGCTCATGGGGACGGCCTTTCTTCATTCGGTGATGATTCAGGAAAAGCGGGGGATGCTGAAGGTCTGGAACGTCTCGCTGATCATCATCACCTATTCGCTTACCCTGTTTGGCACGTTCATCACCCGCAGCGGCATCATCTCGAGCGTTCACGCCTTCGCGAGCAGCAGCTTTGGCTGGGTGTTCCTGGTCTATATCGTCGTTACCCTGATCGTCGGCTTCAGTCTGGTGATCTGGCGGCTCCCCATGCTCAAGAGCGAACACGAGATGGAGAGTTTTTTCTCGCGCGAGGCGAGTTTTCTTTTGAACAATGTCGTCCTCGTCGGCATTACCTTCGCCGTATTCTGGGGGACGATGTTCCCGGTTCTCAGCGAGGCGGTAAAGGGGGTGAAGGTAACGGTCGGCCCCCCGTTTTTCAATCAGGTGAATGTGCCCATCGGGCTTTTGCTGATACTCCTGGCGGGCGTCTCGCCGTTACTCGCCTGGAGGCGGGCCTCGACGAAGATGCTCCGGAAGAATTTCACCTATCCCGTCATCGTCAGTCTGGTCTCGCTGGCGGCGCTGGTGACTCTCGGGGTAAGGCACGTTTATGCGGTCCTCGCCTTTTCGCTTTGCATCTTCATGATCGCGACGATTTTCCTCGAATACTACCGGGGGATCTCGGCACGCAGGCGCCACCAGGGTGACGGGATTTTCGAGGCCGCCTGGGAGCTGACGATGCGCAACAAACGGCGCTTCGGGGGCTACATCGTCCACTTTGCGATGGCCCTGATTTTCATCGGAGTGGCCGCCTCGTCGGCCTATCAGCAGGTGGGCGAGGTCCGTCTCTCGCTGGGCCAGAGTTTTGAGATGGAGGGGACGCGGTTCAAGTACGAGGGAGTTCGCCAGGAGCGATCGCCTCAGTACCAATCGGCGTTCGCCCGCCTCGCGGTCTTCAAGAAGGGCGCCCGGCTGGGGGAGATCGAGGCCGAAAAGCGTCTCTATTTCACCCCGCCCCAGCCGACGACGGAGGCGGGAATCCGCTATGGTTTTACCGAGGACATTTACGCGGTGTTCGCCGATGTGGACGAGGATGGCTCGGCGACCTTCAAGTTCATGGTTAACCCCCTTATTAACTGGATATGGGCCGGGGGCTACGTTTTCACCCTCGGGACGATCGTGTGCTTTTTGCCGGAGCGGTGGGGCCGGCGGCGGCGGGCGAAGCCTTCCGCGGCAGGAGCCTAGGGGATGGAGACACTGAGCCTGCTCGGCGTAGCGGCGATAATTTTGGCCGCGTTTGCGTACGCTCTCTGGCCCCTTGTCCAGCCGGCCGTGGCGGAGGCAGGAGGCGCCGGCGGGACCGACGCGGCGGGAGAGGAGATCGCGCGGCTGCTGATCGAGCGTGAGCAGGCCTACCGCAACATCCGGGAGATCGACATGGACCGGGAGATGGGTAAGCTCTCGGAGGAGGACTACGGGGAGATGATTGGCCGGGCGCGGACGGGTGCGCTGAACGCGCTGAGGCGCCTTGAGGCCTGCGGGGTGAAGGAGGGAATGGTCCCCGCCTATCTCGGCGAGGGCGAGGCGGTGGACGCCGCTCTGGACCCGAAAATGGCGCCCTTCACCGCCAGGGCAGGCGCGGCCCCGAGCGAGGAGGAGCGCCTCGAGGAGAGGCTCGAGGAGAGGCTCGAGGCTGAAATCCTGCGCCACAGGAAGGTCCTGCCGCCGGAGGGTTCCGCCGCAGAAGACTCTGCTGTAGAAGACTCCGCCGAAGTGGGTGAAAAGCCGGGGTTTTGCCCGGAGTGCGGAGCACGGGCCGAGAAAAGCCATAAGTTTTGCGCCGGTTGCGGGAGTAAGTTAACGTGAATAGTTGGAACATTCGAAGGGCTCAGGACGGAAATGGTAGTTATTTTTAACAGTTTGCAGGAGTAAGTTAACGTGAATCGTTGGAATGTTATACAAGTTATTGTTTTTATTTCTATTTTTGTGTTGGTGTCAACCGAAACCGAAACTTTTGCCTTCGCCGCCCTGGCGGAGAAGACACCCCCATCCGCCGCTTCACAGCCGGGAAAAGCCCCCGGCTCTCCGTCATCTTCCGCGTCGCCTGAAAAGGCTACTGGCTCGCAGGCGCCTACGGGCGGGACAACGACGGACACCTCCCAGCTCGCCCTCTCGCGGAACATCCTGTTTGTCCGCCTGGCCAAGGGATTTTTTGAGGTTCGGGAAATCTTCATGTTCGAGAATCGGGGAAAATCAACCATTGTCTCGAAGGGAGGCGCGCCGACGTTGCGATTCGCACTCCCGAAGAGCAACAACATTCGAAATCCGGGAGCGGAGATGACCGCTCCGGTGCAGGGCCTCGATCCGAAGAATGTCCAATGGGCGGGCGAGGAGATTTTATCGACCGAGCCGATCCCGCCGGGGATGAAGCTAGTCGGCCTGTTCTATCGTCTAGCGGATGAATTCGGGGGTATTTTCGTCGAGCGCCCCATCGTTTATGGCACTCCGAGTTTCGCCCTTCTCCCTCAAAAAGATCGGGTGCAGGTGGACGCCGAGGGTTTTAGCGTTGGCAGTCCGGTTAAGTTCGAGGATGGTGAATACGAGTCCTATACCACCGCTTCCCGCTCGGGAAATGTGGTCCGTTTTTCTCTCAAGGCGCCTGATTCGGGGGGTGGAATTCTTTATTTTTTCGCTGCCGGGGGAGGTGTTTTTATCCTCGGCACTGGGCTGGCCTTCTGGATTCGCGGAAGGAGGAAGCAGGAGTTAACCCTTCAGGCGGAGCGGGACGAGCTTGTCCGTGCCATCGCGGCCCTCGACGACCGCCGGGCGCAGGGGGAAATCTCCGACAGCGAGTTTGAGTCCGTCCGGGGCTCCCGTTTCGAGCGCCTCAGGGAGCTTTCCCGCTAGATGCCCGCAAACCGGGAAGCGGTTGGCGTCTCACGACGGTTTGGGTGGCGGTGGGCTCTCCGAGGGGTGAATTTTTCCCTTGAGCGGGGTAGCCGGGTTGCGCTTCTCGGGGCAAATGGATCCGGAAAGACGACTCTTCTCCGGATTCTTTCCGGGCTGCTCCGGCCCAACACGGGGGAAGTTCTCTTTTCTGGAAACCCGGTGTCCACCAGGGATCGGGCGCGAATCGGACTCCTCGGACACGATCCCCTTATGTATCCCTCCCTTACCCTGAGAGAGAATCTCGAATTTTTCGCCAAACTCTTTCGTCTTCCGGAGGGGGTGGTGGCAGGACGGTGCGAGCGGTTTACCGAGGTCCTGGGCATCAGTGAACGCCTGAACGAGCCAATCAGCACGCTGAGCCAGGGTCTTCGCCAGCGGGCGGCTTTGGCCCGGGCCATGCTCCATGAACCGGAGTTTTTCCTGCTGGACGAGCCGTTTGCGGGGCTCGACCAGGTGGCCGTCGCCGGATTGGAATCTATCCTCCGGGATTTTTCGGGTGGAGGAAGGTTCGAAGACGGCGCCCCCCGGAGTTTTTTGCTGACCGAACACGATATTCCGCGTGCGCTTAGCTTGTCTGATAATGTTGTGGTCCTCTCCAAAGGGGAGGTGGTGCTTCGGGCGCCTTCCTGCGAGACATGCGTCGAGATGGTCTCGGCGGCGCTGGGGGGGGAGGGTGAATGAAATTTTTCTTCTCCGTCATTTGGGCGGTCATTGAAAAAGATCTCCGCGTGGAGCTTAGGACGCGGGAAAGCCTCCTGGTTATGCTTGTTTTCGCGCTGCTCGTGTTGACCTTGTTCAGCTTTGCCTTCGGCCCCGGGTTAGGTGGTGGGGAGGCGCCCATGCAGGCGGGAATTTTATGGGTCGCCTTTTTATTTTCCTCCGTGATTGGTATGTCCCGTTCGATGGGGATAGAACGAGAGAGTAATGGATTTTCGGCGATGCGGCTGACCCCGGCGGACCCTTCCGCCCTTTTTTTCGGGAAAATGATTTCCATCTTCATCTTGATTGCCGTCATGGAGGTGGTCGGGTTCATGGCTCTCGCTGTATTTTACCGGGCGAAGGTGTGGGAGAATCTGGGGGCTCTGGCTCTTGTTGCTCTTGCGGCGACTGTCGGGATTTCGGCTGTTGGAACGCTGTTTGCGGCGATGACCGCTAGGACGCGGATCCGCGACGTCTTGCTTCCCGTCGTTTTGTTTCCCTTATTGGTCCCGGTGCTGATCGCCGCCGTTAAAGCGACTGTTGCCGCCTTGGACGGTGCGGGCTGGGCGGATATGGGCGACTGGATAAAGATGCTCGGTGCGTACGATCTGATTTTTATTGCGGCTTCGGCGGTGACATTCGAGTATATTTTGGAGGAATGATCGCAGTCATGTCCGGTGGTTGATTGGTGAGGAGAATATTTAAGTTCGAAGGGTTTTGGGTCTTGGCCTTTTTCCCTTCTTGATCTTCTGGAGGATGAGCGTTTGGGCCTTTATGAATGGATCTTCCTGGCGTCCTTTTTTGTTATCGCCAGATTCGTATGGACTCGAGAAGAGAATTTTAACCGCTGGCTCGCCCTCGCGGGGGCGGCTGCCCTGGTTTTCGCCGTTTACGCGGATATTTTCGTTGCTACGACGGCGCGGCAGGGAGTGGCGCAACGGATATTCTATGTCCACGTCCCTTCCGCCTGGATTGCCTTTCTCGCGTTTTTCCTGGTGTTCATATTTTCTATTCGCTATCTCATTTGGCGAAACGTGGCCGACGACATCAGGGCCTATTCCTGCGCCGAGGTCGGCATGGTGTTCTGCACTTTGGTCCTTATCACAGGTCCGATTTGGGCGCGCCCGGTATGGGGCGTGTGGTGGACCTGGGATGCGCGGCTGACGACATCCATGATTTTGTGGTTGATCTATGTGGCATACCTTATGCTTCGCTCCTACATGACCGACCAAGAACAACGGGCGCGCTTCTCGGCCGTTCTCGGCATCATCGGTTTCATCGACGTGCCGATTGTGCATATGTCCGTAAAATGGTGGCGGACGCTTCACCCCGGTCCGGTGGTCATGCGGTCGGGAGGGATGGGGGAGCTTCCCGATTCGATGCGCACCGCTCTGTGGGCTTCATTGTTGGCGTTTACTCTTGTCTTCATCTACTTTGTGAAGCGGCGGACGGCGCTTGAAAAACTTCATCATCGCCTTGAGGCCGTCCGCGCCGCGCGGGAGGGATAAATGGGCTATGTGGTTGCCGCATATCTGGTCGTTTTGGGAGCGATAGGATTATACTGGTGGGCCCTTTACTCCAGAACGACTCGCCTTAGAGCCGAATTTTCGGAGAACTCCTCCGAAAAAGGGTTTTCCGCGCCTGGGATCCAGGCACGAGAAAGTCAGGCCGATGAGAAATAAAGATTATTCTTCAAGGAAGAGGTCCGTAGGGCTCGCCGTCGTTCTGGCGGCCGCGGTATTTTGGTCGGTAGCGGCTGTTCAGAATGGAGGGGCCGCCGCGGATCCCGATAGTGTTTATCTGGAAGTCGTCAACACGCTGATGAGCCCTGTTTGTCCAGGCAAAGTTCTACAAGCCTGCCCCAGCGCCGAGGGTGCGCAGTTGCGTGAGTTGGTTCGCCGAAAGGCACGGGCGGGGGAGTCGAAAGAAAAAATTTTCCAATACTTTGTCGAGGTATACGGCGCGGAAAATGTATTGCCAGCTCCACCCGCGGAGGGATTCTATCTAACGGCCTGGGGGTTGCCATTCGCGGGAATCTTGGCCGGATTGGGGGTGTTTTATGTATTGGTCCGGGCCTGGACGGCTATCCCTCCGGGGAAAATTGAGGAATCGGCCACCTTCGAAGAATCTCCTTCGAACGGAGGACAAGATGATCCCCTCATGAGCCGCTTGCAGCGGGAATTGGATGAATTCGAAAGCTAGGACCTTGACCGCGCCTTTTGGCCGGGAGCGGCGTCTTTTTATTAAGAGACATGTTGATGCGATTTGATCCCAAAGTGGTTTTGGCTTCAAGGGTCGATGGTCTGTCCCCACGCGATAGGCGCCCTCGGGGACACCGTATGATTGTACTGTCGGCGCTTCTTCTTTTCCTGGTGACGGGAACGGTTTTGGCGGTAAACTCTTTTGAAGATGTTTTCTCGCATGCGGTCTGGGGTCCTTCCCCTCAAACGACCTCCACCGAAATCGATTTATTCAGGAAGATGAGTTTTCTCCCCCTTGCCGGCCGGACCGAATCGGCGAATTTTTTTCTGAAGACACTTGACGGGCAGAATCGATCGTTGAGCCAAGATCGAGGCAATATTATCCTTGTAAATTTCTGGGCCACCTGGTGTCCTCCCTGCATCCGCGAGATGCCGGCCATGCAGCGTGCTTATGATAAATTCAAGGACAGAGGTTTTCAGATCATTGCCATCTCGGTGGACCAGGGAAACTCCGACGCGGTCCGGAAATTCACCGAAAGCCTGAAGCTAAATTTTCAGATTCTTTTGGACCCCGAAAACAAGGTAAAGCAGGCTTACCGGGTCCGTGCGTTGCCGACGACATATCTTATCGACCGGGCGGGGCGTGTCGTGGCATATGGTATGGGAGCCCGTGAGTGGGACAGCGAGGCTGCTTTCGACCTCATCGATCATCTTCTCAAGGAAAAGGGTTAGGCAATCAGCGGGGCGGTCATGAATTCAGTTCAATCATCAGAGCCAAAGATCGAAAAACATTTGGAAAGAGCTCGAAAAAGGGCGCTGGCCATTATCCTGACGCCTGTTGTTGTCACGGCAATCTGGGCTTTCTGGGTGGGGGTGACTACCGAACCCGTGAGGCTCGATACGAGGTTTCCCGCTCCGGTGTTGGGGAAACCAGCCCCGGTGTTTACGTTCCCCTTGCTGGGAGGAGGGACGGCCAACCTCACCGACTACAGAGGGAAGGTCGTGCTCGTTAACGTATGGGCCACTTGGTGCCCGCCCTGCATCGACGAAATGCCGGACCTGGAAAACCTTTACAAAAAGATGAAGACCAAGGGCGCTCCGTTTGAGATTCTTGGGGTGAGTATCGACGCCTTGGGAGCGGATCCTGTCCGGAAATGGGTGGATCGTTTCGGAATTACGTTTCCGATCCTGCTCGACTCGAGGAGAAGCGTGAAAAAACTTTACCGGACGACCGGAGTCCCCGAAACCTTTGTTGTCGATCCTAAGGGTATATTGCTCCGCAAGTTTATCGGGCCCCGCAAGTGGGACGGCCCCGGAATGATTCGGTATCTGGAGGGTGTTTTCAAGGCTTCAACGCCCGACTCATCGTAAAGTCGTGGGTTTCGGCTGGCCGCCTATAGTTCGAACCCGAGTTGCAACTGATCGTTGAGTAAATGGATTTGCTCCAGCACGGCCGGCGTGATTGGGATTCCGATACGTCTGTTTTCCTCCTCGGCGATGGCCTCGGGCTCTCCGTGAATAAAAATATGGTCCTGTCCCGGCTCTTTCCGGGAATTTCGAATAACGTCAAATGTCTCGGCCATCTGACCGAAAACACTCGCCGCGTCACGGAAACCCTCGACCTTGATGGCGCCGAAGAAATGACCGGTGCCGGGCCGTGCCTCCCCGGCCGCGCCCGCGATGCGATCCTTCAAATTCCCTCCCGAGAGGATGCTGCAGAGGAGTTCCACCATTAGCGAAAGTCCATAGCCTTTATGGCCACCGCCATCCATGCCCTCGCCGCCCAGCGGGAGGACGGGAACGTCGTGCGTAAGGATGCTTCTCTCGTTCAGTTTCGGGGGGCCGTAGCTGCTGGGAATCCAGTCCTTGGGAACCTCACGGCCCTCTCTGAGGGCAGTCTCGATTTTACCGACGGCAACGATCGAGGTGGCCATGTCAAGATGAAAGTCATGGCCTCCCGGCCCGCCGGGGATGCCGATACTGAATGGATTTGTTCCGAAAAGCGGGTCAATCCCGTAGGTGGCCGTCCCCCGGCGGCCGCCGTTTGTCATGCTGATTCCGATATATCCTTCTTTCATTGCCTTCATCGACCAGTAACCGCAGTATCCGAAGTGGCTGCTGTTCATCACGGATACAAATCCGCAGCCGTGTCTGTCGGCCCGCGCCATGGCCTCGTCCATTGCGCGGTTTGAAGCAACAATGCCGAGCCCGCCGTCTGCGTCGAGAACGCCTGTCGTGTCGCTGCCCGGCGTGAAAACCATGTTCGGGTTTTTGTTAATCACGCCGTTTTCGAGCCGCACCATGAAAAATTGAATTCTCCCCGCGCCGTGGCTCCTGATTCCCCGCAGGTCGGCGCTAGTGAGCACGTCGGCGACCAGTTTGGCGTCTTCGTCGGGGATTTCCTTCGAACGGAAAACCGCATAGGCGAATTGATGGATCATCTCGTGCGGAAATCGGACTGTGCCCTCGGGCAGAGGGGTGGACTCGACCATGTAAGTTCTCCTTGCCTGAATTATTCGCTGAAAAAGTTCGATTGCTGCATGATAGCCTCCCGCGGACTCTTACGGAAGCCGCTGGGGCCTTGATGGGAAGTGTTGACCTCTGCCAAAATGCAGCTCTACTGATTCAATCGCCTTTCATCCAATTGGGAATCAATTCATGGTCAATATAGCGGTGGTGCGCGGGGACGGAATTGCAAACGAGGTGATGCCCGAGGCGGAGGAGACGCTTCTCGCGGCGGCGGCGGCCGCCTCATTTTCCGTCGAATTCACGCACTTCGACTGGGGGAGCGAGCGCTACCTCCGGGAGGGGCGGGGGATGCCCGAGGACGCCCCCGAAACCATCCGCGAGGGGTTCGACGCCTTGTTTCAAGGCGCCATCGGGGACCCGCGAATCCCTGGCTCAATCGTCCAGGAGCAGGTCATCATGAATATGCGAAACGGCCTCGATGCCTACGCCAACGTTCGCCCCTGCCGCCTCTATCACGAAGACCTCACGCCGCTCAAAGGCCGGGGTAGGGGCGAAATCGACCATGTGATATTCCGGGAAAACACCGAGGGCCTTTACGCCAACGTGGGGGGAATTTTCAAGCGGGGCACCCCGGATGAGGTGGCTCTCCAGGAGGAGGTTCACACCTATAAGGGGGTCGAGCGGGTGATTCGCGCCGCCTTCGAATTTGCAGAGCGCCACGGGCGGCGGAAGGTCACGGTGGCAGATAAGGCGGGAGGACTTAAATTCGCGGGCCCCGTCTGGCGGCGGGCCTGGGAGGAGGTGAAGGCCGATTTTCCCTCTATCGAGACCAACGCCATGCATGTGGACGCCGTGGCGATGGAGCTGATCCGCCATCCGGCGGATTTCGACATCGTCGTGACCGAGAACATGTTCGGCGACATTTTGAGCGATATCACCTCGGCCCTGGTGGGAGGGGTGGGGCTGGCCCCCTCCGCCAACCTCAACATGGGGGGGGTCTCGATGTTCGAGCCCGTGCACGGGAGCGCCCCGGACATCAATGGGCAGGGCATCTCAAACCCCGTGGCCGCGACGCTGACGGCGGCCCTGCTCCTGGACCACCTGGGCTGCGCGGCGGCCGCCGCCTCGATCCGCGGGGCGGTCGAGGGGGCCATCGAGGCTGGCGAGCGCACCGCCGACATCGGCGGCCGCCTCTCCACCCGCCAGTGCGGGGAGGCCATCCGCCGGCGGCTGGCCTAACCGGCGCCTGGTGCGGATAACCCGCGCCTGTTATTCAGATATTTTCTTGAAAATGGAGTTCAAATGACTGATAAAAAAGTGATTACTGTTAACGAAATTCCTTTCGGCCCGGTCGCCTGGGGGCGCTCCAAGATCCTCGTCGGGCCCACCGCTACCCACCCCGGACTTGCGCTCGCCGAGCACATCCGCGTCGGGGTGACCGAGTACAATCCCGACACCCCCCACGAGCCCCACGCCCATCCGGGCCAGGAAGAGGTCATCTGGGTCCTTTCGGGCCGGGGCTACACCGAGACCCACGGCGAGCGCCAGGACCTTTTCCCCGGCGCCCTCGCCTACATCCCCTCGGGCCTCGAGCACAAGACCGCCGCCGTCGGCGCCCCCATGACCGCCATCATCATGAAAAGCCCGGCCGCCGACGCCACCGGCAAAGTGAGTTAAGTCCTGCGGACGGCGTACCAAAAGCTTTTGCCCTTCTGTGGGCAGTGTTAGCTGTCCACAGGGTAGGGCCCCAGCGCAGCTGGTCCTGCGGACGGCGTACCAAAAGCCCAGCGGGCGGCACACTCCCCACCGGAGATGGCCTAGCCCTGACAGACAGCGTAGAAAAGATATTCACTTTCTTTGGGCAGCGTTAGCTGGTCCTGCGGACAGCATAGGTCCTGCGGAAGGCATCGACCTGCGAAAGCTACTCAAAGGTGGCTTTAACATATCTGGAGCACCGCAAGGTACTCCCAGCGAAAGGTGAGCACCGCCAGGTGCACCCACCCAAGCCCCCCTGCAAGGTGGGGAACCGCGAGGTTCCCCCAAGGAGAAAACGCCATGAAACGCACCACCTATCAGCCCCCCAGCGTATTCGAGCCCGCCGGCAACACTTACTCCCACGGCGTCATCGTCGAAACCGGGCGCACCCTCTACGTCGCCGGCCAGACCGCCCGCGACAAGGAGGGCACCATCGTCTGCGTCGGCGACGCCGCGGGCCAGACCCGCCAGGTCCTCGAAAATTTGAAGGCCGTCGTCGAGGGCGCCGGCGGGCGCATGGAGGACATCGCCAAGACCACCGTCTACATCACAAACGTGGACGACCGCCCCGCCGTCGGCGCCGTCCGCCGCGAGTTCTTCAAGGGCGACCCCCCCGCCAACACCCTGCTCATCATCTCGGCCCTCGCCGCCCCCGAATTCCTCGTCGAGATCGAAGCCATCGTCCCGCTTGATTGAGCTGGCGCCGCCGCCTCCTGGCGACAGGCGGGGAGGAGGTGCGGGGGTAGTGCGAAGCACCATCGCCGGGGGCTGGTCGTCCTCAAGGGCGCGGCAAGCGCGCGCTTTTGCCAGAAGAGCCTCCAATGACCTGGTGCGGGCAGATGATTGAAATACTTCAGGGAACGGGTTTAGGGATGCAATCCATTTTCAGAAAAAAGGCTCACGGTTCGCTTGAGTTTTAGACAGGACGGTATCTCGCTTGTGTTTCTTCTGCTCAGTTTATCCGTCAGGTGTGTTCTTTCATCCACGCTCGCAGGAGGTCGGCCGTCTTTTCCGGGTTGCCCGCGATGAATTCAGACACTTCATCGTAGATGTTTCTCGCCTCTTTGAGCGCCCGCTGCTCTGCAGTTTCCTCGGATGGAGGAAGGTCCGGACGCGCATCCGAAGAAGCGGGGACACCTTCGGGGAGTTCTCCGCCTTCGGGCTCCACGGGAAGTTTGCGCAGCCGGGGCTTCAGCGTTGTTTCGAGTGTCTCCACCCACCGCAGGAGCGGGCGAAACGCAAAGAGGTACAGGAGTATCAAGGCGGGGATGTTGAAAGCGGAATGAATCAACGGAAAGGTGGAGAAAACGTCGGTGGTGTTCATCTGGCCGGGCCCTGCAGCGGCACCCTCCAGTATACCAGTTCTGCGTCCGGGGGGAAGACCCCGGCAGGTCCTCGAAAACATGAAGGCCGCCGTCGGCGCCGTCCGCCGCGAGTTCTTCAAGGGCTACCCGCCCGCCAACACCCTGCTCATCATCTCGGCCCTCGCCGCCCCCGAATTCCTCGTCGAGATCGAAGCCATCGTCCCGCTTGATTGAGGGGGTGAAGACCGCCTCCTGTCGAAGGCCGGCTCACGCCACCGCCCGGGGGAGGGGTAAGTGAGCCGGATTTGAAGAGTGGAGCGCTTTACCGCATAATTCCGGTTATTGATCATTCGCCATGCACGGGCCTGCCGCTTCGAAATTTTTGGGCGGCCGCTATTATCCGGAGGGCCTATCTCACCGTTCGCCCCGGGCTGTCCCGGGGCGCCGGGCGATAGGCAATCGAAGGCACATCCTAAAAGGGGAGGAGTCACAATGAAACGATGCGTATTGACCCTGTTTTTGGCGCTGGCCCTGTTCGCGCTGGCGGTTCCGCACACCGCGGACGCGGCGGCCTATCCCAACAAGCCCATCGTCGTCGTCATTCCCTTCGGGCCCGGCGGCAGCCACGACCTTCACGCCCGCGGGATCACGAGCATCATGGCCGATATCCTGGAGCAGCCGATGATCGTGAAGCTCCTTCCGGGGGGCGCCGGGATGAAGGCGACGGGCTTCGTCGCGAACTCCCGGCCGGACGGCTATACCATTCTATTCACCCACAACGGTATCGACATGATCGTGCCGCAGACCCGGAAGGTTCCCTTCAACACCCAGAAGGCCTTCAAGACCATCGCCAAGATCAATCACTCGAACCCGCTGATGATCACCCTGGCCAACTCCAAATACAAGACATTCAAGGCGTTTATCGAGGACGCCAAAAAGAACCCCGGACAAATCAACGTGGGCCACAGCGGGGTGTGGGGAAGCTCATATACGACTTACATGACTATCGCCAAGGCAACCGGCATCAAGGTCAACCTCATCCCCCACAAGGGAGGCGGCCCCTTGATGCGCGCCACCCTCGCCGGGCGGATTGCCATCGGCTTCGCGTCCCCGCCCCAGGCCATCCCCCACCTCAAGTCGGGCAAGCTCCGCGCCCTGGCGGTTGTCGCCGACCAGCGCATCACGAGCGACCCGGTCTTCAAGGACGTCCCTTCGAGCAAGGAGCTGGGTTATCCGGGCCTGGGATTCACGATGGAGCGGATATTCATGGCCCCCTCGAACACCCCGGCCGATCGCATGGAAACCCTGAAGAACGCCTTCACGAAGCTGACGAAGCACAGGTCCTTCAAGCGTTTCATGAGGAGCATCGGCATGCCCGTGCAATTCATGAGGGGAGAGGATTACGATAAGATACGGCCGATGGAATACAAGCGGTTCACAACAGTCATCAAGGCGATGACCAAGAAATAGATTCGCCCCGGGGGCCGAAAACCCCGGGAAAATCGGCATCACGCGCCCGGTCTATTTCTCCGGAATAGGCCGGGCGCTTTTTTTTCGCACCAAAAACGTGCATGACTCGCGAATCAATGATTTTGAGGGGATTTAGGCACTGCTCCGGAATCCGGAATGGAACCCGCTGCGTCAAAAAAGGCGTAGATCCCGATGCGGGATTTCAACCGGCGGAACCATGATTTAACGGAGGTCCCATGCGATGAAAGCGCCATTGACGATGACAACCGCCTTTTTAGGTTCGATTCTGCCCTTCGCGACCCTCGCCTCGGCCCAGCGCGGCGACTGGGGCGGCGGACCCTGGGGCGGCGGGCCCTGGGGAATGCATTACATGATGGGGAGCTTCGGGGTCGGGATGATGCTCTTCATGCTCATCTTCTGGGTTTTAATCATCGCCGGGGGGGTCGCTCTCGTCCGCTGGCTCTGGAGCGGCACGGGCGGGTCCTCCCCGGTCTCAAACGGCCGTGAAACCGCGGAAGACATCCTGAAAAAGCGCTATGCCAAGGGCGAAATCGACAAACCCGAATTCGAGGCGAAGATGGGGGACATCCGGAAAGCTTAGAACGAGGCCATTGGTTTTTCGATTTCGTCCCCGGAATTCCTAAACCGGCTGGAAAAGCTCCACTACATTTTCTGAGGGGTCGAGACAAAGAATCTGTTTGCCTCCCGGACCTTCTATAATATCGTTTTTAAACCGCACGCCGTTCTGTTTGAGCCGGGAAACAACCGATTCCAGATCATCAACGGAAATTAGAATCCAATTCCATCCTCCCGGTATGGGTTTGGATCCGTCGGGCATTGGTCTCGAGGCTGAAGCATTGGGACCGGAGACCAGTAGCTGTACGCCATCTCGTTCTAAAATAGCTATTGCCGGTCCAAATTGTTGTTCTAACTGAAAATCAAGATTTGATGTATAAAACTCAACCGCCTTGTCGACGTCATCGACAATATACCGCATTCTTATCATGCCAATCATTGCTCCATGTTAATTTTGAAAGACCATATAACCGGCATTTCCCGGATGATTTTTTTGGCAGGAAAATCCTAATCTATTTTGGCATTTCACGCCAAAGTTTTCTCTCCAGGCAACCGACTCTGGACCCGATCCGCCCCAGAGCCCCGCCTTTTTTCTTTCCCCTAAATTAGCGGCTGGATAGTCCATCTCCTCCCGGCGGCGAGTCCCCGTAATGCACTCCCAAACCCGGCTTGAGAGTGCCCAATGCGCATGGTTCTGTTAGAAAGGAAGTTGCTCAACAAATTGGGGCAGGTGGTTGGAGCACCTGCCCAGTGACACCGGAGGTGGAAAGACCGTGACGAATTTCGGGCGGGTTATCGATGACCGGTTGAACGCATTTTGCAGGGACAGCGACTCTTATCTCGAGGGGGCGGCGGAGGGGCCGCTCGCCGGCCTGACGTTCGCGGCGAAGGATATTTTCGACGTCGCGGGGCACGTGACGGGTGGGGGGAATCCCGACTGGAAGACGACACACGAGCCGGCGGAGAAAACCGCCCGGGCGGTCGGTGTTTTGGCCGAAGCCGGGGCGGAGATGATCGGCAAGACGATCACCGATGAGCTCACGCGCGGCATTTTCGGCGAAAACGCCCACTACGGCACTCCGGTCAATCCGCGCGCCCCGGGCCGCGTTCCGGGCGGCTCGTCGAGCGGCTCGGCCTCGGCGGTGGCGGGCGGGATGGTGGATTTCGCCCTCGGCTCGGATACGGGCGGGTCGGTGCGCGTTCCTTCCAGCTTCTGCGGTCTTTATGGCCTTCGGCCGACCCACGGGCGGATTCCGCTCGAGGGAATTCTTATCCAGGCGCCCAGCTTCGACACGATCGGCTGGTTCGCGCGCGAGGCCGCGACCTTCGCCCGGGTCGGCGAGGTGCTTCTTCAAAGTGAGATTCAGGAGGCGCGGCCAAGCCGTATCGTCGTCGCCGAGGACGCCTTCGAATTGGCGGAGCGGGCGGTGGCCGGCGCCCTTGAGCCGTTTGTCGATAAAATCTCAGCCCTCGTTGGGAATTCTGCGGCCGGGCGGATTTCAGAGACAAGCCTCGATGAGCTGAGGGCCCACCAATGGCGCCTTCAGAACCGGGAGGGTTGGGAGTCGGCTCGCGGTTGGCTCGACCGCGTCAACCCGCGCCTGAAGTTCGATGTGGCCGAGCGGTATGCGGCCGCATCGGCGATCACGGATGCCGAAATCGAGGCGGCCAGCTCCGTCCAGGCGGATTTTGTCGAGCGCATGGAGCCGATGCTCGCGGGCGGCGCGGTCGTTTGCATGCCGACGACGGCGGCCCCGGCGCCCCCGGTGGGCGAGAGCCTCTCGGCCCGCGCCACTCTTCGCTCGCTGAACAGCTCGTTGACCTGTATCGCCGGTATGCTCGGCGCCCCCCAGATTAATCTGCCCCTGGCCGAGGTGGATGGACTGCCGGCCGGTCTTTCACTTCTCGGTGAGAGGGGGTCGGATGAAATGCTGATCGCCTTCGCACGGGAAATCGAAGCCTCCCTGAAAAGCTGAAGTCGTGTATCAGAAATACCACTCAAGGAATGCCCGAAAGCCTGCCGTGGCCGTGACGCGGACCCTTCGAAAAGGCCCGGCAGTAAGGGTATAGTGCGGGTGTCACCACATTTATCCGGATTTTTCTTATCGAGGGGGCCGTTTAATGGGCAGAGATACGAATCGGGTCTGGGATCCCAACAGCGTGCGCCATGTGCATCCGGCCGTCTGGCCTCAGTGGCCCTTCGATTCGCCGCCCGAGGTCAGGGAGCGATCGGAGCCGATCTACAGCATTTTCTCGGAATTCGATCTGATGATTTCCATGCGCGACGATGTGCGTCTCGCCGCGGATGTCCACCGGCCCCGCGCCGCCGGACAAAAGTTTCCGGCGCTCATTTCCGTATCGCCCTACACCAAGGGACTCCAGCTTACCGAAGTGCCAATCGGACAGAACGAGGCGGGCATCACGGAGTTTTGGGTGGCCCGGGGATACGCGCATGTCATCGTGGACTGCCGGGGCTCGAACGACTCGGAAGGCAGCTACGACGACAAGGCGGAAAAAGAACAGGCCGACTATGTCGATCTCATCGAATGGTGCGCGGCGCAGCCCTGGTGCAACGGTTCGGTGGGAATGATCGGTTGTTCTTATTTCGCGCTGGCCCAGCTCCTGGCGGCGGTTCACCAGCCCGAGGCCTTGAAGGCGATCTTTCCCTACGATGCATACACCGACATGTACCGGCACCGATCGACTCATGGCGGCGTTCCTCATATGGGATTCGCCTCTACCTGGTTCTCGGCGGTGGCCGCGCTGAATCTGACCAGCGGGCGGCTCGGCGATCCGTCGGGCCTGCGGAACATGTTCGACGAGGGGCTCACGTTTTCTCATCCCTTCGACGGAGACCATTACTGGAGGCGCTCTCCGAGCCCGCACCTCGACAAGGTCAACATCCCCGTCTACTTCGGTTGCGATTGGTCGTTCTGGTGGCTTCATCTGGCCGGCGTCTTCACGGGATGGGAGGAGGTGGGGGACGTTCCCAAGCGCATCCTGGTCGGGCCCCAGCCCGAGCCCCGCCGCCCGTTTGGCGCCTATCACGAGGAGACGCTGCGCTGGTACGACCACTGGCTCAAGGGGATGGACACCGGGGTGATGGAGGGCCCGCCGATTCAGCTCTATCTCCGGGGGGACGGCCATTGGCGCGGCGAGGAGGAATGGCCGCTCAAGCGCACGGAATGGACCCGGATCTTTTTGGGCGGCCCTTCCGGGGGAGGGGAGGGTGCGCTTTCCTTCTCGGCGGGAGGCGGCGGGGAGCGAACCTACTCGCCCGACGTTTTCGGGGAGGATTGGCGCCTCGGTGGCCCGAAGCTCGTTTATCGCTCGGAGCCGGTGGATGAACCGCTCGAAATAACGGGCCCTCTGTCGCTTCACCTGGTGGCGCGATCGACGGCCGAGGATGTTGACTGGTTCATCGCCTTCATGGACGAGGCGCCGGACGGGTCGGCCCGGATGCTGACGAGGGGATGGCTTCGCGCCTCTCACCGCGAGGTGGACGAATCACGCTCCAAACCCGGCCGCCCGTGGCACCCGCACACGCGGTCAGTGCCGCTTACGCCGGGCGAGGAGGCGGTTTTTGAGATAGAGCTGGTCCCCACGTGCAACGTATTTCAGCCGGGTCACCGCCTGAGAATCGAGATTGCGAGCAGCGGATCCGTCATCGAGCGCCCCGGTTATCACGAGGCGCTCCCCGTCAAGGCGGACAACACGATCCTCGAGGGGGCGGAGGGCTCCTACCTGTTCGCCCCGGTTATTCCGAGCGCCTAGAGGCTTTTCCGGCCCTCGCAATCGAAGCGGCGGATTTGAATTAGCCCACCCATATGCTTAAGGAATAAAAAAAATGAGCGAATCATTCAGGCGGATACTCACCGGCCACAACGAGCGGGGCGAATCGGTGATACTCGAGGATCGGGCGGCCCCGGACAGCTTGGAAGTCAAAGGCGTCCCCGGCTTCATCTGGCATGAACTCTGGGCGGCGGACGGCGCCCCGGCCTCGAACGCGGGCGAGGCCGACGCCGCCGACAGGCCGGTTAATCTCGAGCCCCCGGAGCGGGGAAATGTTTTCAGGATCATCGACATGCCGCCCGACGAGGTGCGCTTCGGGGCCGGGGTGGACAGGGCGGGCACCGCTTCCCAATACGGGGGCGAGGGCGCCTACGCGGCGGGCGCTTCGAGCCGCCATCCCGGATTTCACAAAACACGCACCCTCGACTACGCAATCGTTTTAAGGGGCGAGGTATACGCCATGATGGACGTCGGCGAGACGAAGATGGGCCCCGGCGATGTCCTTATCCAGCGGGGAACGAACCACGCCTGGTCCAACAGGAGCGATGCGCCCTGCCGGATCGCGTTCATCCTCATCGACGCCGAGGCGCTGCCGGACTCCCCGAGGGAGCTGCCGGACTCCCCGGGGGAGCTGCCGGAATAACGGGCGCCCCGGCAAACGAGCTGTTTGCCGGGGCGGGGTGTTATTGGAAAATAGGCTGCCTTTAGGCGGCCCTTGGACCCACCGCGTTCTTGAAATCGACGATGACCTGTTCGTTCGAGCGGGTTTGCCAGTACCTGCGTTTTGCGATGGGTGTGTTGACGATCTCGGGGTCTATTTTCAAGCTCACGAAGACCGGGCCCGGTTCGTTGAGGATCGCTTCGATATTGTTCGAAAAGTCATCCAGTTCATCGAAGGCATGGCTCGAAGGGTAGCCCGCCCCTTGCGCGATGAGGTCGTATCGAATTTTCTTCGCGTTGGGGACCGGCTGCCCCCCGGTCGTGGCGTAGCATTCGTTGTCCAGTATGAAGTGGTACAGATTAGCCGGGGCCTTGTCCGCGATTGTCGCCAAGGACCCCAGACCCATCAAAATGTCGCCCTCCGAGTCGAGCAGGATTATCTTTTCATCCGGCCGGGCCATCGCGAGGCCGAGCGCGAACGAGGCGCGGCCGCCCATCCCGGTTCCCCTGAAGGCCAGATCCCTTTCGGGTTTCGTGCTCATTTTGATCCAATAGTTTCCGCCCCGCCCGGGTATGACGATCGCGTCCCCGCGGTACTGGTGGAGAATTTTGAGCATATCTTCCGTGCGCATGATTCGAAGCCTCCCGGTGCTGTGCCCCCGCGTTGGGTAGCGGGATAATATTATCGATGGAATCCGTGGAATTCGTCGCCGATGAGGACCGCCACGGGCCGCTGCGTTTTTTCCGCTTCCTCGAAAGCCCAGGAGATCCTCGGCGCGTCGTCGTTATTTTCGATCAGAAAATATTTGATGTTGAATGCGTTTAAAAAGGGCTCGATGTAGATGGCGGCGGTGTCCTGGGTTTTGCCGTGGCGGGTCCAGCCACGATACCCGATCATTATCACGACGGGAATATTCAGCGCCATCCCCCAGCCGCGCAACGAATCGCCGGATTCCATCATGCCGGTGTTCTGAATCAAAATGACGGGCTTCGCGCCTCCCACCGACAGCCCCGCCGCGGTGGAGAAGGCGTTGCCCTCCCGGCCCACCGGCACAAGGTCCAGCTTGGGTTCCTCCTTCATCAGCATATACAAAAAGTTGGTTTCGCTGTCGGGGAGCCAAACGACGTGGGTGACGCCGTTTTCCTTCAAGTCCTGGACCACCACTTCGGGACTGAGTAATGCTAGTTCTTCTGTCATATTAATCCCCGCTCCTGGGTAATAGGGGGGCGATAGCTTCCCGGGATTTCCCGGTGTTTGAAAAAATAACCTTTGGATGGATCCATTTTAGTGAAAAAAGGGGGTTGCGTAAACGGCGGCGCGAAAATATCCCGCCCCCTACTTCAGCCTGGCGGCCGGGGGGCAGGCGGTGTACCTTCCCGAAGGTCCATGCCGAGCGAGAGAATTTTTGGTACTCTTTCGACAATACTTGCCCGAATCAAGAAGAAGGCAAATGCAGGTTATGCGTCAATTCATCATGCGGAAACGCTACCTCCCGTTGTGGTGTTTTTTTGTTTTTTTCAGCGCCTTCTCCGCGTCTCCGGGCGGCGCCGCGGCCCCCGAAGACCCTCCCCACAAGTCGGCCATTCTGATCGAAGCCGAAACCGGTCAGGTTCTCAAGGCCCACCGGCCCGACGCCCAGCATATTCCGGCTTCCATCGTGAAGATGATGTTGATGCTTCTTGTCGCCGAAGGGGTGGAGCGGGGAGCTATTTCTTTGAATGATGAAGTGACCACGTCGCCCGAGGCGAGCCGGATGGGCGGATCCCAGGTTTTCCTGAAACATGACGAGCGTTTTCCCCTGAGCGCACTTTTTAAGGCCCTGAGCATCTCCTCGGCCAACGACGCCGCATTCGCCATCGCCGAGCACCTTGCCGGCACCTCCGAGGGCATGGCCAGCCTGATGAACCAACGGGCGCGAGAACTCGGGATGAAAAATACGCATTACGAGAGCGTCCACGGCCTTCCGCCCGACCCGGGCAAGAAGCCGGATTACACCACTGCTTACGACACCGCCCTTCTCGGCCGGGAAATCGTCAAGCACCCTCTCATCCTGAAGCAGACCCGTATTTGGAGAGACACGTTCCGGGGCGGGAAGTTCATCCTTTACAACACGAACCGGACTCTCCTGCGAACGTTTAACGGCATGGACGGTATCAAGACGGGCTATTTCAAGGAGGCGGGCTTTAACATTTGCGCCACGGCGGTGCGGGATGGGATGCGGTTGATCGCCGTGGTGCTCGGCTCCCCTCGCAGCAAGCAACGCACCCGCGAGACCCGCAAACTTCTCTTGGAAGGTTTTCGGCTCTACAGGAAAATGAAACTCTTCACCGCCTTGGAAAAAAAAGACCGCTCATTATCCGTTGAGGGCGGGGAAAAGAAAATCGTACGCGTTATTCCCGCCCGAGGGGTCGCGGTGGTGGTCAAGCGGCTGAGGGCGCCGGGGATCACGACCCATCTTCGGGTGCCTCTTCCTGTCAAGGCTCCCGTCAAAAAAGGGGATAGACTGGGCGAGATCGAAGCCCGCCTGGGGAAGAAAGTCCTCGCCAAGGTCGATCTTCTCGCTGCCGAGGATGTGCCCGAAATGGGATGGTTGCAATGGTTGATGTTCTGGAATCGCTAGCCGCGTTCGGTTTCGCTCTAAAAATTCTCGGGAAAGGGGAACGCCTCTTCTTCCAGGGCAAGGATGTCCCGTTTATCGGATGATTCGAAATCGTACTCTTTGATTTCCTGGAAATTCTCGCACTCTATTAGATGAATGTCTAAATCCGCCACGGAGTCGAGGACGTGGATTTTCCCTTCACCGTTCGGATGAAAGACTTCTTCTTCGTTGTGAAAATTCATTGATAAAATCCCCTTCCTCGAAAAATCGTTTTTGTGGCGCTTTTTCAAGCCGCTCATCCCATACTGCTCATCAATGAAGCCAGATTCGTGCCATTTAGGTGCAAAGGCTTATATTTTTCAGATATTTGTCCTCTGATGGCTCATGTGCCGCCAAAATGAAGGGGTTCTCCAAAAATTTATAATTCGGGCGGCTGGGCAAATATCGGAGGGGGATTTGATCACCCGGCGGATTTTGCCGGGTCCGATGCTGGTTTCCTGACAAAGGGGGCAAATATCTGACATGGAGTTTCCGGGGGAGGGCGGCCGTCCGCGGCCCTATTCCGGCTGCAAGGGGGTTGTTCGAAGGTCCCGGGCTTATTCCGCGAGGGGACTATTTCGGATGTGAATCGTCGAGGACGGACCAAAGGTGGCCTTTCGGTTTTTCCCCGCCTGCCTGAATTGATCGGTGACATCAATCCAGTTCGAATTTTCCGACGCGTGACTATCATCAGGCATGAGGCCGTTGCTTTTCCTGACGATACTTACGGCGGTCCTGGTCTTTGCCCTGCCGCCGCCCTTTACGCTGTCCAAAATATCGGAGATCCGGTCCGCGCCGGCTTCGTGTGTGGATGCGAGCAGGAAAAAACCGGACAATAACGACAAAAGCAGGTAGCGTGGTCTCATCACACCCCCTCCTTGGATGGAGGCCCCCTGCGGCCTCACTACTATTATCGGCCTTTTTGCTCGCCTGCGAGAGGGCTTGGATCACAGAAAAGGTGTGAAGTAACACACATAGATTGCAGGCGGGAGACACATCCATCAAACCGGTTAAATCCGGGAATTGGCTGTTTCTCAGCGCTTACGGCTTCATTTTGTGGTTTAATCGGGCGTTGTCCATAGCCTGAAACTCAATTTCACCGGGAGAGGGTTTCCGGAAAGGCGATTTCGTCTCCGACATAGACTACATGAAACATATTTTTTCGATATTCCTCAAAATACTGATCGGGCTTCTCCTCCTGCTTGTGATTGGCGCGGGTCTTTTGTTCGCGTGGGGGGCTTACCGGATTTCCCAACATTCGAGGCAACCCCTTGAAAGGTGGTATTCGGGGGTCGGCTCCGCGCAGAAAAGACCCATTATTCTGGTTCATGGCTTGAACCGGTCCGCCCGGATGTGGGCCGTGGCGGACGACGGCCACGGAAACGGCATCCCGGAAACGATAAGCATGGTGGATTTTCTCAAGTCCCGCGGTTTCCCGAATATTTACCTGAATACATTCGCCGATACGAGAAATGCGAGCCTGGTTGAAAATGCCCGGGTATTGAAAACGTGGATCGATATGACCAAAAAACGCTTTCACGCGGGCAAGGTCGATATTATCTCCCACAGCATGGGTGCTCTCGTTGCCCGCGCCTATATTCAGGAGATGGATTTGAAGGACGAAAGTCGCGCCAGCTCGTTAAGTTATGAGGATGATGTGGCGAATCTGGTGATGATCGCCGCTCCCCATCTGGGAAGCCCCCTCGCGGATTCGATTCCCTCTTTCATGGGCTGGTACGCCCAGCGCACCCTGAGCGAGGGGGGAGGCCCCGATCTCAGGCGCCTGAACTCCCTCCCCGTTTCCTGCGGGGTGAATTTTCACTCCATCATCGTTTCCGCCTCTCCGCGAAAAAGGCGGCGCTGGTCTCCCTGGTGGCTTCTTCGCTCCCTTTTCTCGCTCAAAGCGCCTATCGATGGAGACGGCACCGTCAGCCTTAAAAGCCAGGATTTGGAGGAAGCGGCCTCCTTTACAAAATGCAAACTCCGGCGCCATTTTCGGCACAGCGTCAATGTCAGGCGCGGGATCAGGCACCGGGACGCGCCCCACAGCCCCGCTGTCCAGCGGGAGATTTTCGAGATTCTCTTGGCGGACGGTGCAGGCAGCCGGTCGCACCGCTGATCTCACCCCCCGGCGCGTGGCCCGGCCGGATGGCCTTTCGGTCTTGCCCAAAGTTTTTATTGAATTTGAAGAACGCGGTCCTGGGTCCCCGCCTAATTTTTCTTTTCCCGAAAATCGCGGATGGATTGCTCGAGCCGGGCCTCGAGATCGGGGTGGCCGCCTCGGCGGCGGATTTCCTTGAGGATGAGTTCGGTCGCCTCGGCCTGATTGCGTAGCGTGCCGTGGGGATTGCCCGGGGGCGCTTTGGGGGTGGAGGTCGCTTTGGGGCGGGTCGGCGAAGGGCCGGCTCCCGCCGAAGGGCTGCTCCCGGCGGCCGCCGGGAGGAGGTTTTTCACGCGAGCCTGTATCGCCTCCTCGACGAGTTCGGAGATGATCGTCGAGACGAGGACCTTTTCGCTCTTGGCGAGCCCGCGGACGAATTTGGCGGTGTGGGGCGGGAGCCGGGTGGTGAAGGTTTCTTTTTTCGGGGGGGGCTTTCTCGCCACGCATTCGCTCCCATTCGGCGCCGTTGACACTCAGATGTCGCTGGCACTCGGGCGCCGTTGCCAGCCCATTGATTAGCGACTACCGGCGGCTCCCGCACCCGCGTTTCCACGGCGCCTCTGCGGGGGGGGGCCGCCAGCGGCGGGGGCGGCTCGCTTAAAGCCGGGTTATTTTTTGCCGAAGTAGGCGGCGGTGCCGTCGCGGACCGCACCAGTGACTTCACCCGGCATGAGCGCCACCCGATCGCCCCTGATTTCGAGCAGTGTCCCGAGGGGTGCGCTGAGGTCGCTCATGAGGGCGGCGATGGCCTTGCCCCGGCCGCGCCGGGGGGAGAGGAGTGCGGGTTTCTCGAAATCTCCGCTCCAGCAGGGAATCAGGTGGGGGTCCCGGACTCCTTTTTTCGTGAGGGTGCAGCCGAAGAGAAAGGTCTGCTTCGAGGAGGCGGTGAAAAAGGGAATGTGAAAATCGAAGATCAGGTTCCCCATGCTGTAGACGATGGGGGTGTCTTTATAGAACTCCACCCCCTGAAGGACATGAGGGTGTCCTCCAAGGACGAGATCGGCGCCGGCGTCGATCGAGGCGTGGGCGAGCTCGGTCTGAAAATCCTGGGTTTTGTGGGTCATGCTCGTCCCCCAGTGGTGGTTCACGATAACGGCGTCGGCCCGGCGCTTTAAGGCGCGGATGTCGCGTTTCATTCGCCCCAGATCCTCCGGGTCGGCCCAGGTGGCCACCTTGGGGAGGGTGCCCGGATATTCGTTCACGTCCCGCCACGTCTCGTAGGCGGTGTGCGCCCGGAGGGGGTTGATGCCCGGTTTTCCCGGTCCGGCCGAGAACCCCCGGGGGATGATCGAGGAAAAGGCCAAGAGCCCGATTTTGAGGCCGCCCCGCTCGATCACGGCGGCCCGACGGGCGGCGGCGAGGTGGGGCCCCGCCCCGGCGCAAGGGAGCCCGCGCTCCTCCAGAAGGGCGAGGGTGTCGAGCAGGGCCTCCTCGCCGTAGTCGAGCATGTGGTTGTTGGCGACCGCGAGGGCGTCGAAGCGAGACTCGGTAAGGGCGCCGGCCATCTCGGGGGTGCCGCGAAGGAGGATTTTCTCGGGCTGGGGCCTGCCGCCGCGCGAGAGAGGCAACTCAAGGTTGACGAGGGCGACGCCCGCTTTTTGAAAGAGGGGGGTCAGCGGTCCGAAAGCGCCCCGGGCGCGGGGGCGGTTGATGGCGACATCTCCCCCGGCGAGCAGGTCGGTCTGGCGCGCGCTTCGGATGGCCACCTGGCGTTTATTCGGTGAGAAGGAGGCCGTGGTCTGGCTCGAAGGTGAGATAGACCCCTTGGCCGGGGGCGAGTTGCTCGAAATGGTCCATCTGGACGCCCACCTCGTGGGGGCCGACGCGGACCTGACAGTCCAGGAAATTTCCCTGATATACGGTGTCGATGATTTCCCCCTCGAGCAGGTTGGGGCCGGGCGCGGCGGGCGCCTCGAGGTGAAGGCCCACGTCCTCGGGGCGCAGGCTCAGGATGACGCGCTGGCCCGCCGCGGCGCCCTCGGCGCCGGGCGCTTTGAGCCGGATGGGCGGGCGGCTCTCGCCGGCGGGAATTTCAATATCGCCGAGTTCGCCCTCGCGCCCCAGGAATTTCCCCTCCAGCAGGTTTGCCGCCCCGATGAAGTTCGCCACGAAAGAGTTCGCCGGGCGGGCGTAGATGGCCTCGGGGTCGCCAATCTGCTGAATCACGCCCTTGTCCATGACCACGACGCGGTCGCTCATGACGAGGGCCTCGGTCTGGTCGTGCGTGACGTAGATCGAAGTGATGCCCACCTCGTGCTGTAGGCGGACGAGCTCGATGCGCATCTGCTCGCGCAGCTTGGCGTCGAGGTTGCTCAGTGGCTCGTCGAACAGGACGACCCGGGGCCCGTAGACGATGGCGCGGGCGAGGGCGACGCGCTGTCGCTGCCCGCCCGAGAGTTTCGTCGCGAAGCGGTCGGCCAGATGGGCGAGGCCGACGAGATCGAGGGCCTTGGTGGTTTTTTCCTTCGTCTCCACGGCCCCGACGCGGCGGATTTTCAGGCCGAAGGACACGTTGTCGAACACCGTCATGTGCGGCCAGACGGCGTAGCTCTGGAAGACCATGCCGAGGTTTCGGTCTTCCGGGGTCAGGTAGATGTCTTTCTCGCGGGAGGCGAGCACCTCGCCCTCGATCCGGATCTCCCCGGTGTCGGGGCGCTCGAGCCCGGCGATGCACCGGAGGGTGGTGGTCTTTCCGCAACCCGAGGGGCCGAGGAGGGTGACGAACTCGCCTTTTTCGATGTTCAGGTCGATTCCGGCGACGGCGACCTCCTCGCCGAAGCGCTTGACTAGGCTTTCGATCTCAACGAATGACAAGGGATTCTCCTTACGGCAGTACGGCCAGCGTGTGGTCGGCGTCGAGGCGCACGAAAACGCTCTCGCCCTCGCGCAAACGCTCGCGGGGGTGCGCCTGCACCTTCCATTCGAAATCCTGCCACCGCACCCGGCAGTCGAGGTGGTTTCCCAAAAAGACGGTCTGGATGATTTCGCCCTCCATCGAGGGGCCCTCGGGGCGCTCGCGGACGGCGTGGACGTTTTCGGGCCGCACGGAGAGGAAGGCTTCGTCTCCCGGTTCGAGCCCCTCTCCCAGCAGGCAGGGGAGGAGGACGCGCTCTCCGCCCTGTTCGACTTCGATCTCGGCCCGGCCGGAATCGGTCGTCCGGGCGATCTTACCCTCGATGAGGTTGGCGATGCCGATGAAGTTGCTCACGTAGCGGTTGGCCGGGCGAGCGTAGATGGCGTGCGGCCCGCCGGTCTGCTCGATGTGGCCCTTGCTCATGACGATGATTTCGTCGCTCATGACGAGGGCCTCGGCCTGATCGTGGGTGACGTAAACCGAGGTGATTCCGACCTCATGCTGAATCCGCTTGAGTTCGACTCTCATCCTCTCGCGGAGCTTGAGATCGAGGTTGCTCAGTGGCTCGTCGAAAAGCAGGAGACTCGGACGGCAGACGATGGCCCGGGCGAGGGCGGTGCGTTGCTGCTGGCCGCCCGAGAGCTGGGTGGCGTCCTTTCCGACCATATCCTCGAGCCCCACGAGGCGGATGATTTCCATCACGCGGTCTTCAATCTCCGAGATGTCGACCTTCTTGATTTCGAGCGGATAAGAGATGTTTTGCTCGACGGTCATATGCGGCCAGATGGCGTAGCTCTGGAAGACCATCCCGATGTCGCGCTTCTCGGGGGCCAGAAAGATTTTTTCCTCGGTCGAGGTGAACGGGATGCCCCCGACGGTGATCTTTCCCGCGTCGGGCGTGAGGAGGCCGGCGATGCACATCAGCGTCGTTGTCTTGCCGCAACCCGAGGGGCCCAGGAGGGTAAGAAATTTTCCTTCGGGAATATTGAAGGATATTCCGTCCACCGCCCGGTCGTCGCCGAAGTATTTGGTGAGGCGGTTGATTTCGAGGTATTGGCCGTTGGTTTCGCTCTGATTCATGATCCTAGCACCGTTTCCCTGTTATGCGGTCAGCGCCTCGCGCCCGGCGATGCGCCTGAAAATCACGATGCACGCAAGCAGTAAAATGCTTTGGGCGAGAGAGAGCGCGGCCGTCATGGGTTCGTTCTCGAAATTCGAGAGATAATAAACGCCTACGGAGAGTGTCTCGGTTCCGGTCGTATAGAGAATAATCGAGATGGACAGCTCTCTCAAGAATATGACGAACAGGAGAATCCATCCGGCGAAGATCCCCGGCTTCAGCAGCGGAATCGTGATTCGCCGCAGCGTCGTCATCCAGGTCGCACCCGCCATCCTCGAACTCTGGTCGAGTTCCTCGGAGACGGCCAGCATGATCGAAGAGATGTTCCGTTGCCCGTAGGGAAAGAAGCGGGTGATATAGCCCAGCAGCAATATCCACAGGGTCGCGTAGATGGGTGTCTTGATGTATGTGATAAGCACTCCCATCGCCAGCACGATTCCCGGAAATCCGATGGGAATGAGACAGAGATAGTCGAGCAGCCTCGATCCCATGCCCTTGGTGCGGTGAATCATGTAGCTGACGATGATCGCCAGGAACATGGCGATCGTCGCGCCCACGAGGGCGAGGATCAGGCTGTTGCCGATGCCGTTCGTAGCGGACTCGATCGCGTGCGGTGACCACCAGAACACCGCTTTCTGGTAGTTGATGATGGTGATGTCCTCGGCGATGATCCGCCCCTCCCAGACCGGATGAAGGCTGACGATAAAGAGGCAGATGAGCGGGAGCAGGACGGCGATGAATATATAAGAAAGGTTGTAAACCAGGGCCACCCACTTCCATTTCCCGAGATCGATGAGATTGGGCCTAAAGCCTTTCCCCGTCACGGTGGTGTACTCGCGCGGGGCGATAATCCGTCTTTGAATCCATATGAAGATTCCGGTGATGATTCCGAGCGACATGCTGATGGCGGCGCCGAGGTAGTGGTTCGCGTCGTCGCCGACGGCCTTGGTGAAGATCTGCGTCGTCAGGGTCTCCACCCCGTAGGGGGACCCGAGCTTGAAGGGGACGCCGAACTCGCCGGCCGAGGTGACGAAGACGATGATCGCACCCGAGAGAATCGCCGGAGTGACGAGGGGCAGGGTGATTCTCATGGTCGTGGTGAGGAGGCCGGCCCCCGTCGTCCGTGCGCTGTCCTCGAGGGAGGGGTCCATGCGCCGGAGGGAGCCGATGACGAAAAGGTAGACGAGCGGGGTAAAGAAGATGCCCGTCACCCAGATGACGCCGTAGATGTTGTCCACGTTGAGAATGTGGCCCTCGATTCCGAAGATCGAGCGGGCCAGGTTGTTCAAGAGCCCCACCTTCGGGGCGGCCATGTTGTGCCAGGCGATGGCGCCGACGAACGGGCTCAAGAAAAAGGGAATCAAGTTGAAGGGCTCGAGCTTCTCGCGCCAGGGACAGTTCGTCCGGGCGTTTATCCAGGCCAGCGACACGCCCAGGAACGTGGCCAGGATGGTGGTGCCCGAACTGATCATCAATGTGTTTAAAAACGCCTTGCGGAGCAAGCGGTCTCCGAAGAGCTCGCGGTAGTTCTGGAGGCCCCACTCGGTGTCGAAACCCAGGTCGTCCAGAACCAGAAAGCTGCTGAAGACGAGGGTGATGAGGGGCATGATCACGGCGATGGCGACCACCAGCGAAACGAAGGTGGTGGCGATCCGCTCCTGGGTGAACAGGCCTTGCCACCACTTTTGCCGGGCTTGAAAGTCGATTTCGGGTGGAGCCACTTCGGTTGTCATCGGAAACCTTTATTCAGTGAGTCGTTTTGGGAACGAATGTTCGGCAGTGACCAAAAGCGAAAGAAGCGGGAGCTCCGGTGGATTGGAGCCCCCGCTCCGGATCGTTAACGGTGGCGGCCCGCCTATTTAAAGCGCTTGGCCCAGGCGCCACGGACTTTCTTGAACTGCCTCTGGGCGCCTACCCAGTCCTTCATGCCGAGAAGCTTATGCTTGCTCAGGTCGAGCAGGTAGGGCGCGGCCGCGGCCGGGGCTTTGTATCCCTTGCGGAACGAGTAGATGGCCTCGCCCTCGACGAAGATATCGGCGCCTTCCTTGGTGAGCAGGAACTCGACGAGCAGTTTGGCGGCGTTGGGGTGCGGTCCGCCCTTAACGGCAGCCGCCTGGTTGCCCAGCATGACCTGGCCTTCCTTGTAGTAGCCGACGCGGAGGACTTTGGAGAGCCCGGGCTTCTTGAGGACGTTCTGATAGACCCGCCCCGACAGGTTCCACATGTCCAACGGCCGCTCGCAGGAGATGACCATCTGAATCTTGGGCTCGGTGCGGAACTCGACGATCGGGCTCAGCGCCTTGAGCGTGTCCCACTTCGGGTCCATATCGACGCCGTTCTCGCCCAGCGAGATAACGGTGTTCGTGTAGGTGAAGCTCTTGGTGATGTCCGAGGAGATAACCTTGCCCTTGAGGCCGGGTTTGAGAACGTCGGCGTAGGAGGTGACCTTCACGTTCTTCATTCCGGGGCACGCGCTGTTCCAGATGGGCTGGAAGGTGTAGGCCAGCGGCGTCACGACGTAGGGGTAGTTGTGGTACTGGCCGGCGCTCTCGACGAGCTCCAGGCTATCCTTCCAGTGGGCGCTGTCGAGTTTCGAGAAGGCGCCCCGATTCGAGGCGGCGTAAAAGAAGCCCGGCGCGCTCACCATGTGAACGTCGATGGTGAATTTGCCCGCCTTGATTTCCTGGCGGACGGTGGCCACCGTAGAGCCCGTGCCCTTGCGGATATTATTGAACTTGAAGCCGCTGCCGAGGCCATAGCGCTTGGCGAAGGCCGGGCCCATCCGTTTGGCCGTCCGGTTGCTGAACAGGGGGTTGATTATCGAGACCGCGCCCTCTTTCTTGGCGGCGCGGACGAGCTTTTTCTCCTGGGGGCTGAGATCGGCGTCCGCGATGGATGCCATCCCCATCAGGGCGATAGCCGCCGCGCCCACCGAGGCCGTAAGCGAGCGAAGACGCAGAGTGCTTTTCATCGGTTTTCTCCTTTTGACATTGAGACGCATCGAATATGCATCAAGCATTTTGTCCGCCGTATTCAGAAACGCGACCGCTCTCCTACGGCCCGGCGGCCAGAGGAATTATTCCATATGGAGAAGCTTCAGTAGCTGTGTAAAATAGCTGATTTTCGGGGGATGTCAAACCCCCATTCTCCCCCTTCGTACAAACTTTTTGCTTCCACTCCTTTGAAAATATGGAAGTTTTTCCTAGAATACGGAAACCAGCCCGATTGAAGTCGTTTTCCCGCGGCGAGTCCCCCCGCGGCGTATAAAGGACCGGCGCCCCATGGCATTATTCGCTACCGAAGACATCAAAAAAATCGACCATCTCTATCAGCAGGGCCAATGGGCGAAGATCATCCAGAGCCTGGGAAAAAAACCCCTGAGGGAACTTGACGATATCCGGCTCCTCAACGATCTCGCCATCGCCTACCACCAGGTGAAGGACTGGGAGCACGTCGTCGAAGTCTACGAGCGGATCAGGGCCATCGAGCCCTGGCCGGACCTGATGAAACAACAGTCCGAACTCACCGTCCGCTACATGCGCTATCACGCCGTGATGGGGGAAGCCCTCTACCGGCGCGGCGAGTTCGACAAGGCGTTGGCGATCTTCAATGATCTCAAGGCCGTGGGGAGTCGTTTTTCGGACAAGTACTATTTCTCGGGGCGCATCCACACCAAGAAGGGCGAATACCGGATGGCCCTCCTTGAATTCAAGGGAATGATAGCCAACGTCCCGAACCGGATGCGGGAGGTGGTCAGGGGGCTGAGCGAGATCATCGCGGTCTGTCCCGCCCAGGCGGGCGTCTACCAACAGCTTCACAAGGCTTGCCAGCACAAGGAGCGCGTCGAACACTACGCCTCGCGCTACAAAAAAGAGATGGCCGAGGAGAGGGGGGCGTTTCCCCCCGTCCTCAAAGTCGCCCATCTCATGTACTACGAGGGCGACAAGGCGGGGGCGAAAAAAACGCTCGATTCGCTGAAGGCCAAGAGCGACGAGGAAAAAGGGTGGCTCGAACTCATCCGCGGAGACTGGCTCCTCGAGGACGGGGAACGCGACGCCGCCTGGCCCGCTACGAGGCGGCCGAGCCGCTGTTGAAGGCGGGCGATCCCCTGATCGTCGAGCGGCTCGAGGAGGTGGTGCGGCATCACCAGGGCGCCCCCGCCCTTCGCATGAAGCTGGCGAAGATGTGCGAGGAAGCCGGGGAGCCCGACCGGGCTTGCCGCCACCTGGAGGCCCTCGTCGGCGCCCAATCCGGCAATCAGACGGCGCGCGATGAGTTGGGCCGCATTCTGCGCGGATCGCTGAACGAGGCTTTCGGCTCGGGCGACATGGTGCGCGCCGAGGGCCTGGCCGAGCGCCTTTTGAAAGTCTTTCCGGACGACGCGAACCTCGCCAACCAGCTCAATCAGATTGGCCAGGCCCGGAGCATCAACCGAAAAGAAAAACTCGAAGGGCTCATCGCCACCGGGCGCATGCCCGCCTCGGAGGCGGCCAAGGCCCACTACGAGCTGGCCGGAATCGAGCGCGCGATGGGCGCCGGCGAGGAGACGATCATCGCCCTCCTTCAAAAAGCCTCGGCCGAGCGATCTCCCGTGCGCGCCGACGCCCTGCACGACCTGGGGCTGCTCCACATGGCCCGGGAGGATGTCGACACCGCCGAGGGGGTGTTCGAGATTCTCTTCACCCTCCGGATTTCAGAGGAGAACCGGCTGGTGTGGGCCTACGACATTGCCCAGGCCCTCGAGGAGAAGGGGCGAAAGAATTCGGCTCTCGCCTATTTCGAACTCGTGGGAGGGGAGGACCCCGCCTACCGGGATGCCGTTGGCCAGGCCAAGCGCCTCTCGAACGAGCTGGAGGCCGCGGCCGCGGCCGCAGCCCCTTCGGCCGGATCGCCCGCTGGGTCGCCCGCCTCGGCCCCGCCCGAATCCCTGGACCCGATGGATATCCTCTCGAAGCGCTACGACGAGATTAAGGAACTGGGGCGGGGGGCGATGGGAGTGGTTTACAGGGGGCGCGATAAAATACTCGACCGTCAGGTCGCCATCAAGATGATTCTCGGGGACCTGGGGGGGGACTCCGAAGCCCTGACGCGGTTCGTCACCGAGGCGCAGAGCGCGGCCGCGCTCGAACACCCCGGCATCATCACCGTCTACGACATCCGGGCCGAGGAGCCGATGTTCATCGTCATGGAGTTTGTGGAGGGAAAGAGCCTCAACGATCTTCTCGGCGGGCGAAAATGCCCGATGTCCCACTTCACCCCGCTGGCTATCCGGATGTGCGAACCGCTGGCCTTCGCTCACCGCGCCGATGTGGTCCACCGCGATATCAAGCCCGACAACATCATGGTGACGAAGAGCGGAGGAGTGAAAATAGCCGACTTCGGTCTCTCGCGGAAAGGGGGCGGGAGCGGAATGACCCAGGTGGGGCAGGTAATGGGCACCCCCTACTACATGCCTCCCGAGCAGATACGGGGCGCCCCCACCGACGGCAGAAGTGATATATACTCTTTGGGCATCACTTTCTTTGAGATGCTGGCCGGCGAGCCCCCGTTCACTGAGGGCGACATCGCTTATTTGCATATTCACGAGGATCCGCCCAGAATTTCCCTGAAGAACCCCGAGGTTCCGCCCGCGCTAGAGGATATTATTCTAAAGTGCCTCAAAAAAGAGCCCGAAGAGCGGTTCCAGACGGTGGATGAGCTGCTCGAGGGCCTTCGCGCCCTCAACTAGAAGGTTCCGCAAATTGACGATTCGGTTCCTCCCGAGAGGAAAGGAGTAGCCTTGGAGCAAAAAATCGCCCCGACGCGCATTCAGTGTCCCGAATGCGAGGCGGTCTACCGCGTTGCCCGCTCCCCGTTGGAGCTCTCTCAGATGCGGGTAAAGTGCAAGAAATGCGGCGCCACCTTCAAGCCCGCGTTTCCCGGCCTGAACGCCCCGGCGGCCGAGGCTCCTCCGGCCTCCGAAGCGCCGCCCCAGGCGCCCCAGGCGCCTCAAGCGGCCCCGCCAGCGCCCCAGGCTGCGGCAGCACCGCCCCAGGTTTGCGGTACCACCGCCCCAGGCTGCGACAGCACCACCCCAGGCTGCGACAGCACCCCCTCCTGCGGCGCTGCCCTCCGAGGCGGACGATTCGTTCGACGAGCTCGAGGAGAACGTCGGCGGCCTTTCGCGGTCGATCTACGAGGTCCGCCAGAAGTCGCCCGACGCGATTCCCGGCGAGGTTTCCACTCAGGTGAGCCAGATCGCCGACGCCCTCATCGGCGTCAAGCGGCAGGTGGGCTCCCTGCGCCGGGCCGGGCAGGACCTGGAAAACCTCCTCGAGGTCAGCAACGCCCTCAATCAGGAGAAACACCTGGCCCCGCTCCTCGAAATGATCATGGATTCAGCCGTCAAGACCCTGAACGCAGAGCGCGGGTTCTTGATGATGAAAAACCAGGGGACGGGGGCCCTCGAAGTGAGCGTGGCCCGGGGCATGGGAGAGGACCTGACCGATGATGATACCGGGGAGTTCAGCACCGGCATCGCCAGCAGCGTGGCGCACTCCGGCGATCCGTTTTTCACCGCCAACTCGAAGGGTGACGGCCGGGTTGCGGAATTTGCCAGCGTCATGCGCTCGGATGCGCGCGCGATTCTTTGCGTGCCCGTCAATTTCCAGGAGCGGAACCTGGGGACCATCTATCTCGACAATCAGGCGGGAACCCCCGGTTTCACCGAGGACCTGGTTCGGCTCGCCGCCTCCTTCGCCAGTGCGGCGGCCGGGGCGATTGAAAACGCCCGGCTCTACGAAAGCATCCGCGACGAGACGGCCAAGAGGGCGAGCCTGTCGCGGTATCTCTCGCCCACCGTGGTGGAGGACATTCTCAAGCAGGGCGGGGACCTCGAGCTCGGCGGCTCGACAGTCGAGTGCTCGGTCCTGTTCTCGGACGTCGCCGGGTTCACCTCGTTCGGCGAAAACCTCAAGCCGGGCGAGTTGGTCCATCTGATGAACGAATATTTCACCGTGCTGGCGGACGTGATTTTCGAGAACAGCGGCACCCTGGACAAATTCATCGGGGACGCGACGATGGCCATATTCGGGGCCCCCGTCCACGAGTCCGACCACGCGGCGCTGGCCGTCAATGCGGGCCTCGAGATGCTCAAGGCCTGCGACGAGTTGATGGCGAAGTGGGAGTCCGAGGGGAAGCCGACGTTCCACATGCGGGTGGGGGTGAACTCGGGCCCCGTCGTCGCGGGGAACCTGGGCTCGCCCCAGCGGATGGACTACACCGTCATCGGCGACGCCGTGAACCTCGCCAGCAGGATGGAAACCTCATCGGAGCGGGGAACGCTGTGCATCAGCGAATACACCTGGGACCTGATCAAGGATTTCGCCGAAGCCGAGGACATGGGGCCCATCCAGGTGAAGGGAAAATCGGACGATATCCGGGTCTATCACGTATTGTCGATCACTCCTCCCCGGCGGGACGCCCACCATGTCCATAGATCGTCCCCGCGAGTGGAGACCGAACTTTTTGCGATCTACAGCCAGGACGGCGTGAGCGGAACGCGCCAGGGAATCATCCGCGACATCAGCGAGGGCGGGGTGATGGTTCACTCCGGATTCCCCTCGGAGGTGGGCAATTCCGTCCGCCTGAATTTCTCGCTGCCCACGGGAGAGCAACTAACGGAATTGGAGGCGAGCGCTGTCCGCGCCACCTCGCTTGAGGACAGCGACGGGGGCTATCAGATCAATCTAAAGTTCACGGATGTGGACGAAGACACCAAGGTCAAGCTGGGCCGCTATATTCAGGGCCTCTCCTCCCCATAAACCGAATAGCCGATGCGCCCGGGCGGCGGGTTGACTACCGCCGCACCGCCTCGGCCTCAGGCCAATTGCGAACATGAAAAACGGAGAAATACAGGAAGAAGGGGTCCGGGTCCTCCGGGTCGAATCGCCCCCCAGCGCCTATATGGACCATGTGCAAGTCATCCTGGTGGGGGAGGGGCCGTACGCCCTGATCGACGCGGGCTACGCCGAGCGGGGCGGTTTTGTGGCCGGCTGGGCCGCCGAGCGGGCGGGGGGAGGGCTCGAGGCGCTTCTCCTGACCCACCATCACCCCGATCACTTCGGGGGGGCGGAAGTACTTGCCGGCGCCACCGGCGCGGCCTGCCGCGCGCACCCCCGCGAGATCGCGTTGATGGGAGAGCGCGCGCCCTCGCTCGATATCTCGTCGCTCGGGGACGGGGACATTTTCAGCGCCGGAGGGATTGAACTCGAGGCGGTGCTCACACCCGGCCACTCGCCCGGCCATCTCGCCTTCTGGTGGCGGGAGCGGGGGGTGCTCTTCGGGGGCGATATCGTCCTGATGGAGACCTCGACCTGGGTGGGCCCTCCCCTGGGAAGCCTGAGCGCCTACCTCGCCTCGCTCGAGCGGGTGCGCGACCTGGCGCCGAGGGTGATCTATCCGGGCCACGGCCCTCCTGTCGCCGACCCGGCGGGCCGGATAGAGGCCCTGCTCACACACCGCGCCCGGCGCGAGTCCCAGGTCCTAGAGGCCCTCGGCGAGGGTCTCGACACCCCCGAGGGGATGGCCGGACGCATCTACCGGGGAATGAAAGAGGAGACCATCCGAATCGGCGCCACGATGATCGCCGGCCACCTCGAAAAACTCATCGAGGAGGGCAGGGCCCGCTCTGAAGGGGAGCGCTACTTCCTCACAGGCCCCTCCGGGGCGGACTCCTCCGGAGGGTGTGGTCTCGGAGCGGAATAGTCCCAGTGCCGATCCCCGGATCGGAATTTGACGACGCCGTCCACCTTCTATAAAAAAGCCCCGGAATATTTTTTGGAATTCACAAGCGATTTCATCCACGTTTTCATCTGCTTCGGGGCCGCGCCTTGCTGACCAACTGCCATAGCCTGATTCTCCGGACGCTTCTCAAACACGGCCCCGAGCCTCCGCGCGGCGAGCGCGACCTCTACTTGTACAACATCGCGCCCGACCATTTGCCATTGACCGAGGGCTTCCGCTCCCGCGAGACCCACCGCTTCGATCCCCCGCCCGGGGCGCTTGAGCGCTACCCCAAGCTCATCTGGGTGAAGTGCCATCTCGTCGTCGATAACTTTTGCCACTACGGCGCCGCCGGGAAGCCCGACGGGGGCCTCTCCGCCGCCGAGAAGGAGGGCTACACCTACCGGCGCGGGGCCGACCTGGTTCCGCTCCTCTCGGCCTTCGCCTCGGAGATGGACACTCCCCTCGGAGAGTCCGACGCCTTCTACCTGGCGCACACCCTGGTCGAGATCGCGGTGGACTATGCCATCTCGGTCGCCGACCGGAGCGTCCCCCTGATCGTCCGCCAGGCGAGGGTATCCAGCCCTCCCGAGCTAATCGCCGAGTTCGAGGCGGCCATCGCCGCCCTCTACGGCCGAGGAGCCGAGGAAATTACCGCCGCCCGAGACGGCGCCGAGCGTTTTTACGGCGATGTGGACGACATCGACTACATGTACCTCGACGGCCGGACCCGGATAATCCTCCGAAAACTCAAGCTCCCCTTCAGCGACGGGAACGTCGCCCGGACCCGCCGGCTCATCCTCGACTCGGCCGAGCGGGTTTCGGATTTCGGGGATTTCATCCGCGACTCGGTGGACCTGCTCTCGGACCGGGCGGCTTGGGCGGGCGCGGGCCCGTTGATCGGCGCGACCGAGTAGGACCTGTCGCACCGGCAATATCCTCCGCATGTGATTAAAAAATAAAGAGTTTTGGGAATCCCCGCCTGAAATCCGAGCAGGGAATTACATGGAATTTTAAGGGGAATCGGATTTGCTCGGCTCCCTTTTCCGCGCGACCATCTTTGTGAAATCAAGAATTCGCCATCCACAGGCCGTTGCTGCATAATCCCGGTTAAACGTGTTGCCGCATAATTCCGGATAAAAATAGGTGGGATATTATGAGTCCAGGTTATGTCGGAGTCGCCGGCCTGCAAGTCGCTCAGCCTTTATTTGACTTAATCAAAGATGAGATTGCACCGGGAACAGGTGTCGATCCGGATTCTTTTTGGAGCTCTATTGGCGAAATTTCGAGAAAACTGGAGCCCAAGAACAAAAAGCTGCTGGAAAAACGAGACAGTCTACAGCGAGAGATCGATGCCTGGCATAAGGAGAGAGACAGTAAGCCTATCAGCATGGAAGAATATAAATCCTTCCTATATGAAATTGGCTATTTAATTCCCGAAGGTCCCGATTTCAAAGTAAACACCCTCAATGTGGACAGGGAACTCGCGGAAATCGCGGGCCCCCAACTCGTCGTGCCTCTGACGATCGAACGCTTCGCAACCAATGCGGCGAATGCCCGTTGGGGGAGTCTTTACGATGCGTTGTACGGCTTCGACATGATTCCCGAGGACAGGGGCGCCGGGAAAAAGGGCGATGGACCCGGCGGCTATAATTCCCGGCGCGGGGCCAGGGTGATCGCGTACGCCAAGAAATTTCTCGACGATGTCGTGGCGTTGGAAAATGGGTCTCATGCGCTCGTGACCCGATACAAACTGGATGAGAACAAGGCTCTGGTCGCTGTGATAGGCGATGGGGATGAAACTTATCTGGCTGATCGTTCTCAATTCGCGGGTTTCACGGAAACCAACGGCGAACTGGCCGGCGTTTTGCTGCGAAACAACGGTTTGCATATCGAAATTCAAATAGACAGGGATGACGAGACGGCCGGAAGATACGACTCGGCCGGTGTGAAGGGAATATTGCTTGAGGCCGCCGTCACAACCATACAGGACCTTGAGGATTCCGTTTCGGCGGTCGATGCGGACGATAAGGCGAACGCTTATAGAAACTGGCATAAAATCATGAAGGGAACGCTGGAAGCGGCCTTCACGAAAAACGGCCGGGAGATGGTTCGTGCGTTAAATCCGGATAGGACTTATTTGTCGCCGGAGGGCGGGGAATACACCCTGCCGGGCCGGAGCTTGTTGTTGAATCGCAATGTGGGCATTCATTTGTATACCGATGCCGTGCTCACGGAGGATGGCAAGCCGATACCGGAGGGTTTCCTCGACGCGATGGTCGCTTCGCTGGCCGCCGTTCATGATCTCAAGAGAAACGGCCCACTCGTCAACAGCCGAACCGGCAGCGTTTATTTCGTGAAACCAAAGCTCCACGGCCCGGAGGAAGTCGCCGCGACGGTCGAGCTGTTCGGTGATGTCGAAAAGGCGCTGGGCCTGGATGAAAACACGATAAAAATAGGAATCATGGATGAAGAAAGAAGAACGACCGTAAACCTCAAGGAGTGTATTCGCGCGGCCGAGGAGCGCATCGTATTCATCAACACGGGTTTCCTGGATCGAACCGGAGATGAAATTCATACCAGCATGTACGCGGGCGCGATGCTGCGCAAGGAAGAAATTAAACAACAGCAATGGCTCAGGGCATACGAAGACTGGAACGTGGATATCGGAATCGAGTGCGGCCTGCCCGGTCATGCCCAAATCGGAAAGGGCATGTGGGTCATGCCGGACAATTTGAAGGCCATGTACGGCGCCAAGATAGCCCATCCCCAGGCCGGTGCGAACACCGCCTGGGTGCCGTCTCCAAGCGCCGCGACAATACACGCCATGCATTATCATTATGTGGATGTCGAGGGAAGACAAAAAGAGCTGGCCGGCAGGGACCGCGCCAGTCTCGAAGATATTCTGACGATTCCATTGCTTGATAGAGAGTTAACTACTGAAGAAATACAGACGGAACTCAGGAACAATGCCCAGGGCATTCTTGGCTATGTTTCGCGCTGGGTCGGCCAGGGAGTCGGTTGCTCCAAGGTCCCGGATATCGAGGGAACGAATCTCATGGAAGACCTGGCCACCCTCCGCATCTCCAGCCAGCATATCGCCAACTGGCTGGAGTGGGACATTGTTGCCGAGAGCCAGGTGGGAGAAACTTTCAGGGAAATGGCCGCAGTCGTTGACGGGCAGAATGCCCATGACGAAAATTATTCTCCGATGACGGATAATTTCGCCGGCGATGAATTCAGGGCGGCCCTGGAAATCGTATCTAATGGGCTTGATCTGCCAAACGGATACACGGAGTCGGTATTGCGCGCGCACCGTCTCGCGGTGAAAAAAGCCCGCGGTTGATTCACGTCGTTTGTCGAGGCGGGTCAGTCCGCCTCGGGGGAGGGCGGCTGTTCCAGATTGTCAAACGCTTCGGGCCGGCGAGATCTTGGTTAAGCAAGGGGACCTGGCCTGTCAGTGGGATTGACAGAAAAAATAACCCCGCCGGGGGATTGATCCCGGCGGGGCCGATTAATCTCAGTGTTTGAACTCGGTTGAAAAAGGGCGGCCCGGATAATCCGCCGCCGGCTGGTTCCCCCTATTTTTTATCTTCCGTGCCGTATCTCTTCTGATAAAAGTCGAGCATCTGTTGAATCTGCGCCTTGGTCATCCCCTTGCGCCATTCGTGGTGCTTGCCCTTGACGAATTGCGCGGTGACGCCGGGCAAGAGTTTCT
>JAVEPB010000057.1 GCA_030922375.1 bacterium | reverse complement strand
CGAAAGAACCATGGCCTCCGGGCTTCGCTCCGCTTCGCCCTGCGGCCATGGTTCCAGAACTCTAAGAGAAGGTGGTATCACTAACGGGGGCAGGTCACCCCCCCCTGTTGGAATTGAATGATAGCCGGAATGATGCTTCGGCGCTCTCAATCTAGCAGATTCGGACCCTATTATCCTTCTCCGGCTGGATGGCTCCGGGCGAGAAGCCCTTCGAGTGAAGTGCGGGTGACTTCTCCCGGCCAAGACGGGTGGCTTCGAGTGGGGAGCGAGTGGCTTCCCCCGGCCACGGTGGGTGGCTTCGAGTGGGGAGCGAGAAGACCCCCGAGTCAAGAAAGATGATCCCGTCAATCAGGAACTGACGCCAAACGGCGGCGCGGGTTCCCGGGCTGGAAAAAAGAAAGGTGTGCGAGGCTGCCCGCATTTCCGGGCATTTGCGGTTTGGACGGGGGGATATTCCGGGGAATATGCGTATTATCGCGGTAGGGGGCCTGGCGCCTAGCGCTCCAAGGGCTCGAGGTCGATAAAGGCGTCGATGAGCCAGGGCTTGCCCGAGGCGAGGGCGGCGCGGACGGCCTCGATGAGCTGGGCGGGGGTCTCGGCGCTTGTGGCGCCCACGCCCATTGACCTTGCCAGGCCCGGAAAGTCCAGGGGCGGGTCGTTGAAGTCCATCTCCGGGAAGCGGCGGAACTCGTTGGCCTTGCCGTCGAGGTTGAGGATGCGCTCCTTGAGGATGCGGTAGGAGCGGTTGTTGGCGATGATCCAGACGGCGCTCAGGCCGTAGCGGGCGGCTGTCCATAGGGATTGGATGGTGTACATGGCGGAGCCGTCGCCCGAGACGCAAACCACCGGGCGGCCGGGCATCGCGGCCTTCGCGCCCAGGGCGGTGGGCAGGCCCATGCCGATTCCGCCGCCTTTCATGCCGAAAAGGTCGGTGGCTTTTCCGCCAATGGCCCGGCGGAGGGCGTTCCCGCCGGTGGTGAGGGATTCGTCCACGAAGGCCGCGCCCTCGGGCAAGGCCTCCCGGATCGCCGCCTGAAATGCCGCGCGGGACATGCCGGGCCTGGTTTCTTCTCCTGGATTGAGGGCCGGGTCCACGGTTTCCCAGTAACGGCGAGTCTCCGCTTCTACCTCCGCGCGGCGTTCCCGGGCCCTCTGGCGCTCCGGGGCGCCCCACTTTTCGTCTATAGCGCTGGTAATCAAGGGCAAGGTGATCTTCGGGTCGCCATAAAGGGCCGCCTCCACCGGAAAACTCTTCCCGATTTCCCATGGGTTCAGGTCGAGGTGAATGGCGCGGACATGCTCCGGAATGGGATGAACGTCGGGGGGGAATGAGAGCACGAGGGGCTCGGATCCGATGAAGAATAATACATCGGCGTCCTCGAGCTGCTCGCGCATTTTTCCCGCGATCCTCGGAAGATCTCCCGCGAACTGTGGATGTGTTACGGGAAAGCTGAAAGCATTCGAGGCGCATTCTCCATACACTTTTGCGCCAATCAATTCGCTGAGTTCAATCAGTTCTTCCTTCGCGCCCGAGCGGGCGACGCCCTGGCCTGTTATCAGAATGGGCCGTTTCGCGGCAACAAGGAGTTTCGCCGCCCGGTCGATTGCTTCAGCGGCCGCTGGAAACCGGGTGGGTATCCGCGTCGGCGAACCGGTGATACCGCCTGCTTCGGTTTGGAGAACGTCACCGGGAAGTGAAAGAAAGACTGGCCCGGTAGGGGGCGTCAAGGCCATCTTGATGGCGCGGCGGACGGCATGTTCCAGGTCTCCGACATCCCTGACTTCATATGCCCATTTGGTTAGTGGCTCGGCCATCCTCGGGAGGTCGTCCCAGAGGATGATTTCGTGGATGTGGCCAGGTTGGCCCTGATTGCCCGCCACCAGAACAAGGGGCGATCCGGCACGCTTAGAGTTGTAAATATTTCCCATGGCGTTGCCGAGGCCGGGAGCGACGTGGAGGTTGACGATTCCCGGGCCACCAGTGGCGAACGCATAGCCCTCTGCCGCGGCGACGGCGACGGACTCTTGAAGGCAAAGATAGTACTGAAGGCGATTTTCATTTACCAAAGCATCCATCAATGGGAGTTCGGTGGTTCCTGGATTTCCGAAAATACACTTCACCCCTTCGTCTAAAAGGGTTTCCAGGAATAAGGTGGCGCCATTGGTTTTCATTTTTATCCCTTCAGTTCAAAGAGGACTGGGTTATAAGAATTCCCGCTTTTAATCTCTGCGGCGATTTTGCCGGCAAGTTCAATTCACTTTTCAGAATTAGGAGGCAAGATCAATCCAGCTCGGGCACCACAAGGGGTGCCTCATGCTGAATCATTCTAATTCCGTTCGGCGAAAATGGATTTCAGTATTATGAGCGCAGTTAGCGTGTTCCGCTAGTGTCTCATCGATAATTTCATTTCCACTACTCCCAGTTTCGACTGCTGATAGGGCTGTACTCTGAACGGCCTGAACCTCACCAAGAAGGTTCTTCATTGGTTGGGTGGGTTCTCCCAAAACAGCCATGCGGCAAAGGCCGCCCAGAAAATCATGCAGATTTTCGCCGGAATCCGAGGAGAGGATGTTCTCCTTTTCCCGCAGAGCGCTCGAGGGCGCCTCGGGCGTTAGGGTGAAAATTTCGATTCGCTCCCCGAAGCGGATCTCCCGCCTTTTGACGGCATTTCCTGTGAATTTCCCCCCGTATTTTGCGGCTTTTGCTGTTTGCATTGAACTATTTCGATTATTGAGTATTAGGAGCTTTTCCCCCGTTGACGGGGGGTAAAGAGGCTTATATGATTGATTTATTAGCTACACGTTACATTCCTTGTTAATGCTTTTGGGGAGATTGAAAGAGTTTGCTCTTATTTTTATGCTTTTAACCTGTAATTATTTTCCAGTCCTCCGATTGAAATGAAAGAAAAATTTAGATGCTGTCAATTCCTGTGAAATTTGAGCCTATTCCTTACGCATTTTTCATTGCGCTCATTGTTGTACTGGCTCTTACGCCATTCATCAAAATGTTCTCCTCAAAATTCGGTTTTGTAGCCCAACCCGCCGGGTCCAGGTGGCACAGGGAGCCTACCCCCTTAATGGGCGGTATTTCCATATTTGCCGGTATTGCGTTGGGGTTGGTGTTCTTTCTTTATGATTTTTGGGAACCACGCTTACTCGGCTTTGTCTTGGGCGGTTTTATTGTTTTCGTCGTCGGTCTTTGGGACGATGTCTCGAGCCTTAGACCGGTAACCAAGCTCTTGGGGCAAATTATTGCGGCCTGTATCGTGGTATCGACGGGCACGCTATTCAATTTTGGTGGCCATGAACTTTTTGCCGTTTTGTTGACCATTTTCTGGATTGCTTCTGTTACCAATGCTTTTAATTTAATCGACAACATGGATGGCTTATGCGCCGGGACGGCTTGTATCTCGGGCCTTGTTCTCGTTGCCTACGCTTTTGTAAACGGCGATCCCGTGGTCGGTATGATTTCAGCCGCTTTTGTCGGGGCTTGTTTGGGTTTCCTTTGGTACAATTTTTCACCGGCATCTATTTTCATGGGCGACAGCGGAAGTATGATGATTGGTTATGCTTTTGCCGTGGTTTCAATCATGGCTACGGGGAAAGGAGTGGGTGATTTTGTCGCCACTTTGGCGATTCCGGTGTTGGTGTTGGGCGTTCCTATATTCGATACGGCACTTGTTTCATTTTCCCGAATTTTCATGGGCAAGCGCATCTCGCAAGGCGGAACGGATCATACCTCTCACAGGTTGGTAATACTGGGATTAAGCGAACGCCAAACCGTTCTGTTGATTTATGCGTTTAGTCTCATTCTCGGTACTACAGCGTTCCTCTATGCCTATCTGAATTTCTCGATTGTTATCGTTTTGTCGGTGATTTTAATTTCATGTGCGGTTGTTTTCGGCCTTTTCCTTGGTGAGGTTAAAGTGGAACCGGTGGAACTTCCATCGGCATTGAGCGAGCGAAAAGGGTCTCACCCGGCGGTCTTGGGAACGAATGTTTTTCATAAGCGCGCATTTGTCGAAATGTTGCTTGATTTGGTGGCGATATGTCTGGCCTTTTACACCGCGACGTTGTTGCGCTATGAGGCCGAGCTTACACCCACCCGGATTACCCGGATATGGGTGAGCTTGCCTGTCATAATTCCCGTGAAGTTAATTGTTCTCTATGCGTTCGGGCTTTATCGGAGCATGTGGCGATATCTTGGTTTCGCGGATCTGATTCACATTTTCAGGGCTGTAACAACATCTTCGGTTTTAAGTGTCGTAGCTGTTCTTATGGTTTGGAACTTCGAAGGCTATTCGCGGACTGTTTTTGTCATCGATTGGATGATCATGCTCATGCTGGTGTCCGGTCTTCGGCTGTTGTTTCGAGGGCTTCGTGACACACTTTCAGGCACACAAAAAAATACAGGTAAGCGCGTTCTGATTATAGGGGCGGGGGATGCAGGGGAGATGCTGGTAAGGGAAATGCAAAACAATTCCCGTTTAGGTTACTTGCCCATTGGATTTATTGACGATAATTTGGGGAAAATCGGCCGCAGAATGTTTGGGCTTGAGGTGATGGGTAGCAGATCGGACTTAAGGCGTATCATCGTGGAAGAGCAGGTCGAAGAGGTCATTGTTGCTATTCCCTCCGTCCTGGAAGAAGATCTGGCCGATTTCTTTTACCCATGCACCGAGCTTGGAATTCCTTGTCGCAGGACTCATAGCCTTATTTAATTCTTTTCTGAGGTTGGCGAAAAAGCTACCTTCTCGCTCCTTCTCTCCCGTTTATTTTTCCACCGTTGCCTTTTCAACGTCGATCATCGCGCTCATGCCGATATCGGCGAACATGTCGGTCTGGATAGCTTCCATTTCCTCGGATGTCATATCGTCCCAGTTCGTATCCGTAATGGTCGCCTCGTAACAGGCCTTCCAGGCGCGGTAGGCGGCGAGCAGAGGGCGGGCCGGGTCGATCAGGATACGGCAGCCGAGTCCGGCCACGTCGGCCAAGGTCAGGTCGAGCCGCTTGAGCCCGCCGGGCGGTAGGTTGAACATGAAGGGTGGTTCCAGCCGCGCCGCCAGGGTTTCGAAATCCTCGATTGTGCGCGGCGCCAGCATCAACAGATCGACCCCGGTTTTCTTGTACGCTTCGGCCCGGCGCAACGCGTCGTCCATGCTTGAGGCGCGGATGGCGTTGGTACGCCCGACGATCAACATTTCCGGGTCCTTCCGCGCGGCGACGGCTTCGCGGAGCTTGTCCGCCATCAATTCCAACGGGACCATGTGTTCGATGCCGATGTGGTGGTGGGCACGTTTGGGGATGATCTGATCTTCGATTTCGATGGCAGCGAACCCGGCGGCTTGCGCGGTGGTGATGGTGCGGTGTATGTGCATCGGATCGCCCCAGCCGCACGCCGCGTCCAGGATCAACGGCGCGTCCACAGCCGCGCGGATTTCAATGCCAAGCTGCGTCATCTCCGTCAGGTTTAGGTTGGCCTCCAGGACGGTCTTCACATAACCCAGCGTACCGCCGCCGAGATACAGCGCCGGAAAGCCCGCCGACGTCGCAATCCGGGCCATCAACGAGTTGAATACGACGGTGGCGAGAACGGCTTCATCGCCTGAGACGAGAGAACGAAGCGAGATCATGACGGACTCCTTGGATTGTATGTCGAATGTGGTCCGCGAAGTTCATGGCGCCGGGTAGTGGTGCCGGGTTTGAGTAAATTAGCTGTAAAACCCTCGGATGGTTTGGACCACGTACTCCTGCGCCTCCGTGGTTATTTCAGGAAACATGGGAAGCGCAAGAACCTCGTCGCAAGCCGTTTCGCTTTCCGGGAAATCTCCCTTGTTGTATCCATAGCTCTGAAAGCAGGGTTGAAGGTGAAGGGGTAGCGGATAATAAACGCCTGTGGATATTTCCTTTTCTTTCAAATGAACTCTAAGCGAATCCCTGTCGCGAGCTCGAATCACATATTGATGGAAGACATGATTATTCCCCGGAATTTCCGGCGGAGCTACATTATCATCTGAAATAACCGAATTATTGAAAAGGGAGTCATAGGTATGTGCGTGCGCCATTCGTTTTCTTGTCCATTCCTCCAGGTATTTCAGTTTGACCTGAAGCACGGCCGCTTGAAGCGTGTCGAGCCGAAAATTTCCTCCTACTTCTTCGTAAACGTATTTTTCCGTGGAGCCGTGGACTCTTAATTTCTTGAGGCGGTTAAACAGGATTTCGTCTTGCGTGACGACCATCCCGGCGTCACCGAAAGCTCCCAGATTCTTGGTCGGGAAAAAAGAGTAACAACCCGCATCGCCGATTGCGCCCGCAAGCCCCTGGTCCGTCCGTGCTCCGATGGCCTGGGCGTCATCCTCCACGATATGGATATTATTTTCTTTTGCGATCTTCAGAAGTGGCTCCATTGAAACGCATCGTCCGAAAAGGTGGACGGGAATTATTGCCTTGGTTTTTTCCGTGATGACATCTTCCACTTTTGCAACGTCAAGATTAAAGCTCTCCGGCTCGATATCGACGAAAACAGGCCGGGCGCCCAACCGGACAATTACCCCGGCGGTCGCAAAAAAAGTAAACGGAGTTGTGATGACTTCGTCTCCCGGAGAAATATTGAGGGCCATCAGGGCGAGCAACAGCGCATCGGTCCCCGACGATACGCCGACGGCATGCCTGGCGCCGCAATAGTCGGATAAGTCTTTTTCCAGGGCTTCGATCTCTGGTCCTAATATGAATTGCCGATGATCCATCACGTTTTCAATCGCCACATGAATCTCGGCCTGAATTCGCTCTGTTTGGTTCGTTAGGTCGAACTGGGGTACTCGCATGGAAATAAAAAGCCTCTTTTATGTGAGAATTAAGCCTGGGCGATTAAAATCCATCAGGAAAATTAGCGAATTATCTCCCCCGATAATCGATTCCCGCAATATGCCAATTAGTATGGCATGAAACAAACCCGGAATTTGATCGATGAATTATGGTCAAGAAGCAGGGGACTCGGACATATTAGTTTTTAATGATATATGATGAAGTCGATATTTAAGAAGAACCACCCTTTTTTTTGAGTTCCCGGCATGTCTGAAAACAAGCCTTTGCGAATCCTTCGCATTATTGCACGCCTCAATGTGGGTGGTCCGGCCCGCCATGTCATCCTTTTGACGGAAAAATTCCGGGAAAAAGGATGGATATCCGAATTGGCGGTTGGCGAAGTGGGGAAAGATGAAGCGTCCATGGAGGACATGGCGTTTGTCAGGAATATTCATCCAATAAAAATCGATGTCCTCGGGAGAGAAATTCACCCTACGCAGGATCTCCTCCTGGTGTGGAAGCTTTTTTGGCTATTACACAGGTTAAAGCCGGATATTGTTCACACACACACCGCTAAAGCCGGCGGCGCGGGCCGGGCCGCCGCCTTCCTCTATCGGCGGTTCCATATGAAGGGACTATGGAGCTCCTTGCCGCTTCAGGTCTACCACACGTTTCATGGGCATGTACTTCACGGATATTTCTCACCATTTAAAGAGTGGATTTTCCTGCAAATTGAAAGGCTGTTGGCAAAAGTGTCAACGAATCTGATTACATTGAGCCCTTCGCTCCGGGAGGAATTGGCTCGATTGGGCGTGGCTCCCCGGGAAAGAATAAGTATCGTTCCTTTGGGCATCGAGCTTGAGCCTTATCTGGCGTGCGAAGAAAGTGTGTCAGGAAAAAGTTCCTTTCGGGCGGAGCTGGGGGTTGATGCGGATACGCCCCTCGTGGGAATCATCGGTCGCTTGGTACCGATTAAAGACCATTCAATTTTCTTCCGGGCGGCGGCTTCACTAATTAAGGAAACCAGGGATGAGAAGGTTTCGATGGCTCATTTTGTCATCGTGGGCGGAGGCGAGCTTCTCGAAAGCCTCGAGGCGGAAGTTCGTGAACTGGGAATTGAGGATAGGTGTCATTTTGTTGGCTGGCGGTCTGATCTTCCTCTCATATACGAAAGCTTGAATCTTGTGGCATTAACCTCACGAAATGAAGGAACCCCCCTTTCCCTGATCGAGGCGATGGCGGCGGCATGTCCGATTGTCGCGACATCGGTGGGCGGCGTTCCGGATTTGGCGGGGTGGAATGAATCCGGATCGGAAATTCCCGAGGATGGGTTTGACGAACTTCCCGTGGGGGCTCTGGTTCGCCCGGGAGATAAGGAGGGAATGTCTCGGGCAATGAAATTCCTGCTGGAAGATGGAAATCGAGCCGTCGAAATGGGCCGGGCGGGGCGAAACCGGGTGCGAGAGCGCTACTCCATTAACCGGCTGGCGAATGATCTGGAGGCTCTTTACCTTAAAGGATAGGCAGATAATTACGGGGATATTCCCAAACGATAAGGAAGTAATGACGGGGATATCCCCTAATGGCAGGGAGGTAATTGCGAGGATATCCCCTAATGGGAAATCCTCTAGATTAGTTGAAATTCATCGGCCGGCACTATTCAAAGGGAATTCCGTAATTTTTCCGTCCATAGAAAAATCCTTCACTTTTTAATTGACAAGTCACTTGCTTGTGTGTTCATAATCTGAACGATTAAAGTTCAAGAAATGAACATATATGTAATTGATTTTTAGGATGATATCGCCATGCTTTTGTGTTCTTTTGCACAACCTTTGGGGTGATGATGGATTGGTATGTGGTTCATACAAAAAGCCGGCATGAACGGATAGTCCGAGATTCCCTGGTTCAGGCTGGCCATAGCGTATTTCTCCCCGAAAAGATGGCATGGAGTCGCCGGAGAGACCGCCGCACGCAAATTTCAATCCCTCTTTTTCCCGGATATCTCTTTGTAGAGCCAAGTACAAGGGACCACTGGATGCGTGAGGTCATTACGGTTCGTTCGGTTGTGCGTGTTTTAGGAGTGGATAGTTGTCCTATTCCGATTCCAAGAAGCGAAATTGATTCTCTTCGAATTCTTGTTGATAGCGGAGAATTGTTAGCTCCTGTTTCGGGTATATGTCAGGGAGATCGAGTCAGGGTCGAGGAAGGGCCGTTTTCCGGAGCCGAGGGTGTTGTTGTTCGCAGAGGTCGTAAATGCCATCTGGTGGTAAATATTTCGCTAATGCAGCGATTCGTTTCGGTGGCTTTGAATGAAAATATTTTAGCAAAAGTTTCGTGAATATCGGGATTCGCAAGATGACATAGGCCAATTGACTCTTAAGGCTTAGTCGGATTTATTTTCTAGAAATTTTCGAAAATGAGTCGGACTGTTATTGGCGCTCGAACCCCAAGTTTTGTAGATGTAGCTATTTGTAACTTAAAGGGTTATGTGATTTTCGTCATGTAATCGAGAGGGCGGAGCTTTGTCTGTCCTCTTGTTCTGGGCTTATCGGAGTCATTGATTTGCGTAAAGAGGATATCCAGGAACTTAAATTAATGGAGGAAGTATTTAAGAACGAAGGGATCGCTACGCAACGGGAACTGGCCCAAAGTCTGAATATTTCGCTTGGGCTGGTTAACGCCTTCATAAAACGAATCGTGAGAAAAGGTTACTTCAAGGTAGCCACGATTCCCGGGCGGCGGATGCGTTATCTGCTTACGCCCAAGGGGGTCGCCAAAAAATCTCGCCTGACCGCGGAATATCTTCAGTACTCTCTTTCCTATTACGGTGAAATACGCAAGAGGCTGATGCTTTATGCGGAAGAATTAAGGAAAGAGGATGTGCAAAAAGTGGTGCTGGTGGGGACAGGGGAGTTTGCCGAACTTTTTACGTTAGCCCTGCAGCAAGCAAAAATCGAGATAGCTCAATTTTTTTCGGAAGATGATAATAACACTCGCTGGTTTTTAGGTTATCCGGTCGAGCCTCTAAGTGCTCTCAAGAAATTCGATAAAAAATCGTTCGATAAAATTTGTTTGATAGGGATCGAGGACGTTACATTAGTGCAGTCGCGCTTGGGAGAAATTGGGGATTTGAGGGATCGAATAGTGGTTTGCCCTGAATTTTAAATAGAAGCGTTCCGAAGGAACGCACTCTTTCCTCCGGTAGAAGCGGTGTAATTTGAATTTGAATGTATCTTGAGTTTATCCACTCACCAATGGTCGAATCGGTTGGATTTTCGGTTCCTCCCAACTCATAAAGTCAGGGAATATGAGCGATTTCGAAGCTTCGAAAATTGATCTAAACGGGAAAACCATTCTTGTGACCGGCGGGACCGGCTCATTTGGGAAGCGACTCGTCCGAACAATATTGGATGCCTATGAGCCGCACAGGCTGATCATTTTTTCCAGGGACGAACTCAAGCAAGTTGAAATGCAAAGGGATCTCGAAAAAGAAAAGCGAGATTGCCTTCGGTTTTTTATTGGTGATGTGCGGGATGTCAGCCGATTGGAAATGGCGATGCGGGAAGTCGATTATGTGGTCCACGCCGCCGCTTTAAAGCAGGTGCCGGTCGCCGAATACAATCCGTTTGAATGCATAAATACCAATGTGATCGGCGCCCAGAATGTGGTTTGCGCGGCGCTTCAAGCTAATGTGAGGCGAGTAATTGCCTTATCAAGCGACAAGGCCGTGAGCCCCCTGAATTTGTATGGTGCAAGTAAACTTGCGGCTGACAAAATTTTTGTCGCTGCCAACAACCTGAGCGGGTCAATCGGGACCCGGTTTTCCGTCGTTAGGTATGGCAACGTAGTTGGCTCTCGAGGGAGCGTGGTTCCGTTTTTTAAAAAGTTGATTGAAGAGGGCGAAAAAGAGCTCCCCATAACCGACGAGAGAATGACGAGATTTTGGATTACTTTGGACAGAGGCGTAAATTTTGTCCTTTCATGTTTGGAGATGATGAGTGGCGGCGAGATTTTTATTCCGAAAATACCCAGCATGAAAATTGTTGATCTGGCTACCGCATTGGCTCCGAAGTTGCCCCATCGCATTGTTGGAATCAGGCCGGGAGAGAAAATCCACGAGATTCTCATCACGGCGGATGATGCCCGATCCACATTGGAGTTGGAAGATCGATATATCATCGCGCCTGGCCATGTATCCTGGTCCCAGGATACATACCTCGATATAGGCGCTTCAAGGGTGCCCGAGATGTTTCTGTATAGCAGCGATACGAATAAGAATTGGCTGGATACTAAGGCGATTTTGCAAATGGTAAACGAAGTGGCAGAGGCGTTTTAGCCCAAGATCCTAGATGACACGTCCTCGAATCCTCGTCTCTGGCGCGAGCGGCTTGCTCGGACCTTATTTGGCCATGGCAGCGAAGGAGTGGGGGGATGTATTTACGACTTCGCGAACAAGTGGAGATTTTTCTGCCGACCTCATCGACCCGGACGAAACGAAGAAATTAATTAAAAATACGGACCCGGACATATTTGTCCATGCCGTGGGGCTGACGGATGTGGATTTATGTGAAAAAGATCCGCACTTGGCGTCTGATCTCAATACAAAGGTAGCGGAAAACCTTGCCGGTTTACTTTCATCCGACGTTTGCTTCGTGGGCATTTCAACCGATCAAGTTTATCCCGACAGGCCTGGACCGCATGCCGAGGGCTTGGAAGATCCGGTGAATGTATACGGCCGGAGCAAACTCGCTGGAGAGAAGGCGGTTTTGACTCATTCGGGTGGACTGGTATTTCGAACGAACTTTTTCGGACCATCGTATACTCCCGGACGCAGCAGTTTGAGCGATTTTTTCGTCGATAATTTTCGGGCAATGAAGGAGGTCACTCTTTTTTCGGATGTTTTTTTTTCGCCGCTGCATATGAAGACGTTGTGTGATTTGGTTTTTCGTTCAGTTTCAGAAGGATTGAGAGGTATATATAACCTGGGCTCCAGGGATGGAACCTCAAAAGCGGAATTCGGACTTTCCGTGGCTCGGCACCTGGGACTTAGTACGGAAAAAGCCATCTTGGGAAAAATGAAAATGCAACCGAACAGGGCGAAAAGGCCCGCCGATATGCGAATGGATGTGACCAAAATCGAAACAGATTTAAAAACGAAAATGCCGACGCTTGAGGAAGAGGTATCTAAACTTTGAAGGCTCGTTTTTATCATAAAGGTGTTTGATCGTGAATATTCTTGGCGTTGCGTTTCTTTCAGATGCATCGGCGGTGGTCATCCGGGACGGGAAGCTTGTAGCAGGTGTGAGCGAGGAGCGCCTAAACCGGACCAAGCTATGGTACGGGGTGCCACAGGGCGCCATTAAGGCGGTACTTGATATCGCTGGGTTGGAGCTCAAGGATATCGATCTGATAGCCACTCATGGAGAAGCGCCGTCCGTACCTGATCCGAAACCTTTCGAGGAGAAGGAAAGTCAAATTCTTGCGGCGGATTTGCCGGAAGACGTGCGCGAAGCGCAATTAGCGCACATTCAAAGCCGGCTTGAGCATGAACGAATGGTCTTGGGAGAGCGGACTCCCGCATATCTTGCGGAAATTCATTCATTGGGCCGCCCGGTCAAGGTTTACCCCCATCATAAGGCCCATGCGGCCGGCGCATACTTCGGGTCGGGTTGGGATGAGTGCTTTGTTTTAACGGCCGACGGCTGGGGAGAAGATGCCTCCGCCACTCTTTGGGAAGTGGATAACGGCGATTTAAAATTTATTTCGCGATCGCATACATTCGATTCTCTCGGTTATTTTTATGGCAGTGTGACGAAAGCGCTCGGTTTCACCCCACACCGCCACGAGGGGAAAGTTCTTGGTCTCGCTGCCTACTGTCAGGACCCCCGGTCATACCCGGAAATTCGGGCAATGATTGATTACGATCCTCAAAAGCAAAGTTTCATCGGCCGAATGGAAAATGGTATTTACGCGCCGCGCTTCGAAAATCAGCATTTAAAGGAATTCGTCGCTGATTTCCCGAGGGAAGATATTTCGGCTTCCACCCAAAGGGCTTTGGAGGAAGTTGTTTGTGAACTTGTATCAGGGTTGGGGCGCGGGAAATTTCGGTTGGCCTTGGCGGGAGGCGTCTTCGCGAACGTGAAGCTGAATCAACGAATTCGTGAGGTCCCGTCGGTGAGCGAAGTTTTCGTATTTCCAAACATGGGCGACGGCGGCTTGTCGGCGGGAGCGGCATGGTTGGCGAATTCCGGGATGAATAGCGGAAGTCCGGCGGCCATCAACGGTGTTCTGTTGGGGCATGCTCCATATGATTCTGAAATCGATCCGGCTCTTTCGCGAAGCGGTTTGCGCTTTAGCAGGTGTCCCGAAATTGAAGTCCGCATTGCCGAACTTCTTGCCGAGGGGAACGTGGTGGCCCGGTGCTCCGGACCGATGGAGTATGGCCCGCGGGCCTTGGGCAATCGGAGCATCCTTTTCCACGCCGGCGATAAGACCGTTAACGATTGGCTCAACAAACAGCTCCAGCGCTCTGAATTCATGCCTTTCGCGCCAGCGACCCTGGCGGAGCACGCTCACCTTTATTTCGAGGATATTGAAAAAAGCCGGAATGCCGCGAACTATATGACGATTACTTTTGATTGCACCGAGCGAATGCTCAAAGAGGCGCCGGCCGCCGTGCATGTCGATGGAACGGCGCGTCCACAGATAGTTTCGCGTGAACGCTACCCCGAATTCCACAAGATCCTTAGTGCGTACCATGAGCTTACGGGACTGTCTAATATAATTAATACGAGTTTCAATATGCATGAGGAACCGATTGTTTGTACCGCGAGCGATGCGGTTCGCGCATTTCAGGATAGCAAGTTGCCATATATGGCGTTGGGAAATTATTTGGTGGAAGGGGTGGAAACTTCCTCCTCGTCCATGGAGCAACAAGAACTTCTGTCAGAGAAGGAAAAAGAACGATGGTAAAATTTGGGGACCGTTCGGTGGGAGATGGCCATCCTTGTTTTATAACCTTTGAAGCGGGACCAACGCACGACGGACTGGAATCGGCGAAAAAGCTGGTGGCCTGCGCTGCCGAATCCGGTGCGGATGCCGTAAAGTTTCAAGTTATCGATCCGGATCGCCTTGTCGCCGACAGATCGGTTCCCTTTAGTTATGACGTGTTAATCGACCGCGAAAGCGGAGCGACCGAAACCGTTACTGAGCCTCTCTACGATATCCTCTGCCGCCGTGTGCTGAATACGGGGGAATGGAAAGAGCTGAAACAATACAGCGATTCTCTCGGGCTCGCGTTTTTCGCCACGATCTGTTTTCCCGAGGAAATCGATATGCTGGTCGAATTGGGGTGCCATTCAATCAAAATCGCGTCGGCGGACGTGAATCATGTTCCGCTGCTCCGGAAAGCGGCCCGCTCGAATTTATGTTTGCAGTTCGATACGGGGAACGCCACGATCGGAGAGATTGAGGCGGCTATCGATATTATCCGGGAAGAAGGAAACGAAAACGTCATTATTCATCATTGTCCCTCCGGATATCCCGCACGCCTCGATAGCATCAATCTGAGAATAATCAAGTCGCTCAGGCAAATGTTCGCGTTTCCGATTGGATTTTCGGATCACTCACCGGGTTGGGACATGGATGTGGCGGCTGTGGTAATCGGAGCGAACCTGGTGGAAAAAACCATATCGCTGGACAGGACGACGCGGAGCATCGAACACATCATGTCGCTGGAGCCATCTGACACGAAGCAGTTTGTGCAAGTCATTCGGGACTTGGAGCAGGCGCTCGGGTCGCCGCGCAGGATTTTGCATCCGGCTGAAAAAGAAAAACGGCAGATTATCAGGCGGAGCGTGCACGCTATGGAAGATATGGAGGCGGGGAGGGTGTTGGCCGAGTCCGATTTCGACTACAGACGCCCCGGCGACGGGATTCCTCCCTCGGAGGTGGATGCGCTTGTCGGAAAGACGCTCAAGACGGCGAAGTCCAAAGGCGCCCGGATCGAATGGACGGATATCGATCTGTAATAATAGAGAGTTGCCATGACTAGTTCGTCTGTCGCGGTAATTGATTACGGAATGGGCAATATCAGGTCGGTGCTGAACGCCCTCGATGAGGTGGGCGCGGAGGGGGAGCTGATCGGTAAACCGGAGGATTTGGGTCCCTTTGAAAAAGCAATCCTTCCCGGAGTGGGCGCTTTTCAGGAGGCGATGGAAAACCTGAACGAGAGCGGAATGACGGAGTCTCTAAACGCACATGTCTCCCGGGGGAATCAATTACTTGGCGTTTGCCTCGGAATGCAACTCATATGCCTGGACTCGGAAGAAGATGGTTTCCATGAAGGCCTCGGTTATTTGAATGCGCATGTCGTCTCATTTCCCCAAGAGGCCGGATTGAAAGTGCCCCACATGGGTTGGAATGCCATCGAATTTAGTCGCGACCACGCGGTATTTTCGGATATCGAAACTGGAAGCGACGTTTATTTTGTCCATTCGTACAATGTGCAGTGCGAGGATGAATCCAATGTATTGGCGACTTCGAATTACGGTGTTCCTTTCGTTTCCATCGCGGCTAGCGGTAATGTCTTAGGTATGCAATTTCATCCCGAAAAAAGTCAGGGAGTGGGATTGCAGCTTCTTCGGAATTTTATCTCCCTATAATAATTTTTGAATTTCTCGGTGCAAGGTATTTCCTGTGTTAAAGAAACGTCTCATCGCCGTATTAATCCTTCGGCAAGGCCAGGTGGTCCAAAGCATTCGATTCAAGCATACGAATGTCATTCACTACGACGCTGTTCACGCGATTGAAGCGTTCAATAAATGGGCCATTGACGAAATCGTCATCCTGAATGTAACGCGCGAGGAAAGTTCGCGCGAACAATTCGCCGAGGTGGTTTCCAACGTCTCCAGGCAATGTTTTGTCCCCTTGACAGCGGGTGGCTGGATCGGTGACGAGGACTATGCCAAGCGTTTATTGCGAAGCGGGGCGGATAAATTGGTTCTCAATACGGCCGTGGCGGATAATCCGGACCTGGTCCGGACTCTTTCGAAACGTTACGGCCGCCAGTGTATTGTGGCCTCAATCGATGTGAAGCGGGACGAAGAAGGGACTGTCAGGGTCGCGGTTGATCGCGGCCGGAAAATGACCAACTCGGACCCTGTCATGTGGGCGCATAAGTCGCGCGATCTTGGGGCGGGGGAAATTTTTTTCAACTCAATCGATCACGACGGCGCCCGCAAAGGATATGACCTGAAAACATTGACCGAAATATGCGGGGCGGTAGATCTGCCCGTGATCGCTTTTGGCGGCGTATTCAAATGGGACCATCTGGCCGAAGGAATCGGCGTGGGCGCGGAGGCCGCCGCCGCTGCCAACATTTTCCATTACACGGAGCAGAGTACGAAAAAAGCGAAATCTTTTCTTGCGAATGCCGGTATCCCGGTTCGCAAGGAAGGCCGGCATGGAGCTTAGTATCTCTCCCTTCATTTAACTTTTTTTAACCATAACTGGGGAAACAACTTGGAATATTGCGCTAGATGCATGTACCCGGCGAATGCCAAACCAACCATCATTATGGATGACGAAGGCGTTTGCAGCGGATGCCGGTACCACGAGAGCCGCGGGGAGCTTGAGATTAGCTGGAATGAGCGGGAGGAAATGCTCGGTCAGATTCTCGACGAAGCCAAGAAAATGGCCCGTGAGCGGGGAAATTCGCACGATTGCATTGTCCCTGTCAGCGGCGGGAAAGATTCCCACTATCAGGTATGGCTCCTGAAAGAAAAATACGGAATGAATCCCCTTCTGGTGAAGTTCAATCATGCTTTCAATGCCCCCTCCGGGGTTAGAAATCTTGAAAATCTTGTGTCGAAGTCCGGTTTTGACCTGGTTCGATATACGGCGGGCGTGGATTCGGTCAGGCGGATATCGAGGTACATGCTCGAAACGGTGGGAGACCTGACCTGGCATTATCATGCCGGCATTCGAACTTTCCCTTTTCAGGTGGCGGTTCATTACAACATTCCTCTCATCGTATGGGGAGAGCATGGGTTCGCCGAACTCACCGGCTTGGTGACGCTGGAGGATTTCGTTGAGTTCACGAAATGGACACGCAAGGAACACGACATGCGTGGATTGGAACCTCATGACCTGGTGGGAAAGGGAGGTATCACGGAAAAAGACATCGCCCCGTATGTCTATCCCTCCGACGATGAAATTGCGGAAACGGAAGTTCGCGGCATCTATCTAAGCAATTTTGTCGTATGGGACGCCAAGTATCAGGGTGAAACGATGATGGAGAAGTGGGATTTCGCCCCCATTACATACAGGCGGGATCGCACGTTTAACATATATGCGAAAATTGATGACCATGCGAACGATGTTCACGATTATTTGAAATATTTAAAATTCGGTTACGGGCGGGCTACGGATGATGCGAGCATCGAAATTCGTCACGGGCGAATGACGCGGGAGGAAGGCATCGAGATGGTAAGACAATACGATGCAACCGAACCTTCGACATTGGCCATGTACTGCGATTTCATGGGCATGAAGACCGAGGATTTTTATAAGCTTGTGGAGCCGATGAGGGACTCATTGGTGTGGGAAAAATTAAACGATGGTTCCTGGGAGCCAAAAGATAGTATTACCCGGCATGAGATCGGAGATTCGGAGGAGGCGGCGCGCGTTGCTCAGTCAGAGGACAGAACTTTCGCGCCGCACAACAAAAATCTTTATTACAACGAGGCGTCTCCCCCGGAAAAACTCGGCGATCCAAGGCTGGACGAATTTCCGAAAAAATTCCAGATTCTTTGAGCCGGCGGAGAAAGCCGAAAGTCCTCCGGCCTGATGTCGAATATCTTCTAGAAGAGGAAATGACCGGTGACGAAACAACTGGATCTTTGGCGTTCCGAATTTGGCAGTGAATATTCCAAGCGGAACAACAACAGGATTACGGATGAAGATAGTCAGCGCCTGATCCGGGACTGGGGGAAAATTCTTGGGCATGCCGTCACTCCGAAGCCAAAAAGCATTTTGGAGGTTGGCTGCAATATCGGCCGGAATCTTGTCGCGTTGCGGCATTTTACGGATGATCTTCATGCCGTGGAGCCGAATCCGGCTGCATGCCAGGCCGTCCGGGATAATCCCGAGCTTAAGGATGTTGCGATCAAGGAGGGCGACGGATTCAGCCTTCCCTATGATGACGAGGAAATCGACCTCGTTTTTACGTCGGGGGTTTTGATTCATGTCGCGCCGGATGACCTCGGCGGGATGGTCGATGAAATTTTTCGGGTGGCGCGGCATTACATCGTCTGCATCGAGTATTTTTCTCATGAACCCGAAGAAGTGAAATATCGGGACATGGAGGGGTACTTGTTCAAGAGGGACTTTGGCCGTTTCTATATTGAGCGGCATCCCGGCTTGCGCGTCCTTGATTACGGCTTCTTGTGGCAACCATTGGACTCAAGCGATGACAGCAACTGGTGGCTTTTTGCGAAACGGTAGAGGCCGTTCGAGCCGATGACTCAGGACCGTGTATTGGGGCTGATTCCCGCCAAGGGCGGCTCAACCCGTCTCCCGCGCAAAAACATCCTCCCCCTTGGGGGGCGTCCACTGATTGCCTGGACGGTGGAGGCGGCCCGCGAAAGCGGTGTGATTGATCGGCTGATTGTTTCCACCGAGGACCGGGAAGTGGCCGATATCGCATGTGACCTTGGAGTCGAAGTTCCGTTCATACGGCCAGAGGAGCTGGCGCGGGATCCGGCCGGTGTGGTCGAAGTCGCGCTCCATGCCCTGGATGAGTTGGAGCGATCCGGCGATCAGTTCGACTCCATGATTATTTTGATGCCGACATGCCCGTTCCGGAATGCCGATGATATTCGGGTGGCGTACGCCAGTTTCCGTGAGAATCATTGGTCATTTTTGATGAGCGTTTCCCGGTTCGGCCATACCCCTTTCGCGGCGATGGGACTGGGTGAAAACGATAAATTGACGCATTATTTTCCCGACTATACCGGAATGAAATCGCAGGAACTTCCCCCTGCGTATCGGCCGAACGGCGCGATTCAGATTCTCGATGTCGAGGCTTTTCAAAGAGAAAAAACGTATTTTGGTGAACCGCTTTTTGGGTATGAAATGCCGATTGAGCGTTCGGTTGACATTGATAGCGAAGAAGATCTTCAGTTCGCCGAAATGACTATTTCCCCGGAGAGGCTTTCCCGAGGTTCCCGGCGACCATGAGTAATCCCGCCGTGAAGCGGACCGCGGTATTTCGCACCGAGGCCTCTCCGGAGATCGGCGGAGGACATCTGATTCGTTGCCTGTCTCTCGCGGACGGCCTTTCGAAAGAAGGGTGGAAATGCGTATTCGCGGTAACGGGAAAAACCCCGGACACCGTACCCGCGCTAAATGACTCGGGCCATGCCATTCAAATATTGAGCGGCCCCGCCGGGGATGAACCGGCTGATATCGCTTCGAAATGGGGCGATGGATACGTCTTTCTCATCGTTGACCATTACGGGCGTGATGAAAAATTTGAAGGCGCATGCCGCTCCTGGGCGGATGGGATTCTTGTCATCGACGATCTGGCCAACCGGCCTCATGACTGCGATTTCCTTTTGGATCAGACTTTGGGGAGGGGCCGGGAGGACTACGCTCCGGGCGTCAATCGGGAATGCCGGATGCTTCTGGGGCCTGATTACGCTCTGCTTCGGGAGCAGTTTCCGGCGGCCCGGGAAGAAGCGCTGTCCCGCCGCATGAAGGCCGGCGCCGTCCGGCGAATTCTGATCAGTCTCGGCGCGACCGACCCGGAGGACGTCAATAGCCTGGCCCTTCGGGGAGTGGCCCGGTCGGGAGCGGACGCCGCCGTGGATGTGGTAATGGGCTCTCAATCCCCGAACCTGGAGAAGGTCAATAAAATCGCCGAGGAGATGCCCCAACGAGTGAGGGTTCTTACCGATGTGAGCAATATGGCCGGGCTTATGGCCTCGGCGGATCTTTCGGTGGGCGCGGCCGGGGTTTCCACCTGGGAGCGGTGTTGCCTCGGGCTCCCGTCGATTGTGATTATCCGGGCCGAGAGCCAGCGTCTTCAAGGGCAATTTGTAAAAGAGAGCGGCTTGGCGATAGTCCTCGGATGGACTCATGAGGTTTCCGAGGAAGATATCGCGGGCGCTATCGCGCTTCTGGCCGAAGATTCCGCGCGCCGTCTGGAAATCGGCGGCGCCGCTTCGGCCGCCTGCGACGGCCGGGGGGTGGAGCGGACGGTCCGGGAGATCGACAAACTAACCCGGCCCAAGAGTCTAGTCGCGGGGTGATGGGGAAGCCGGCGAAAGGGCTCGGGTAATCTCTGGTGGCACGATGAAAGTGAAAGAAATCAAAATTAACGGACACCTCGTAGGCCCGGCGCACCCGCCTTATATCGTGGCCGAGTTGTCGGGAAATCATAACGGAGATATCAACCGTGCGTTTCAGATTATGGAGGCGGCGAAGAAATCCGGCGCACATGCGGTCAAGATTCAAACTTATACGGCCGATACGATAACCATTGATCATGACGGCCCGGAATTTCTCATCGAAGGCGGGCTCTGGGACGGGAACAAACTCTACGACCTTTACGAATGGGCGCACACACCGTGGGAGTGGCACGAAGCTCTTTTCGGGAAGGGAAGAGAGCTGGGCCTTGCGGTTTTTAGCACGCCGTTTGACGGCACGGCGGTTGATTTTCTCGAAGACCTGGATTCGCCCGTGTATAAAATTGCTTCATTCGAGGTGATTGATCTTCCTCTGATCGCCAAGGTCGCATCGACAGGAAAGCCGATGATCATTTCCACCGGGATGGCCACCTTCGATGAAATTCGCGAGGCCACGGAAACCGCGAGAAATAACGGATGCGGTGGTTTGGTGCTACTGCATTGTGTCAGCGGATATCCGACGATGGTGGAGGACAGCAACCTGCGCACAATCCCCGATCTCGCCGAAAAGTTTGGCGTAATCGCCGGGCTATCGGACCACACCTTGGGCCCCGCCGTGCCGGTGGCTGGAGTGGCATTGGGCGCGTGTTTAATTGAAAAACATCTCACCATTAAGAGGTCGGACGGTGGCCCGGACGCGGCTTTTTCTTTGGAGCCCGGGGAGCTGAAAAAGCTTTGCGATGGATGCGCCCAGGCATGGGAGTCGTTGGGGCGCGTGAATTACGACATTAAACCGAGCGAGGATCAGAATCAGATATTCAGGAGATCCATTTATGTGGTCGAGGATATTTCGTCTGGCGAGGAGTTGACGGCGAAAAATATCCGGTCGATTCGTCCGGGAAACGGACTTCCACCCAAGGAACTTCCAAATGTTCTCGGGCTGCACGCACTGAATAATATGAAACGGGGGACGGCATTGCGATGGGAGGACATATCGTCCTCCGGCACAGAATCCGGAGAGAAGAAAATTTGATTGAATCCCTCTGGCGGGTTCGATTGCTAATAGTTGGCGCCGTTCTTTTGATACATTGCTCAACGAGTATTTTTTAAATGAACACCTAAACTGATTATAATTCGGACCGGTTGGATCCGAAAGGAGATATGGATGAACGATTCTCGTAATGCCGAGCGCTTGAAGCTTAACAAGCTGCTGGAAGAGAGACAAAAAGTCGAAGAAAGCGGCCAGCTTTGGGATCGATATGCGGAGTCTAGAATTGCCTGGGCCTCAAAATGCGCTCCCTGACGGGTCTCACGGTCATTGGTGGGGCGTATGATTGGCAGAGGGGCGATTTTTGAGTTCTTCATGAGAGTGATTTTATAGATTTTCGTTATCCAAGAGGCCATCTGGGGAAAGCCGGTTTAATGTTCTATTTTATTATGGGAGAAACCATGGTTGATTACTCTAAAGAAACGCGTGAGATTTTTCACAAACAGCATCAGAGAATCATTCAAGATCGTGTTGCAATGGAAAGATTCATTAATATGTTTACACTGGACTATTTTGGACTCGGTGCAGATTACTTCAAGGGGAAACGGGTTCTGGATGCAGGTTGTGGTGATACAGCGAAGTTGTTAATACCTCTCTGGCGTTTCGGGGCGAGAAAACTCCACGGAGTTGATATCGGCACCGATTTTATTCAAGTGGCTCAAGAAAGCCTAGAAAATTTCGACATACCACTAAAAGATGTTAAATTTTCCACTGGTAGTGTTCTCGATCTCCCATTTGAAGACAATTATTTTGATTTCGTTTCTTGTCACGGCGTGATGCTCCACCCAAATGACATTGATGAGGTGAATATTGCTTTTTCGGAACTTGCTCGCGTTACGAAGGTAGGTGGCTATCTCTATACTGTTTTTGGTCTGGTAGGTGGGTTATTTGAGGAAGCGATCTTTCCTGCATTAAGGATGTATTATCGAAATAATGAGGATTTTAAGAAGTTAATCGATAATATTGACCCGGATAATTTTGAAAAAGTTGCCATTTTTATGACTCAAGAGGCCAAGAAATTCACAGGAGAAGAAATTGACCTTTCTTTCGTAAAAGACCTATTTGATCTTGATTTCTGTGTATTCGTTCAAAATGGAATCCAGGCACCAGTTCGTCTGGCTATTGATGAAAAATATGTAATCGGTCTGTATGGAAAGCATGAATTTAACAATACGCGTAGGTTGCACCGTTACGTAAAAAGGAAAAACATCAGAAAATATTTTGCTCCTCTTCATTATCATGTGGAGAATCCGATTAGTAAAATTTTATACGGCAGTGGTAACCTTGAGTTCATCGGTGAGAAAATATGAAGTACCTAAAATATTTATAATTGCCCTTAGTGCCGCTGTTTACAATCGTGTATTGAGCATCTATCGTGAAACAAGTATTTTTAGAAATGAACATCTAAACTGATCGCTATTCGGACCGGTTGGATCCGAAAGGAGATATGGATGAACGATTCCGGAAAACCCAAGCGCCTGGCACTTCCCAAGCTTATTGAAGAGAGACAAAAAGTCGAGGAAAGCAGCCGGCTTTGGGATCGATATGCGGAATCTATTGAAAATGCCGTATTAAGCGAAGCTCCTCCGGTTCCGAATACCATGCTTGTTGAAGTAGCGAATATTTGCAATCACAAATGCGCTTTTTGCGCCTATCCATTGATGACCCGGCCGAGCCAGGTCATTGACCCGGAATTGTTCAAGGATATCGCTGCGCAGGCGTATGAACTCGGGGTGCGCGAGGTGGGGTTGCACGGAGGAAGCGAGCCCTTGGCCTGCAAGCAGCTGGAGGATCACATCGCCACGTGCCGGGACCTGGGTTTCAGTTACATATATTTTTCGACCAACGGTTCGCTGGGGGACGAAAATAGGTTCAAGGGCATTATGGATTCGGGAATTCATTCGATTAAATTCTCGATCAACGGAGGGGATCGGGAAACCTACAAGAAAATCCATGGCCGGGATCATTTCGAAAAAGCCCTCAAGAATTTAGCGTTCGTCAGTGAGTACCGGAAATCCTGCCCACAGGAGATCAGGTTGTCGGTGTCGTTTGTCGAGGTCCCGGAGAACGCCGCCTCCCTGCCGGCGCTCCAAAAAGCTGTTACGCATCTGGTTGACGAAATCTTTTATATCCCGGCCGCCAACCAAGCCGGCCAAATGCTCAATTTGCCGATTTCTCCCACCATTCCCGACACCTGCCATATTCCTTTCAATCAGATCAACATCACCCGGGAGGGATATCTCAGGGGGTGTTGCAACGACTATCAGAACAAGTTGGCTATGGTGGATCTCAATGAAGTTTCCCTTAAAGAGGCTTGGGCTGGGGAGCATTTTCGCTCGTTTCGCCGCCGCCATCTGTCTGGCGATCTGGTTGGTACGCTTTGTCAAAATTGCATTCACGGGGCAAACGATCTGGCTGCTCCGCTTCGCCCCGAGCTCGGCGATTGGGGCGCCCTTCGGGAAGACGACCGGGATGTTATTCAGGTGGGTATCCCGAAGACATAATAATTCAGACTGAAAATCAATTGGAAAAAATATTTTCACGTGAAAGTCAGTATTTGACTCACTAAATATTACTACTTTCCTCGAGGGTAGGGGTAAGAGCAATGAATGTGATTGAGCTCGATATGAGCCGGATAGAACTTGACGGGACCGGCGTCAAGAATTTTTGCTGGCCCGTGGAAATAAAAGAGCACTTTTCAATGCGAGACGTGGCGGCGGCGGGCCTCGTACAGGTCGGGAGGCGGGCGGTTTCGAAAAATGTCGAAGTGGCCGGGGCTTTTTCCGTCATTCTTCATTATTTTCTGTTGGAATCCATCACAGCCTTCAACAATTATTTGCTGGTCAGCAGGGCGAAAAGCGGCGGTTTGAAAATTAACCCTTCCGATTACAGTTTCGTTGTTGCATCGTTTGTGAAAAACCGCTCTCCCGATATTCCGAAGATTGATATTCCGGCATGGCTGCGCAAAGGGCCTCCACCGCTCAGCACATTGCGCGCCCCAGCGCGATTTGTGCGGGATCTTATCGTCTCCAATGGGATCGTTCGCCGGAGGCTCATTGGACCCAGTTTCCAAAAAGAAATTATTTCGACAAACGTTCAGCCCATGGCCGAAGCGCATGCGCAGGCTATTGCCGAGACGGTCACCTTTCGCAGGATGAACCTTTGGTTTGGCGGGCTCGAAAAAAACGGTTCAACGCCGCCCTCGGTGGAAAGGGCCGCCTCCGTTTTGGCCGGTGAGGCGGTGGAGGTGGTCGAAGAGAGTTTTCGGGCCGAGGATTTGAACCTCCCTGATTTTATTGCCAAATATTTGCATGATATGGTCAGGGATTCGATCTCTCTGGCCCATATGCGTTTGCGCGGTCTTCTTGAGGCGCCCGGCAGCATTCCCCGGCGGCTCTGGACCGGAACGGGCGGATTCCTTTGGGCTCGCCTTCTTCGCCGTGCAGTCCGGGAACTCGGCGGGCACGTTACGGGGCACGATCACGCCATGGGCGATGGTCATATGAAGGAATTTGACAAAATCTTGACGGAGTACGAAAACTGCGACAGATTTGTTACGTCGACTCCGCGTCAGGCCGCGGGCCTGAAAAAATTTCTCCGCCCGGATCTGCTGATCCAGCCGCAGCCTCCGGAAATAGTCCCTCTGCCTCCTTCCGCGAGAAGATTCGACTTTTCGTCGCTTCAAAAAAAATATGCTCTTGCCGGAAACGCGAAAAAAAAATCCGCCAAGGAAAAATTGCAGGTCATGTACGTGGGAACGTATTATCCCGGTGAGCACGCCCGCTACGGGGGCCTTCTCATGCCCGACGTGGTGGCGGTGGACTGGCAGGCGCGGCTTTTTGGATGGCTTCTCCAAAACGGATACGGCGTCATGCACAAGCCGCATCCCGACAGCATTCGCCGCCTGAGCCCGGCTTTTGAGAAATCGCTGGATGTCCCGCCGAATCTGGAGCTATTCGAGCAGGTTTTGTATTCCGCCGATGTTCTCGTTTTCGATTGCCATACGTCCACCACACTGGGCGGAGCCATGATTAGTAAAATGCCGATTGTATATATTGATTTTGAGCTGGGAGAATTCGATCCGATCGCGAGGGAAATGATCGAGCGAAGGAGCCGCATGATTAAAGGATGGTTTTCGGAAGACAACCGTGCGCATGTGGACTGGGAGGAGCTTCGAAAAGCGATTGGCGAGGCTTTTGATTTGACCCACGACTCGACTTTTACGGATGAGTACGTTGGAGTGTCCCTGAATTCCAACTGACAGCATTAAGATGCAGCGGTGGGTGTTATTCTCTTTTTCCTTTTTCCGGTGTGTGTCTCTTCTAATAATTAAAAATAGCGTTACGTTGAGCCGGTTGTTTCGAAGGGCCTCTCATGTGTGGATTTGCTGCGCTATTTCAACCGGGTTGTAAATTTGATCCAAAATTGCTTGATGAAATAAATTCGGATTTATTTCATCGGGGGCCGGACTCGGGCGACGTGGTGGACGAGTCCGGATTTGTCTTGATTGTTCGCCGCCTGGCGATAATGGATCCTCGAGCTGGCGCAGACCAGCCAATGAGCGATCCGACAGGCCGTTACACGCTCGCTTATAACGGCGAAATCTACAATTACCTCGATCTTCGCGAAGAGTTAATAGGAAGGGGCGTTCGGTTCAAGACCACCGGCGATACGGAAGTTTTGCTCCAGGGGTTCATGGCGTGGGGCGAGGAGGTGGTGGATAAACTCGAGGGCATGTACGCGTTTGCTATTGTTGATCGTTTGAAAAACCGGGCGGTTGTCGCCCGCGACCCGTTCGGTATCAAGCCTTTATACTTGCTGCACAAGGGGAGCCTGGTGGCGGTGGCGAGCGAAATGCGGCCGCTGACCCGTCTTCACGAGGCCCGCCCGGATCCGGTTGCCTTGGCGGAATTGCTCTGTTTTGCCTGGGCCGCAGGGCGGTTGAGTAACTTGAAAGGCATAGAACGAGTACCGGGCGGCACAATACTTTCCATTGATCTGAAATCCGGTTCCTGCGGCGAGCGGCGGTTTTGCGACCCTCTCGATACGCTTCAGTACGACGAGAGCTTGTCCGAGGGCGATGCCCGCGAAAGATCGATCGATGCCGTTTCATCCTCCGTTCGGACTCATCTCCAAAGCGACGTTGGGTATGCGGTCCAACTCTCCGGCGGTGTGGATTCGAGTCTCGTTGCCGCCATGACTTCGGTGGAAACGGGCGGTCATGTAACGACATTCGGCGTTGACCTGGGCGGTTCGGTTTACGACGAAGGGGTATACCGGGAAAAGGTGGTAGGGCGGTACGGAATGGACCACCATGAAATTGCCCTCGATGGCGAATCATTCGCCGACGCATTGCCGCGGGCGTGTTTCCATATGGAGGGCCCGGTTCCGCACGGTGGATGTGTTATGCTTATGCTGCTTTGCGATGAGATTCGAAAAGTGACGAAGGTGGTTTTGACCGGGGAAGGGGCCGATGAATTTTTTGGGGGCTACCAGCGTCATATTATTTTGAAGGGCGTCAAAGCGAAAGAGCGTATCGGCCGCATGTTGCCCCAAGATCTTTGGCCGAATTTTTGGCCTTTTTCCGGAATTCGCTACTATGCGGGAATTAGGGCGGCGGCGTTTTCCTCATCGTCCGAATTAATCGCGGATATGAAATTGTTATTTCCCGGGTTGATTCTTAATCCGGGTTTTAGAGAAGAGGTAAGCGGGCGGTTTAATAATTTTCAAGACCGTGTTTACGCGGTCGATCAATCGGCCTACCTGGAATCGCTTCTCGTGCGTCAGGATAAAATGGCGATGGCGGCTTCCGTCGAAACCCGGGTACCTTTCACCCATTATCCTCTTGCCTGTGTGATGAACAAAATCCCGAGAAATGTTCTCGTCGGCGGGAAAACGCCGAAGCCGATATTAAAAAAAATAGCCGAAAAATATTTACCGAACGATCTGCTATACCGCCGGAAGAATGGATTTTTGCTTCCCTACGATGAGTGGTTGTCAAATCCCAAGCTCCTCGGCCGCTATCTTGACGATCTGACTTCTCCTGGTAGTCGCTTGGAAGCGTTCGGGGATTCAGATCGGATTAAAAAATTGGTCGATGATTTTAGAGCGGGGCGGAAAAAGGGATGGAAGACCTTGTTCCGGTTAATCAATGTAGAGACATGGCTGAGAGGTCTTCCCAATGGCACCGTCGGATTATGACGAAGGGTTCGTAGTCAAACCCGGTTCCGCGGGTGCGGGGGCGGAGCCAAGGTGGAAACTGTTCGCGGCCGGTGATTATGGGCCCTCTTCCGGGGGAAATGCCCTGGAAGGGAGCGGGAAATCCCAGGGAATCCTGTCCGGAGGATTGGCGGATAGAATAAATAAAGGCGATTTAGCAATCGTCAACCTCGAAGCGCCGTTAAAGTTGGACAGTAAAGGGATAAGAAAAGTAGGGCCTTCCTTGGGGACCGATGAGAGGGCTTTGTCGGTAATGAAGGAGGCGGGTTTCTCGGCGGTTGGATTGGCGAACAACCATTTTATGGACAATGGGTATGACAGTGCGGTGGCCACTCAGGATTATTGTCGACAGCTGGGAATGAAGACTTGTGGATTCGGCGATAATATTCGAGAAGCGTTGAAACCTGTATTTTTTGACATTCAAAATATCAGGGTAGGTGTCTTGTCGTTGTGTGAGATGGAATTTGGCGTTGCGGACGCTGACAACCCCGGCACGGCATGGGTGTCCGATCCCTTGGCGGAATCTGCTGTTGTCAATACTAAAAAAGAAGTGGATGTATTGATTGTCCTGGCGCATGGAGGAATCGAAAGAGTTCCACTGCCCCCGGCGAGTCGAAAAATTCAATTGCGGAATATCGTGAACCATGGAGCGGATATTGTCGTGGGACACCACCCCCATGTTCCTCAGGGATGGGAGAAGTATGAGGGCGGCTACATTTTTTACAGTCTCGGGAATTTTTTCCTCGATTATGGGGAAGGCAGGAAATATCCCAAAACCGATTGGGGAATCACCCTCGAGGTGGAATTCGTGAACAACGAAGTTGATGGGATATGCATACTGCCGATCGAGCGGATGAATGGAAGTGTGGATTTCATGAAAAGGGAATCCGCCCTTGCGGCGGGATGGCGGAAGTATTTATCGCGGTGCTCAGAAGTTGTTTCGGACGATTTACTGTTTCGCCGGTATTGGAATGAATTGGCTGTCGAACTGATAAAGAAAAAATACGAACCCTATTTTTCGGCGGCCTTTTTTTGTCCGGTAAATGAAAAGCTGTCTCGAAGGATTTTGTGGCACCTGAAAAATCTGGTGAAAGAATCGGGTCGTCTGGTTCGGTACGGAAACGGAGAGATGAGGACAATGGATGACCTGGTGATGCTGAACCTGATTCGAAATGAGTCTGCCCGGGGCGCCATCGTGACTGGGTTGAAAGAGCGTTCTGGAGGTTTGGGCAAAGAGAACTCCTCCCCCGGCGAGGATTTGAGGGGGCTCATGGAATGGACCGGCCCGTAATGTGTGTCATGAATTCGTCAGAATTGGGACGGCCCGGCCGGGCGGCCGCATGAAAATCGCAAAACGCCCGCTCCGAAAAACGAAAAGTGATTTTTGATGCTTCCTTCAAGCACCGTTAAAATAATCCTTTACCTCGTGACCGCCTATCCTTGGCGCACGGCCGTGGCGCTTGGATTGCTCCTGCTTGCCGGAGTGGCCGAGGGTTTCGGGATCATGACCATATTGCCTGTGCTCAATATCTCCTCTGGCGAGGGAATGAATGACACTTCCGGGATATCGGCTATGGTCACCAGCGCTCTTAGTATATTCGGTTTGCCGGTTCGGCTGGATATTCTTTTGTCCCTCTTTGTCGGGGGAATTGTCCTCAAAAACGGATTGACTTTGTTCGCCATGCGGCATGTCGGCCATGCGGCGGCCGGGTTCGCGGCTGACATGCGCATTTCGCTGATTAAGTCCCTGATGGAAGCGCGGTGGAGTTATTTTACAAGCCAATCCACCGGCAGTCTTGCCAATTCCATGAGCAGCGAGGCCCTCAAAGCGTCGGCTACCTACACTGCGATGTGTAGAATGTTCGCCGAGGCGGTCCAGGCAACGGTCTATGCAGTCATTGCCCTGTGGGTGTCTTGGTTCGTTACTCTTGGCGCCTTGATTTTCGGTGTCGTAATGTTTGCTTTTCTCTCGTATTTTATCAGGCTGATGAGACGAATGAGCCATATTCAAACAAGTGCGCTCAAGTCTCTCGTATCGCGACTAACCGACGGCATCATTTCTTTTAAGGTGCTCAAGGCGATGGGAAGGGAAGACAGTCTCGGGCCTTTTATCGAACAAGAAGCTAAGGAAATTCGATCGGCCCAAAGCCGCGAAGTAGTCGCCAAGGCGGCGTCGATATCCGCGCCGGAGCCTTTGCTGGCGATTTTCCTGTCAATCGGCATATTCATCGCCGTCAATAATTTTAATTTTCCATTTTCAAAATTTATTTTTATGGCGATTCTGTTTCAGCGGTCGGTGACTCGGATCGCCGCTTTTCAAAATTTCTACCAAAATTTGGTCCGAAGCGAAGCGACGTTTCTTTCGCTTAAAGACGCAATTGATCGGGCGGCAGCGGAGCGGGAGAATTTCACGGGGACAAAGCCCCCGGCTCTTCAGTCTTCCATCACCTTGAAAGACGTGTTCTTCCGTTACGGCGAGAATGCGGTTCTCGGCGGGATAGATTTGACCATTCCAAAAGGAAAATTCACGGCGGTGGTGGGGCCCTCGGGGGCGGGAAAGACGACCATCGTCGATTTGATCGTCGGATTGATCCGCCCGAATTCCGGCGAAGTATGGATGGACGATGTTCCGCTGGCCGATGTGGATTTTCACGCGTGGCGCGGGAAAATCGGATATGTTCCCCAGGAAACCATCCTGTTTCACGACACCATACTGGCGAATGTGACGTTGAATCAGCCCGGTTTTAAGGCATCGGATGCGGAGTCCGCCCTCAGAGCCGCCGGGGCTTGGAACTTTATCGCGGCTATGCCCGAGGGTCTCTACACACCCGCCGGTGAACGCGGAGGTAAATTGTCGGGTGGACAGCGGCAACGAATTGCCATTGCACGCGCCCTCATACGCGAGCCTGAATTGTTGATTCTGGATGAGCCGACAACCGCTCTGGATCCATCTACGGAAGCGGAAATTTGCGAAACATTGCGCAAACTGTCCGGGAGTGTGACTATCTTTGCTATATCTCACCAACCCGCACTCATGGAAGTCGCTGATATCGTCTACCGGGTTGAAGATGGAACGGTGGTGGAATGCATTAAACACACCATTCGATAAGCAGAAGGCCGATTTCGATATGTTTTGTGGAAGATGGTAATGGCTGGTTTCTCCGCGTTTAAGGATCGGATCAAGCAATATCTTCTTGATCGGAAAGCGTACAGGTTTTTTATTAAGGATTGGGTGTCCTTGGGAGACCTGCAAGCTTGCGCGGATGTGATGGGAACAATGAGATTTACGCGAAACCTGACACCACAAGTATTGGATTCCCCCAAAGGGAAACGCATTTTTGTGATTTCTCCTCATACCGACGATGAAATATTAGGGCCGGGGGGAACCCTGATAAAAGCGATTCAAAATGGCGCGGAAATAAAGACGGTTTATGTTGCCGGTGAGAGTTCGTCTCCTGCTGCTAAGGAGGCTCTCCGGGTCGCCGAGAGGATTGGATACGGAACCGAATTTCTGGAATTTCCGTTGAGAAACATTCCCCTCGGGTCCGCCGCTTCGGTGCTGGCGGACTGCATCAAGGAATTCCGGCCGGAAACGATTTTTCTTCCCTTTTTTCTTGACGACCATGACGATCACCGGCGCGTTAACCATGTGCTGCTTGAATCTTTCCGCGCCGGAAAAATAAATTTGTCTATCGAAGTTTGGGGATATCAAGTTTACACGGTACTGCCGCCTAACGTAATTGTAGATATTACCGATGAAAAAGAGGAAAAAGCCCAGGCGCTACGTTTGTTTGAGTCGCAGATGGAATCCCGCGACTGGGCCCATTTCTCCCTGGGGCAAAATGCGTTCAATAGCCGATTTTTGAACCGGCCCAAAGGGGCCCGATATGTCGAGGCCTTTTTTGTGCTGCCGATTGCGGACTACATCGAACTTGCCGGCATTTATTTTGATAGAAGCGCCGAGGAAAATTACTATTTTCACTCTTATGTAAATTCCTGAATCCTGTTGTTCCTTGTCTTGATGGTTTCCCCGATAGTGAAGATTTTCATAATAACAATTTTCACTGAATTCTGTGAGGTCTGGTAGCGATGAGTAAGGACGTAGTTGCCAATCATTTCGATCAGTATGCTGCGAAGTGGCATGATCGGTTGGAACAGTATTCTTTCCGTTCGCGGCGAGACGTGGTTCGGGCGATGGTCCAAGACCACCGATTCGGCGTCGTTGTGGACGTGGGGTGCGGTACCGGAGACTATGCACCTCTTTTTAATCCCGCCGAGTCCAATTATCACGGAATCGATATATCGGAAAAAATGGTTGTCGAATGCCGAAAATTATATCCTGATTACGAGTTTTCCGTGGGTGACGGCGATAAATCGGGCCTTTCAGACAATTTCGCGGACCTGGTTTTATCAATAGGTGTTCTTGAATACTACGACGAGCCCGAAGCCCATTTTACCGAAATCAGCCGGATTACGAAAAAGGGAGGTACGGCTATTATTGCCGTCCCTAATGGAGATAACATCGCACGAGAGAGGGAGCAAAGATTTATCGATTTCATGGCCCCCGTGCGGCGGCTGAAGAAATCCTTGATTCCTTCGAAAAAACCAAAGAAAGCTGAGGGGTATGTCAAAGATGAAAGAATAAAACATAAAAGATACACAGAATCTCAGATGGCATCGTTGGGCAATGGCTACGGCTTGGAGATTACGGAGGCAAGATTTGTGAATCTTCTTTTAATCCCTCATATACTCGATAGGTTCGTCCGTCTAAATCCTTTTATATCGGAGCGGTTTCCGTCGAATCTCATGAAAGGCGTTGCGAGAAAATATTCTTCAATTCTAATTTGCAGGTACGAGAAAAGGTGACGCTCATCTTTTCAGTTTTTGCACTTGATTGTAATGCAGGTTTTGAATTGTCCGGTCATTTCCTGTCTTCAAAATGAAGGGCGCATCCATAAATTCTGACGGTAAAGGAAGAGGATTTTCTCAATGGCAAGAGAACTCATTGTCGATGGTTTTACAATCAACGATGAAAGCGATTGTTACATAATCGCCGAGATCGGACACAACCATCAGGGAGATCTCGATAAAGCGAAACAATTATTTCACAGTGCAAAAGAGTGCGGCGTTAACGCGGTAAAACTTCAAAAGAGAGATAACCCGACCCTGTTCACGAAAGAGATGTTCGCCAGCTCGTATGATAATCGCAACAGCTACGGCGGCACCTACGGAACACACCGCGAGGCGCTTGAGTTCGGACGGGAAGAGTACGAGGAGCTTTTCCGCTATTGCGGCGAATTGGGCGTCACTTTTTTTTCCACGGCGTTCGATTTTGTGAGTGCCGATTTCCTGGAGGATCTGAACGCGCCGGCGTATAAGATCGCTTCGGGCGACTTGAAAAACACGCCCCTCCTCAAGTACGTCGCTCAATTTCAAAAGCCCATGTTCGTCAGTACGGGCGGGGGCAGCATGGAGGATGTCGTCAGGGCGTATGAAACGGTGATGCCGATCAATCCGAACTTGTGCCTGATGCAGTGCACGGCGGGTTATCCGGCGGAGTTCGAGGAATTGAATTTAAGGGTAATCGAAACCTACCGCGAGCGGTTTCCGGATAATGTTATTGGACTTTCTTCTCACGACAACGGAATCGCAATGGCTTTGGTCGCTTATGTGATCGGAGCGCGGGTGATTGAAAAACATTTCACCCTCAATCGTTCCTTGAAAGGCTCCGATCACGCCTTTTCAATGGAAGGCAACGGAATGAGGCGGGTGGTCAGGGATATCAAGCGGGCCAGGGTGGCGCTGGGCGACGGCCTAAAGCGAAAATATGAAAGCGAGGAAAGCCCCCTTTATAAGATGAGTAAAAAATTGGTGGCGTCCCGGAGTCTGCCCGGCGGCCATGTGCTTCAGGAAGGCGACGTATGCCTGAAATCCCCCGGGGACGGGCTTCCTCCCTACGAATTGGAAAATCTGATCGGCAAGGAGATCGTTCGCCCGATCGATGAAGACGAAAACATCATGTTTGAAGATGTTCGGGAAGCATGAGCCGCGGTGAAGCCATGACAGGAGGAATATCCCTAAGCCTCGAAGTGGCCGAAAGGGTATGCCGGGTACGCCTTGTCGGATTCGACTTCGATGGCGTTTTCACGGACAACTCGGTCTATGTCTTCGAGGATGGCCGCGAGGCGGTCCGGTGTAGCCGGGCGGACGGAATCGGCCTGGCGAAGCTGGCGCGTTTTGGGGTGGGGGCGGTCATCATATCGACCGAGGTGAATCCGGTGGTGAGCGCCCGCGCCAAGAAACTGGGTGTGCTGTGCGTTCAGGGGTGCGAGGACAAACCCTCGGCCCTGGAAAGAATTCTCGGGGAACGAAAATTGACATTCGATCAGGCCGCGTTCGTTGGAAATGACGTGAACGATCTGACCTGTCTGGAAAAAGTTCATCTGCCCATCGTTGTGCAGGATGCGCACCCCGATGTCGCTTCCGTTGCGGCATACCGGACCCTAGCGCCGGGTGGTTACGGAGCCGTTCGCGAGGTATGCGATATTTTCGAACAGGTCCTCGGCTCTCGCGCTGATTGACATTCCTTATTTTTAATGCCGCCGGATAGAGAACTTTTGTGAACGAAGATTTATTCAGCATTGACGATTCGGTTATAGTCATCACGGGCGGCCTGGGTCAGCTCGGACGGCGGTATACGCAGACTCTCATGACCCGCGGAGCGCGGGTGGCCATCTTCGACGTTGGCGTTGAGGAGACCCGGCTTCCGCCCGACTTGCATTCGGCGCGGGAGGGTGGGCGCCTGATTGTACTCGAAGCGGACGTGACCGATCGCGGAAGCCTCGAGGCTGCGCTTGGGTGCGTTGAGGGGGAGTGGGACACTCCGGACGGTCTCATTAACAACGCGGCGCTGGACTCTCCTCCTGATGCCCCGATTGAGGAGAACGGCCCATTCGAGACGTATCCGGAGGCCTCCTGGGACAAGGTGATGTCCGTGAACGTGAAGGGCGTCTTCCAGGCCTGCCAGGTGATCGGCGGGCGCATGGCCGAGGCGGGCCGGGGCTCCATAGTCAATGTGTCCTCGATTTACGGCCTGGTTTCTCCGGATCAGGGCTTGTATGCCTACCGGAGAGAGTCCGGCGATAATTTTTTTAAGCCGGTCGCCTACTCGGCTTCTAAATCGGCGCTGTTCAACCTGACGCGCTACCTGGCGACCTACTGGGGTGGGAGAGGGGTGCGGGTAAACACGGTCACCTTCGGTGGCGTGTTCAACGATCAGGACGAGATTTTCCTGAAAAACTACACCGGCCGGGTTCCTCTCGGCCGGATGGCGCGGCCGGAGGACTACGAGGGCGCGATTGTGTTCCTTCTTTCGGGCGCCTCTTCTTACATGACGGGTTCCAATCTGGTCATCGACGGCGGGTGGACAGCATGGTGAGATTCCGGAAATGGTAGTCGAGCAATTGCCTCGGGAAATCCCGAACTGGATCGGCGGCAAGCAGCTTTCAGCAGCGGACGGCAAGGTGTTTGAAAAACTGAATCCGGCCACCGGTGCGCGGATGTGCATGAGTGCTCAGTCGGGAGTGGGAGACGTCCGCGAAGCGGTCGCGGCGGCGAAACGGAGTCAGCCCGCCTGGGCCGCGTGCTCGCCTGTGGAGCGGGGCCGCATTCTTCTCGATGTGGCGATAACGATGCGCAGGCGGCAAAAGGAAATCGCCGATGTGGTGGCGGAGGAGACCGGAAAATCTCCCGGGGAGGCCCTCGGCGAGACGGGCGGGGCTATCCAGCTGGCCGAGTTTTTCGCCGGAGAGGGAATGCGCATGTACGGACGCACCCTGACGAGCGGCACGCCCCACAAGTACGCCATGACGGTCCGGTGCCCCGTGGGCGTGGCCGGGTTGATCATCGCCGCGAACACCCCGATTGCGAATGTGGCCTGGAAAGTTTTTCCGGCGCTTGTATGTGGAAATGGCGTGGTCCTCAAGTCAGCGGAGGACACCCCCGCCACGGCATGGATTTTTGCGCTGATTGCTCACGAGGTCGGTTTGCCTCCGGGTGTCCTTAATGTGGTTCATGGCTACGGAGAGGAGGCAGGGGCGCCCCTCGTTGAACACGAAGATGTCGGCGTCGTCAGTTTTACCGGGTCAACCCGGGTGGGCCGGCTGGTCGCGGTCGCCGCGGGCAAGCGTTTGGCCAAGGTATCCCTGGAACTGGGAGGAAAAAATCCCCTTGTTGTCTGCGATGACGCCGATTTGGAAAACGCCGTGAGATGGACGATTCTTTCTTCTTTTTCGAATGCCGGACAGCGATGCGCCGCCTCAAGCCGCATTATTGTTTTCGATTCGGTGTATGAAAAATTCCGAGATCTGCTCGTTGAGCGAACCGGGGAATTAAAGGTGGGCCCCTCAGACGGCGATGACTTTGGACCGGTCATTAATGAGCGTCAGCTCAGCGCCATGCTCGAGGCCATCGAGTCGGCGGAGGGGAGAGGGGCCCGCGTGGCGGCCGGGGGCAGCCGCATTGACGATTCGGCGCATTCCTCGGGGTTTTACATCGCCCCCACCGTTCTTGAAAACGTGGCGCAGGACGATGAACTCGGTAATCGGGAATTGTTCGGACCTATTGCGGTGCTATACCGGGTCAAGGATTTCGCGGAGGCGGTGGACGCGGTTAATGACAACGATTACGGCCTGACGGCGGCTATCCACACGAAAAACGTGGACCGCGCTGTGCAATTCACCCGCCATGTCCGGGCCGGGGCCGTGAACGTCAACGCCGGCACATACGGCAGCGAGCCCCACTATCCTTTCGGGGGTTTTGGCGTTTCGGGCAACGGCTCCCGTGAGCCGGGCGTCGAGGCGCTTGACGTTTACTCGGAAACAAAAACCATTTCCTTCACTGTTGACCCGGGAAATATTTAAAGCTCAAAGATCGTCGGGAAAGAACCGTAACCGCCCGAGTGCCTTTTTTGCCCGGCCAACAAGGGCCAACAGAGGTCTTCGTTCCTTTTAATCGATAACGCCGGCGGCATTTCCGATTCGACCTTTTAATCTGGAGAGCCTCATGAAACGGCCTGAATTCGCCGTGATTTTCGCCAAAATTTTTCGCTCCTTGATTATGATGAGCACTAATTTTCTCGGATACCGGGCCGGATTTCGCATGCTTTCATACCTGATCGAATCCCTTGACCCTGTTATCACCACCCAAACGAAACACGGGGACATCAGGTTTTATTGTCCAGCCACATGGCCTTTCAAGCGTAGCGACATAAAAGGCCCAAACGTAATGGAATGGATAGACGGATTTCCGGAGGGAGACGTTTTCTGGGATATCGGAGCCAATATCGGGGTTTATACCCTCTATGCCGCGGGACGGGGGTTGCGCGTATTCGCCTTCGAGCCGGCCGCGGTCAATTACTTCGTTTTGGTGAAGAATATCGAAATTAACGAAATGGAGGACAGGGCCTCGAGCCTGAATCTCGCCCTGCATGAAAAAACCGAACTGAGCGAGCTGAATATGTCGCGCACGGAGATTGGCAGCGCTCAACACACCTTCGGCGCCGAGCAGACCGAAGAGGTGGACATCAAGCCGCACGCCTCGCGGAATAAATTCCGCCAAACGGTCCTCGGTTATTCCATCGACGAATTTATCGATGTTTTCCGTCCGGAATTTCCCAACCGGCTCAAGATCGATGTTGACGGAAATGAATGTCTGATTTTAAAAGGGGCGGAGCGGACCCTCGCCGACGGCAGGCTGAAATCTTTTCTTGTCGAGGTGCGGGATAATACCCGGGAAGAAGTGAAAAAGCGGGTGACGCAAGCGGGATTCGTTTGTGTGGAAGGGGGAGAGCAGACGAGCGGCGTCGGCGATCTGCTTTTTGAGAGGGCGTAGTTTCATTTCATTCACGCTACTTTATTTGGGCTTGAAAGAAGAAAGTAAATATGATGGATGAATTGCATTTTGTTCCCCGCAGCGAATTCACCAGATTGCTGACTCTCGATTGTCCTCCCGTGCCGAAAACGGAGGTCTTCGCGGCCCTTTGCCGCATCAACACCCTTTACATGATTGCCTTCGCCGGTTCCGGACATATCGGGACGAGCTTCTCGTCCATGGATATCGTTTCGTGGCTCTATCTGAACGAGTTGAATACCCATCCGCCGGATGAGGATGGCGCCGGGGACGTTTTTTTCTCCTCAAAGGGACACGACGCGCCAGCCCTGTATTCCGTCATGATCGGGTTGGGCCTGTTGCCCTTTGAAAAGCTGCACGAGTTGCGCCGTCTGAACGGCCTCCCGGGGCACCCCGACGTTTCCACGCCTTTGATCGAGACCAATACGGGGTCGCTCGGCATGGGAATATCGAAGGCGAAGGGGATGGCCCTGGCGAACCGGATGCTGGGCCGAAACTGCCGGCTCTATGTCATGACGGGGGACGGGGAATTGCAGGAGGGGCAGCTTTGGGAGTCGCTCGGGTCGGCGGCCAATCGCGGCCTCGCGGAAATCACGGTCATCGTCGACCACAACAAGATCCAGTCCGACACCTGGGTGAAAAACGTAAGCGACTTGGGGGATCTTGATTCGAAGTTCGCAAGCTTCGGTTGGCATGTCGATCGCTGCGACGGACACGATCTCGGCGCCCTCTCCGAAAAACTCGCCGGGGCCAAGGCGTCCAAAAAACCTGCCATTATCATCGCCGATACCATCAAGGGCCGTGGCGTTTCATCCATGGAATCCACGTCTATGAAGACGGACGAGGAGTTTTACCGTTTTCACAGCGGCGCTCCCGACGAGGAGACTTATGCCAGGGCCGCCGAAGAGTTGATCGAGCGGGCGAATCAACTCCTGTCCGGGGTGGATGCGGGGCCGCTGGTGGTGGAGCCGGTAGCGCGGCCAAGGCGCACCCCGCCTGCCGAGGACGCGCAGAGGCTTGTTGGTGCGTACGAAAAGGCCCTTGTCGAGGCAGGAAGGCAAAATAACAGTCTCGTGGCGCTCGATGCGGACCTGATACTCGATTGCGGGCTGATCTCGTTTCGCGATTCGTTTCCGGACCGTTTTTTCGAGTGCGGAATCGCCGAGCAGGACATGGTTTCTCAGGCGGGAGGCATGGCGCTGAAGGGTCTCCTGCCCGTGGTGCATTCGTTCGCCTGTTTTTTGACCCCCCGGGCCAACGAGCAGATTTACAATAACGCTACCGAGAAGACGAAAATTATCTATGTGGGCTCGCTGGTCGGCCTGGTGCCGGGAGGCCCGGGGCATTCCCATCAGTCCGTACGGGACATCTCGGCGCTTGCTGCCGTTCCGGACCTGACCCTGCTCGAGCCTTGCTGCGAGAGAGAAGTGGGGATGGCGGTTGACTATGCCACCGAAGAGGCGTCTTCCAGCATTTACTTACGCCTGGTTTCCATACCCTGCGCGATTCCGTTCGATCTTCCGGCGGATTACCGCCTCGAGGAGGGGAGGGGAGTGACCCTGATAGAGGGGGCGGATGCTGTTCTCTTCTCCTACGGCCCGGTGATGCTGGCCGAGGCCTACAAGGCGGCGGAGTCTCTCCGCGAAGGGCGCGGGGTGGCCCTCAAGGTGGTCAACCTGCCCTGGCTGAACTGCGTGGATGACGATTGGCTTCGGGCCGTCCTCGGAGAGTGCCGGTCAGTGTTCACCGTGGACAATCACTACACGGCGGGCGGTCAAGGCGAGATGCTGGCCGCCGCTATCGCCGGGCTGGGATTGTCCGGGGGAGTCAGGGTCACCCGCTTTGGGCTCGATGAAATTCCGGCATGCGGCACGAACGAGGAGGTGCTTCGTTATCATGGCCTTGATTCCGAGAGTCTTGCGTCGAGAATCGCTCAAACTCTCGGGCAAGGATTTGGCGAGATCCCCAACCAAGAGGTTACCGGATAAGTGGCGAAACGCGTTTTGTTTCTTCCGCACAATCTTCGGCGAACCTATTTTCTGAATTTGCTGCGGCAATTTAAGGCTGCCGCCGATTGGGACATTGGCGTCGTTGCACCCGTGGACTCGCGCAGGGATTATGACGGCATCGTCGATTCCGACGAGAGTTATTTCCGGTCGCCGGATTTCGCCCGCAGAGAAGGGTGGGAGTCCGAATTCGGGGAACGGGAGCGAATCTCCAATCTTATCGGGGAATGTGAACGGTTAACCGGTATTTCCTCTGGCCGCGTTTTGCTCGCCGGGGAGCGGGACATCGGGCGGGGATACAGCGAAGAGTTTTACCATTGGCCGCCAAACAAACTCGCCAAATTCGCTAAAAAGAACAATGAATTTCCGGCGAAAGCGCTAGAGCGGATGTTTTGGTTTGCCGATGACGCCCTCAAACGGTTTGGGCCCGACCTCATCCTTTCGGGCGCGACCGCGATGCCGCTCCATTTCGTTTTTTCGCTTGTGGCCGAACGAAAAGGAATACCGCTTGTGGCGAACCGCCTATCGAAGGTGCACTCCCGGCGTATTTACTGGACCATGGATCGCGCGATGTTTAACACGCGGACTCGCGATCGGTACGCCGAGAAAGCGGAGTCTCGGGCGCCTGTGAGTCAAACCAGCCGTGAGTATATTGACCGTTTTCGAGAAGAGCCTAAGACGGTTCACTACATCGCCGAGAACTGGCGAAAAGCGAGCCAAGCCAAGTGGGCCGCGGTCCAGTGGAATTTCGTTCTCTTGGCGCTAAGGCGCCTCGACTACTTTGTTCGAAAGCGAAAAAAAGGGGTTCCGCCGAAAGAAGTGCTCCCGAGAGTTATGGGGTTTTACCGGGAGAGGTATCTGACGTTTCGGCAGGAGCGAATGTTTCGAAAATATGAGCCCGAACAACTGACTGCCTTTAAATACATCTATTGTCCCTTGCACAAGGAACCCGAGTTGGCCGTCAACTTTCAGGCCCCGCATTGCCACAACCAGAAGGAATTGATCGCTTACCTGAGCAAAACCCTCCCGCATGGGATCAAATTGCTGGTGCGCGAGCATCGATTTAATCTGGGGCGCCGTCCGACGGCATACTACAAAACGCTTCTCGGATATCCCGGCGTCGAATTAATCCATCCTTTTGATCTGCAGTTCAAGTACATCCGGAATGCGAATCTGATTGTTACCGACAACGGATCGACAGGATGGGAGGGCGTGGTTTTTGGGCGCCCTGTCATTACATTGGCTCAAACGTTCTACGATCCTCCCGGTCTGATGGCTTGTGTCCGTGCTCCGGAGGAGCTTAATACCGAAATCCTCCGTCTTTTGAGTGCTCCACACGAAATTGACCCCGAGGAATACGACAGGCGAATCGGTTGGTTTCTGGATGCGGAGCGGGAGACCACCTCGCCGGAAGATGAAGATCATTTCGAGGAAAGCCTTCAAATCATAGAAACATTGGTGTCCGGGGGTTCATTCGCCAACATTCATTCTGAATCATCAGTTAATGTGAAAGGGTAGTCATGCCGGACAAGGGGCGGGGGCCGCGTTCTCTGGGGGTCATTCCCGCCCGGGGTGGGTCGAAGAGGCTTCCCCGGAAAAATATACTCCCCGTGGGAGGAAAGCCCCTGATCGCCCACACCATCGAGGCGGCGCTAGAGGCAAAAAATCTGACCGATTTCCTCGTCACCACCGAGGACGATGAAATTCTCAAGGTCGCACAAGATTTCGGCGCCCCGACACCGTTCAAGCGGCCGCCTCACCTTTCGGGGGATAACGTGCGAAACAATGAAACCATTGAGCATGCGCTTTTTTTTATGGAGGAAAAAACGGGGGAGCGCTACGATATCGTGGTCCTTCTCCAGCCCACCGTGCCCATCCGGTCGGGGGAGCATATTGATCAGGCCGTGAAACTGCTGTGGGAGTCGGATTTGCCGGCATTGGCCAGCGTGAAAGGGCCTTTTAAAAAACGGGATCCGGTTTTGAAGCGTTTAAGGGATAATGTGCTCGAGCCCTACCGCGACGAGTCCGAGGGAGATAGCCGGGAAGCCTTTTACATATATAATACTTCTATTTACGCGATTAAAAGAGATTATTTTTTGCGGGAAAAAAAATTCGTTTCGGACCGGCAGGTCCCTCTGATTATGGATGAGTACCACTCGGCCGACATCGATACAGTGTCGGATGTCCTGGTGGTGGAAGCTTTTATGAAGCACTTGGGAAGACTGTAAATTATTGGAGAGCGAAATGGCCAAAACAAGAAAACTCAAAGGGGTGATTCCGGTTCTGGTTACACCGATGCGCGAAAACGGAGACATTGACGAGGAAGGTATCGAAAGGCTGGTCGAATTCCTGGTCGGAAAGGGCGTCGGAGGGTTGTGGGTGCTCGGAACCGGCAGCGAGGACATGAACCTGACCTACAAAAAACGCCTTCAGGTGGCCCGCCGCGTAACGGCCACCAACGGAGGGCGGATTCCCATCGCCCTCGGCGCGGGATTTTTCGCGCTCGAAGACACCTTGAGTTTCATGCGTGACACCGAAGATCTCGAGTTCGATGCCTATCATGTGATGCCGTATCATCCGGTTTATAGCGTAGACCTTCTGCAGTGGCATTACAGGCATGTGGCGGACAACGCGCCCAAGCCGGTTTGGATGTATACGAGCGCGAACTGGTGCCGCCCGATAGCGCCCGATGACGTCCTCGCTCTGAAGGGCTACCCCAACATCTGCGGCATTAAATTCAGTTCAAGCAACGCGACGCACAATATGAAGGTTTTGGCGGCGGGGGACGATGATTTTCAGGTGACCACCGCCGTGGTGACACAATTTTACGCATGTCTTCGAATGGGTAGTATGGCCCATACGAGCAGCATCGGAAGTGCTCTCCCCGAGCCTATGCTCGAGATTTACCGTCTATTCAAAGAGGAAAAGCACGAAGAGGCGCTCGCCGCTCAACGGCGTTTCAGCAACTTTCTCGACGCGACGATGAAAGGGGCGGGAAAAGATAATTTCCTCAAGGGAGCCGAGGAGAAGTTTATTCTCTCGTTGAGAGGAATTTGCGAAAGGCACATGTCGGCCTATTACCGGGAGGTGAATGAGGCCGAGATGGAAAATATCAAGAAGAAAATCAAGGAATACGGAATGTCTCTCGAAGGCTTGCCGAGCAGGGTGGCAGGCTGATTCATCATACTTGAGAGGATTTCCGGCCTATCTTTCGGGCCGAAAACAGACATTCCTGTTTTTCTGTTCGGAGTAATCGCTGAATATCGTGCATCCGGAAATATCTCCTGTGGCGTTGTCCGCTCTTTGACTGGAAATGTCTTTTTTTTGATCGGGTGAAATCGTTTCTCGCCGTGAATGAAGAAAAAAACCACAACCTGATTCTCGACCCCGCCTACCGCTGGCGGTCCATGCGGCGCGGGGATTTGTGCATTCATTTTTTTGGGGATGAAGCCCCTGTCATCGAAATTGCGGATGTGCTGAACGAAGGAAAAGATGCCAATGCGGAGGCGGCGGGAGCCGCGGCGAGAGGGCGCATCGGGCATTTTGCCGCTATCTTCGAGTCCTATAATTTCGTTTTAGGAGTTGTTGACGCGTGCCGGACGATTCCCCTTTTCTACGCCGCCGGTGAAAATGGGTTTGTTGCCGGAAATTCGGCGCATGAGGTTCGAAAGGCGTTGGGCCTTGATGCCGTGGACGAAACCTCGGTGCTCGAAGGCATCATGGCCGGTTTCGTCACCGGTCCCTATACGCTCTATGAAGGCTTGAATCAGTTGCAGGCGGGGGAGTTGTTTTTCTGGAATAAATGCGAGAAGACGCTGACCCGGAACTGGTACTACAAATATGAATCGAAACCCGTTGCGGAATTCAATGTCGATCAACTGACGGACGAACTGGAGGCGGTGCTCAACCGGATCATGCAGCGAATCGTTGACCACGCGGACGGCGGCCCCGTCCTGGTGCCGTTGAGCGGCGGCCTTGACTCCAGGTTAATACTCACCAAGTTGGTGGAACTCGGCTACGATAATCTCAGATCATTTTCATACGGTCCGCCGGGAAACTCAGAGGCCCGCGCGGCAAAATTCGTTGCTGAAACTTTGGGTGTGCCGTGGGAATTCGTGCCCACCACGCACGCCGCCACCCGGCGTTTTTACGAAACCGAGGTGCGCCGGGAGTATTCCGTTTTCGGGGACGGATTGTGCAGCATCCCGAATATGCAGGATCTTCATCCTTTGCTTACCCTTCGAGAGCAGGGCCGCCTTCCGGAAAATACGATGCTCGTAAACGGGCAGAGTGGGGATTTTATCACCGGCGCTCATATTCCTGCCTCCCTGATGATTAGCGAACCGAGTATCAAGGATGTCATTTCCGCCGTCACCGAAAAACACTATTCGTTGTGGCGTTCGTTCATGACCCGGGAAAATCTTGCCCGCGTGGAAGTGCGGATTCGTGAGGTCGCCGGCATGGAGGATGAAAAGGAAACGAAGCTCGAGCGCGATCAGGCCACCGCTCTTTACGAGATGTGGGAACATCACGAGCGCCAGTCGAAATTCGTGGTGCACGGCCAGCGGGTCTATGATTTTTTGGGCCACGACTGGCACCTTCCATTGTGGGATTTCGATTTGATGTCGTTCTTCGAGAATGTCCCCACGGAATGGAAGTATCAGCGGGCCCTCTACCGCCGCCTGCTCGATCGCTGGAATTTCAAGGGGCTGTTCGCCGATTTTCATCCGAAAATATGGGGCTGGAACTGGCCGGCAATCTGCTTCATCCTCCCGCTTTCCTGGTTTGGGAAGGCGGTGATGGGCGCCAGGCGCCGGGATGCCTTGATTTGCTACGGCCATTATTTCGGGCGGATCGGCAATCACTACGCTCCGGCGGGTTTCGGGAAGTTTTTAAAGCACGCCCGCGACATGCGCAATCCGAACGCACTCTATGCTGCCTTATGGCTGGATGAGCGGGGCGTCATGAAGTTTCCCCTGTGATTAATTGGCGCTGGCCGGAACTGCCGAATGTGAGCAGCATATTGTGAAAATTCTCTATGTTTGCAGACTGTTGAGCGGGCTGGAGAGTAGCATGCTAGAGGCCCGGTGGAGGCCGCAGGGGGCGCCGGCCATATACAAGATGATGGAAAGGCTCGACCGCGGGCCGGATGAGGTCCGGTTCATTTTAACGAGCAGAAAGGCCGGGCCCGAGGACGCTTCGGGGTGGAAGGAGAGATTGGACAGGGAAGTCGGCGTGGAAGGGCTCCGGACCTCGGTTTGGATTCTCGCGGGAGAGAGCTATTTCCCGAAATGGACGGGCCGCTTTCGCGGATACTTGTGCGAGCTTCGTCAGCTGATTCGCATTGTGCGGGAGCGGATCCGCTTCAGACCTGATTTGGCCTACTTTGATCGGGCCAACGTGATTATCGCCGGTGTCATGGCGCGGTTTCTCAGGGTTCCCGTCGTATTGCGAATCATGGGCGTCACACCGAACATGCACGAATTTATTGCGGGCCGCCGCCCGTTCGAGTGGCTTGTCCGGTGGGCCTACCGCTCGCCGTTCGCCCTGGTGGTGTGCACCCTGGACGGAAGCGGCGGGGAGGAGTGGATGAAAAAAATTCTTCTTCCGTCGGTTCCCCGCCTCCAACTTTTTAACGGCGTTGAAATTTCAGGGCGGCCTTCTCAAATGGACCCCCGCCTTGATTCGCTGCCGCGGGACAAGTCGATTGTGCTTTTTCTCGGCCGCCTGGAGCCCATCAAGGACTGCGATATTTTCATCGACGCGGCGCTACGTCTTTGGGACACTCACCGGGACCGGTTACATGTACTTGTGGTGGGATACGGAAGCCGGGAAAAGGAATTGCTCGAAAAGATCGAATCCACCGGCGCCGGGGAAATGTTCACGTTTATCGATCGCCTGCCGCATTCGCAAGTTGCTGGTGCGTTTACGCGGGCCGATATATACGTGTCGCTCAACAGAATGGGAAACTTGAGTAACGCCAACCTGGAGGCGATGGCTTATGGTTGTTGCATCGTGGTTCCCGAATCGCGAACCGGCCCGGAAATCGATATCGATACAGATCGATTGATTCCGGCGGATGCGGCCCTCAGGGTGTCCCACGAAAATCCGGCGGAATCCATAGCCGGGGCCTTGGCCGATCTGTGCGACCACCCGGACAAAAGGGACTCGTATGCACGCAATGCCCTCCGCATTTCGAAAAACCTTTTGGCCGGATGGCCGGAACGGATCGACCGGGAGATCGAGCTGCTTTCCCTGATTGCGCGGAGGGAAGCCCCTCTTCTCCCGGACGGGCAGGGGGAGCATAGATGAGCGGCATTAGCGTGGGTGTCATCGGTTCTGGGTACTGGGGCCGAAATCACTTGAGAAATTTTCACGCGCTTAATTCTCTCGCTGCGTTTTGCGATAGCGATGATTCGGTAATCGACGGTTTGGAGGGGAAATATCCCGGTGCGAAGCCCTATACGGACCCCGAGGCGTTCTTCGAGGACCCTGGTTTCGACGGAGTGGTCATCGCGACTCCTTCGGCGACTCACGGTGGACTTGTCAGGCGGGCCCTAGAAGCCGGAATGAATGTATTTGTCGAAAAGCCGCTTTGCCTCGATCCGGGCGAGGCCCGATCGCTGGGCGCCCTCGCCGAAAAACTGGGGCTTACCCTGATGGTCGGGCATTTGCTTCTCTATCATCCGGCCTTCAGGGCGTTAAAGGGGGCACTTGAATCCGGGCGGCTGGGAACGCTCCGCTACATTTACTCGAATCGTTTAAGCCTGGGAAAAATCAGGCGCGAGGAAAACGCGCTCTGGTCCTTTGCCCCGCACGACCTTTCCATGATTTTAAATCTTACGGGGAAAATGCCCCATTCGGTCATGACCTGTGGCGGGACCTATCTTTCGCCCACGGTCGCCGACACAACGTTGGCCTATCTGAATTTCGACGACGGCCTGCAAGCGCATATTTTTGTTTCCTGGCTTCATCCGTTCAAGGACCACAAGCTGGTCATCGTCGGAAGCGAAGGGATGGCGGTGTTCGACGATGTTCAGGAGGGGCCGGAGAAGCTGACCCTCTACCGCCATGCAGTCGGGTGGGATGGCAATCTGCCCGCCGTGTCCAAGGCGGTTGGCGAGCCCATTCCCTACGATCCGAAAGAGCCCCTCGCTATCGAGTGCGAGCACTTCCTCGATTGCATCGCGGAGGGGAAACGCCCTCTTTCGGATGCAGCGGAAGGACTGCGAGTCCTGACCGTCCTTGATGCCTGCCAGCGGTCGCTGACAAGCGGCGTGCCCGAGCAGGTTAGCGGCGCGACCGAGAAGGTGGGGGACCAGCGGGTATGAGCGAGCCGTTTATCCACCCCACCGCAGTGGTGGACGAGGGTGTCGAGATTGGGGATGGGTCGAAAATCTGGCATTTTTGCCACCTGATCCGGGGAACGCGCATCGGTGCCCGTTGTGTGCTCGGACAGAACGTCATGGCCGGCCCGGACGTGAGTGTCGGGGATGGATGTAAGATCCAGAACAATGTTTCTCTTTATAAAGGAGTGACTCTGGAGGAGGAAGTTTTTTGCGGGCCTTCCTGTGTGTTTACGAACGTACTGACCCCTCGCGCTTTTGTTGAGCGGAAAGATGAATTTCTCCCGACGAGGGTCGGGCGCGGAGCGACCATCGGAGCCAACGCGACGGTGGTGTGCGGAAATTTGATTGGCTGCTACGCCATGATCGGAGCCGGTTCGGTGGTGACCGAGGATGTTCCTGACTATGGCCTGGTGGTGGGGATTCCCGCCCGGCGAATTGGTTGGGTCAGCCGGAGCGGAGATCGGCTTGGCTCCGATCTGGTCTGCCCGCGCACCGGCGAGCGCTATCAGGAGGGAGGCGAGGGTCTTTCTCTCATTGAATAGCCTGTTTCGAATTGCCTCGGCGCCTAAAAAATATTCGCCGGTGTTTTGAGTCGCGTAGATTTTTTTCAGGATGCATATCGGTCATTCTTCTGTATAGGAAATCCCTTCGCGCGTGCCGGAGATTGTCATAGTCATCGAAGGGCTGGGCGGCGGCGGCGCTCAGCGCGTTGCGACGGCGCTTGCCGACCGGTGGGCCCGGGATGGCCGCGGGGTTGCGGTGGTTACTCTGGCCGGTGCGGAGACAGACTTTTTTACCTTGAACTCGAAGGTCAAAAGGCGGGTCGCCGGCGGAATAGACGTATCGAAAAATCTTGTAGCCGGATTGATCGCCAATCTTCGCCGCGTTATGGCCTTGAGGAAAATTCTTCGGGAAGAATGCCCGCGGGTTGTGGTCGGATTCGGAGCGCCCATCAATATCGTTGTGATTCTCGCCGCCAAATTCCTGGGCGCCAGGGTGGTGATTTCGGAGAGAAACGATCCCGCCCGCCAGTCCTTCGGTCGGGTCTGGGACGCCCTTCGCCGGGCGCTATACCGTTTTGCGGATGTCGTTACGGCGAACTCCGGGGCCGCTATCGAGGCCATGAGGTCTTATGTTCCACCGGAGAAGCTGGTATTGCTGCCCAATCCGCCGCCCGAGCCTCCCGGCCGGGAGCCTACGCCCGGGCCTGTCGTGCTCGCGGTCGGCAGGCTTCATCCGCAAAAGGCCCATGACGTACTGATTTCGGCGTTTGCCCGGATTTCTCCCAAATTTCCCTGCTGGTCGTTGGTCATTATCGGAGAAGGCGATCTCAGGGAGGATTTGGAGCGACAGACGGCCGAGCTTGGGCTCGCCGGGCGTGTCCGGCTGCCGGGCCAGACCGGGGATCCTTATCATTATTACTTGAGTGCGGGCATCTTCGCGCTTCCCTCGCGCTACGAGGGGTCATCCAATGCCTTGCAGGAAGCCATGGCTTGCGGCCTGCCGGTTATCGTCAGCGATGCCTGCCCGGGTTCGATCGATTTGGTTGAAGACTGTAAAAGCGGCCTGGTGGTGCGAGCGGGGGATGTAGATTCTCTGGCCTCCGCTCTGGCCCGGTTGATTGAGGCGGAGGATTTCCGAGCTCGCCTCGGAGCGGCGGGCCGGGACAGCATTTCCCGTTTCCGCGATTTGAATGCATTCGCTGAATGGGAGCGCACCCTTTTTGGCGAGAAGTTTCAAAAAGGTCCAACTCCGGAGGGCGGCGTTTCATGAGATTGATGAAAAGGCTTTTGGAAGTTCCTCCGAAGGATTGGGGAAGAAAAGTTCAGGCCAAGCTCGGCTTGAGGCAAACCGATATCCCGGAGGTGGAGGATATTCTCAGCTCACATAAGCATATGCGTACTCAGCGGCACTATGATTTTTTGAGCCGCTACGAGGCCATTCTTTCCGCGAATTGTCCGTGGGAGCCGATCAGGTTCGAGGGAAAGCGGGTTATCGAGATGGGCTCCGGTCCCGTCCTCGGATGGGCGTCAATGGGCGTGTTCCTGGGGTGTGAGGAATATTTTTGCGTCGACCCTTATTTCAACCCTGAAATCCTGGAGACGCCCGCCTACAAGGATGCATATCTTTTGAACGTCTACAAGGATTTGACCGCGCTGTATGGTCAGCGAATGACGTTTGAGGAATTTCTTTCACGTATGGACGAGAGAGTGGTCATCGTTCGCGAGGTGTTGCTCGATAGTAATCTGGAGAGGAAATTTGATCTGGCTTTGTCCAACTCGTGTTTTGAACACGTTTTTCCGCTCGAAGAAACGGTTATCCGCCTGCATGAGCTGACGGCGCCGGGTGGGCGTTTTCTTCATCTCGTTGATTTTGGCAATCATCAGGGGACAAAAAGTCCGTTTAAGGGGCTTTATACGGTCACGCCGGAAGAGCGCATTGCCAAACATGGCCGCCTGGTCAATCTCGCGCGCGGGAAAGACGTTTTACGCATCTTCAAGGAGGCCGGGTTCGAGGCGGTGTTGGTTCCGTATTGTCCGTTCCCGGAGTTTTACGATGAGACGCCCATTCCTTATTGGACGGAGCGGTACACGGCGGAAGAATTGTTCCTCAAGACAGCCCTCATCGCGGGGCCGGTGTCCGGGTAGCGGCCATGACTTTTGTGCTTCCAAGCGGCGAATCGGCGAGCGCCAGCCCTTGTAGTTGAATCCGAGTTATTTCATTTAATTTAGGTGCCTGAAAATGTGCGGTTTTATCGGTTTTTACGACTCCTCCGGCTCCATGGAGAATATTGCCCAGGTTGTTCACCGCTCGGCAAACACCCTTCGCCACCGGGGTCCGGACGATGAGGGGGAGTGGACCGATGCGGAAGCCGGGATAGCCCTCGGCCACCGGAGACTCTCGGTCATCGATTTGAGTGCCGAGGGTCACCAGCCGATGGTTTCAAGCTGTGGCCGCTACGTCATCGCGTATAACGGCGAAATTTATAACTATCGTGATCTGGCGGATGAGCTTCGAAAAGAGACCGGCGTCCGCTTCCGGGGGAGTTCCGATACGGAGGTCTTTCTGGCCGGAATCGCGCATTGGGGGCTCGAGCGGACTCTCGAGCGCTCGAACGGTATGTTTGCCCTGGCCCTCTGGGATAGGGAAGAGCGAACGCTCTCGCTGGCCAGGGATCGCCTGGGCCAAAAGCCGCTCTATTTCGGATGGGCGGGCGGAGTTCTTTTTTTCGCTTCCGAGTTAAAAGCGGTCGAGGCGCATCCCGCCTTCCGCGCGGAAATCTCCCGCGCCGGGCTGACCTTGTTGATGCGCCATGGTTTTATCCCGGCCCCTCATACGATTTACGAGGGCGTATCCAAGCTTCCTCCGGCTACGTATTTGAGTATTTCCTGCGCCCGGCGGGGTCCGTTCGAATTGCCGGAGCCAACACCTTACTGGTCGGCCGCCGATGCGTTTCGAGCCGGGGGCCAGGATTTGTTTTCCGGTTCCGAAGCCGAAGCCGTGGACGAGCTGGAGCGATTGCTTCTGGATGCCGTCGAGAAGTGTCTGGTCTCGGATGTCCCGGTGGGCGCTTTTTTGTCCGGTGGGGTGGATTCCTCCGCAGTGGTCGCCCTGATGCAAAGCATCCGGCCGCGTCCGGTGAAGACTTTTTCGATCGGATTTAACGAAGATCGATTTAACGAGGCCGAGAGCGCGAAAGCCGTGGCCGCGCATTTGGGCACCGATCACACCGAGCTTTACGTCACCGAGCAGGATGCCCTGGATGTCGTTCCGGACCTCCCGCATATTTACGATGAGCCATTTGCGGACTCTTCCCAGATTCCGACGTTTCTTATCGCCCGCTTGGCCCGGGAAGATGTAACCGTAAGTTTGTCGGGCGACGGCGGCGACGAACTTTTCGGTGGCTATAACCGCTACCTTTGGGGAGATTTTTTCGGCCGCATTCTTAACCGGGTCGCGAGGCCGTTGCGGAGCGCCGGAACCGCGGCGATGACGGGTCTTTCGGTCCAGGCTTGGGATAGGGTGGCCTCCGCCCTTGCCCCGATTTTGCCGAGCCGAATGCGGTATCAACAGGTGGGGGACAAGGTTCACAAGATAGCCGGAATCCTATCGGCCTCGGGGCGTGAGGAGATGTACCTGCGGCTGGTGTCGCACTGGAAATCGCCCGGGGCGGTGGTCCTAGGGGGAGAGGAGCCGGAGACGATATTGAGCAATTCCGTCCTCTGGCCCGGGGATGGCGATTTCAGGCTCCGGATGATGCTGCTCGATGCGCTGGTTTATTTGCCCGACGATATCCTCGTGAAAGTAGATCGGGCGAGTATGAGGGTGAGCCTGGAGTCTCGAATTCCCCTGCTGGACCACAGGGTATTTGAATTCGCCGCTCGACTGCCTGCGAAAATGAAAATTCGAAAGGGCGGCAGCAAATGGATACTGCGCGAGGTTTTATACCGGCATGTGCCTCGGGAACTGATCGAACGTCCGAAAATGGGATTCGGGGTGCCGATCGATAGCTGGCTCCGCGGCGATCTGCGGGATTGGGCCGAGAGCCTTTTAGCCCAAGACCGGTTGAGCCGGGAAGGTTTTTTCGGTGTCGAAGAGGTCCGGACAAAATGGGCGGAGCATCTTTCCGGCAGGCGCAATTGGCATCATCAACTATGGTGCGTTCTCATGTTTCAGGCGTGGCGGGAGGCGAGGACACCGGTTGCGGCCTGAAGAAAATTTGACCAAAAAGCCGTCCGGCGGAGCCAGTGGGCCGCATAACGGTTTCGGTGCGATGAAGATTGTTTTTCTGGTGCAGCAGCTTTCCTATGGAGGTGCCGAGCGTCAGGTTGTCGAGTTGGCGAAGGGATTGAAAGACGGCGGTGTCTCGGTCGTCGTTGCGGTGTTTTATCCCGGAAACGAACTCGAGGAGGAGCTTCGGGCGGCGGATGTACCTGTTTTCAATCTCGAGAAAAAAGGCCGATGGGATGTAATCGGTTTTCTGTGGCGGTTGATCGGGTTCGTGCGCCGAGAGAATCCGCAAATCCTCCATAGCTATCTGACCGTCCCCAATATATTGACGGGTCTTATCAAATTCTTCATTCCATCCACCAGGATTGTTTGGGGGATTCGCGCCTCGAATATGGAATTGTCTCATTACGACTGGCTCTCCCGCCTGAGCTACCGGCTTGAGTCTTTGATGAGCGGAAGGGCCGACGCGATCATTGTTAATTCCGAGGCGGGACGCGTCTGCCTTGAAACGGGTGGATTCTCAAAAGAGAAAATTACGTTTATTCCAAACGGCATCGACACGGAGCGATTTCAGCCCGATCGGGCCGGAGGGAGCGCCGCGAGAGCGGCCTGGGGATTGGACCCCGGGGCACGGTTGGTTGGGCTCGTGGGAAGGCTGGACCCGATGAAGGGGCATGAGACTTTTCTTCGCGCGGCGGCCCAGGCGGCACAAAAGAAAAGTGATCTGGTTTTTGTATGTGTGGGAGAGGGGTCAGGCGTATTCCGGGAATCTCTCGTTAAACTCTCGTGTGAACTGGGCCTGAATGATCGCGTCGTCTGGAGCGGCTCCCGAAACGATATGAACGATGTATATAACGCCTTCGATGTGGCGTGCTCGGCGTCCGTATTTGGGGAGGGGTTTTCGAATGCGGTAGCCGAGGCGATGGCCTGCGGGGTTCCGTGCGTGGTGACGGATGTGGGGGATTCCGCCCGCATTGTAGGCGATACAGGCGTTGTGGTTCCGCCGGGAGACTCCGAGGCCCTGGCAGAGGGTCTTTGCACCTTGATAGGCGCGATTGAAAAAAATGGTCAGGAATTGTCCACGAAAGTGCGGGAGAGAATTGTCGGCCGATTCAGCCGCCACCGCCTGATAGAGACTACGCATCGCGCACTGAGCGCTCTTTGATGAAAAAAGTTTTCCACGTTATTACCGAACTTGAAACCGGAGGCGCCGAGTGGATGTTGGTGAAGCTGGTTTCCGCCTCTGACCGGAGGAAGGTATCGCATTCGGTCGTTTCCATGACGGGTGAGGATTCCCTGGGGAAGTGCATCAAGGAGGCGGGGATTCCCCTTTTCACGCTCGGGATGAAGCGGGGCCGCCCCTCGCTTCGCTCGCTCATTCGCTTTGTCCGGATACTAAAGAAAGAAAAGCCCGATGTTCTGCAAACCTGGCTCTATCATGCGGATCTGTTCGGCTTGATAGCGGGCAAGCTCGCCGGCGTCCGGCGGATATTTTGGAACGTCCGATGCTCGGATATGGAAATGACCCATTATTCGCGCTTATCTTCATGGCTTGTGCCGATTTTGGCCCGCCTCTCTTCGCTCCCCGAAATGGTGATCGTCAATTCCGAGGCCGGGCGGGAGCAGCATATCCTCCGCGGATACTCTCCGAAAAGTTGGCGGGTGATATTCAATGGATTCGATTTAGAGGAATTTCGGCCGGACGAGGGAGCGAAATCGAAGCTGTGCGGTGAATTGGGGGTGCCTCCAGATTCGGTCTTAGCCGGAATGATTGCGCGGTATGATCCGATGAAGGGTCATGCCGGATTTCTCCAATCCGCAGGTCTTGTCGGCAAAAAATATCCGGAGGTCCACTTCGTACTCGCCGGTAAAGGGGTGACGCTGGAGAACGCCGAGTTGAGAAGGAATATAGAGCACCTAAGCCTGGAAGGGCGGTTCCACCTGCTCGGGGAGCGGGGGGACATCCCGGCGCTCATGCCGGGTTTCGATTTCCTTTGTCTCCCCTCGGTGTTTGGAGAGGGATTTTCAAATGTCATCGGGGAAGGGATGGCCTGCGGGGTGCCATGTGTGGCGACGGATGTCGGCGATTCAAAACATATCGTCGGAGAAACCGGGCGAATCATGAGTCCGGGTGACCCGGCAGCCCTTGCAGAGGCCATGGGGGAATTTGTCGTGATGGGAGCGGAAGGCCGGAGAAAATTAGGGGAGGCGGCGCGCCGGCGTGTCGGCGATTTGTTTAATCTTCCCGCCGTGGTCACCGAATATGAGCGAATTTATGCCGAAGGGTGAATGGAAAACTGCTGATACGGAGGCCCCGGTTAAAAATCCCCGAATCAAATATCGGTTTGAAAAGGACAGCTTGAATTTCTCACCTGTCTGCTCGATATAATTTCAGTCGCGAGGTTTTTTTCTAAGAGGTGGCATTTTATGTGAGAGTGCTACCACATCTTTCAAAATTAAAGTTGTTCTTTCTTGTGTAGTTAATGATTGAGAAAATGCATGTATTTGTTTAGGAAAAGTCGAAAGTGGTTGATTTTTCTTTCGGTTCTTGTGTCAATTGAGGCCGGCGGTCTTTGGTACTTGAAATATCTCCCTTATAGCCGCATCGATGTGGTGAATACCGAGCGCCGGGAAGACCTGTACTGGAATCCACGCCAAAGCCCCGACGGGTGGTTTCGGTCTCCTGGGGGAATTTTACATTATTTGGTAAAGGAAAATTATCCCTCCCTCCGGAACTACAGGAAAATTGTTCCTGAAAAACTTAATCCCGGGAAGTTTGTGCAAGTAGAGGAAGTTGTTCGGTTGCGCCAGTGGGTGCGTGATCAATTTCGCTACGAATCCTACTTGAGCGGATACGGGATGTTCGACTACGAAAAGACCATTTCTCTCCGCAAGCAAGAACGCGGGGGCGGCATTTGCGACGCCTTTGTCACTTTTTTTGTGGGATCGGCATTGAGTGTCGGTATCCCCGCGCGAGTCGTTCATCTTCAGTCCAAGGATTGGCAAGGCCACTACATTTCGGAGGTTTGGGTCGATGAATTGGGGAAGTGGATTGCGGTGGATGTTCTGCTAAATGCGTTGTATTACCTTGACGGAAAGCCCGTCTCAGCTTTAGAAGGCCATTTATCATACCGGGATCCCAGAAAAAGGGGCAAACTCAAAATGGTTCGCAACGGATCCACCACCCAGCCTAATAACTTTGGTGTCATTTTAGAGAGATTTGCTAATATTTCGGTTGTTAACAGAACTGACTTTAAAGAATATGGCATTCCTTTTTTCGGAAAGAAACTTCAATTTGTGCACTTTGCTGATAATCAGACTCCCCGGTTGGGAAGACAGGAGCGCATTCTCCGTCCCATCACGCTGATTCTGCTCCCCGGGTTTATTTTGGTTTGTATGGGCGTAATGTTAATCTCTATTTATCGGCGGACTTCTTAATGTTTAGTTATGAATTCGGAGCGAAACCAGCAATACGGGCGAGCGAAATTTATAGGACAGCCCCGATCTAGCAAGTGAGCGGAAGAGGTGTGTTTCATATTAATCTTGAAATCCGGAATTTCCGGTTAGAAATCTCCGAAACAAATTTCGATTCAAAAAAGGGCCAGGTGAATTTCTTTCCTGTATGCCCCGTGCAATTTCAGCCGCTAGGTTTATTCCGAGAGGTCGTTTTAAGTGATTGTTGATGTTATGTGGACGGTTTTGCTTATCGCCTCGGTTTTGGGCTATCTGGGCTTCCAATTCAGTAACAATATTTCTTCCTCCAAAAAAATATTTTACGGAATTCTCATCGTCGCATTCCTCTTGAGAGTAGCCTCCGCACTCGTACTGAGTTTAACGGAACTGGTCCCGGAAAAATATCAAATGGACAGTATGAGCTACGAATACAAGGCCTGGCGGCTCTCTCGCGGGTTTGAGATTGAGGAGCCTTCGGAGTCGGTTTGGAATTTCGTCTGGATGATTTCCAGAATATTCGTCGTTTTTGGGTATGTGCCTTTGTTGCTGGGCGTTCTCGGCGTTCTGACCGGCGTACTGACCGTCCGGAACATTTACAAAGTTACGGAACTGGTGGGCGGAGATAGGGCGGCCGCTCTCGTTAGCGGCGTCTGGGCGATCCTCCCATCCGTGGTATTTGTAACCAGTCAACCATTACGCGATCCGATAATCTTTCTTATCCTTTCGACAATCCTATTGTGGATGGTTCGCCTTGAAAAAGGGGAGCCGGGTTCATTGTCGTTGGCGGCCGGCGTGGCGCTTTTCACGATTTTATTGTGTTTTTTCAGGCCCCACCAAATGATCATCGTGTTAATGGCGTTAATTGTTGCTCCTCTGGCCACTTTCGGATGGGACCTCCAAAAACCGGCGTCTTCCCGGTATTGCATTCGCGGGCTTGGCGCTCTCGCGTTTACGGCGTTTCTCGTCGTGGATTGCCATAGTTTAAACGGCCTGGATCTGGTGCGACAATACAGCGACACCGGGTATGCCCAATTCAACGCCTTGCGCGTATCGTTCGCCAATCTTGTCCCCGTGTCCAGAGAAGTTAAAATAATTGCCCAATCGAAGAGCAAAAAATATGCCGTGCCGCCCAAGGTCAGAGAAGGCGCGCCCAAGGTCAGAGAAGGCGCGCCTGGGATCGGGGAAACTGCACCCGGGGTCATGGGACCCAGGTCTGGTCCACGTCCCGTCGCCAAGGGAAAGGATTCCGGAGCACCTGCCAAGGAGCAAAAAATATTCGGCGCGGAAGTGAGGGACGGCGTTTTGACCGGATATAGATTCGATGACGGGGGAGAGCGGGGTACGATCCTCGAATTTTCCATCGTGTCCGATAAAAACATGAGGGAATTTTTGCTCAGATATCCCCTTCGAATATTATCGTTTTTGCTTTCTCCGTTTCCCTGGCAGTCAAGGTCATTATTCCTAAAAGTCACAGTGGCCGAGAATATGTTTTTATACGGATTCCTGATTTTCGGATTGATATCGGTTCCGCTGTTGCTGCGCTCCAATCCGAGCCAGGTGCGGTTTATGCTTTTATATATGGTTTTTTCGGTTGCCGTATATAGCCTTATCGAAGGAAACGTGGGCACAGGGTACCGGCATAGAATGCAATTCGGCTGGGGGTTGTTGATTCCGGGAGCAATTTATTTAACCAAGAGTCTGCCGGGGTGGGGATATCAAAAAACGGCCCATTATCTGTCTTTCAGGTCGTTTTGGCCGCTTCTATATATTGATGACCTGGCGGGAGTTGCGGAGTACGAACGCGGGCATTGGGTCGATGCGCTTGTCGCTAAGATCACCCAGCAAAATTACCTGTTGGGAATTCTGTATGCTTTTTTGGGAATACAGTTCTTCGTTATAATGACGCTTCAGTATGAATTGATTTTGACCGCGTTGTTATTGCCTCCGTTTGTATGTTTGATCATCGGATTGGTTAATCCTTCGGCCGGATTTTCTCTTGGAATGGGAATTTTACCGCTTTTGACCGTCGAAATGGCTGTAAGCGGGGGCCGTTCCATTTCTGTAGCCAAACTTACAATGGCCGCTATGCTCCTGATTTGGATCCTGAGCAGGGAAAGAGGGCGATCGATTAAGCCCCCTCTGCTTTCGGCATGGATTGCCTTTCTGGCCGTTTCACTCATCTCAGTTGTTTTCGGGAACGCATCCATCGGAAGCATTTGGGCAATTGCAGAAGTTATCATTCCCTTCCTTTTATTTATTGCGGTTGACGAATTATTTAGAAATAAAGAATCAACCCGGGAGCTGGTGACGATTATGGCTATTGCCGGCGCAACGGTTATCGGCCTTTGGGTTGTCCAGAGGGGATTTGCCGTATTTACGGATATCAATGTCCCCATGTTGATTCGATTCGGCATTGAGCAAAAAACGCCTGAATACATGGCTTCCACACTGGCGCAACCGAATTATTTTGCCGCCTACTGCATTTTGGTGGGAAGCATGATGATGGGTATCGGCGCTTCGTTGAGAGGGAAAAGCCGATACGCGTATTACGTGGGAGGGGCGATCGCCTGGTTCTGTCTTCTCTGGATCGGATCGATGGGAGCGATCATCGGAATATTAACGGCATTTCTTTTGGGTGTTTCGATCATAATAAACGAAAAGAAGAAAAAAGCCCTAATCGTGGGTGTTCTTGCTATTTCCGGATTAATCGTATGGGGTTCAATTGTAAGTCCTCGGCGATTTGAAAAAATCCAAATTACGGACGGGTCGATTGTTCCACGAAAATACGCATTGAACCTGGGATTGAGGTCCTGGTATGAAAACCCGATTTGGGGTTCGGGTATTGGCACATTCGAAGATGAAGTGGCCCGGATTGAACGAACTTTTTCCGGCCCCATTCCCCCTTTTCGAAGAGATGTTAAATCGGTGCCGGCTCATAATGAATACTTGAGAGTCCTGGTGGAGGGGGGAGCCGTGGGGTTAGTGGCGTTCCTTTTGCTCCATTTCCTTTTGCTGTTCTATTTATGGCAAGAAGCAAAGCGGGGGGATCCAATATCCTATTGGACATTTATCGGTCTGGTTGGATTCAGTGTTCATGCTTTATTCGAAAATGTATTTTCATACAGCGTGTTTTCCGCTTTTTTTTGGGTTTATGGGTTGATTAGTCTGATTGCAGTAAGAAATGACGGGAATGGAAATTCATTGGTGGATGAAATGAATATCCAAACAACCTAGTCGCAGAATAATATCCGGCAGCATTGGACCGGTCCAGAATCATTTATTATCAGAGGCATGATATTCGGTTTTTGGGGGAGTGTTCGTGTCGTGATACGAAAATATCGCTCGAAAATACTTCTTGCTCTTGGCGCCTGTTTGCTGACTTTTGGAATCGTTGAATTTTTTATATCCGAATTCATGTCAATTCATTCGTTTCAATATCAATTCACGCCGGAAAGAACAAGATTTTATCCTGGGGGCATTAATCGTTTTGTTCGTCTGAATAACTACGATGTACGGTTCGTTGCCAATAATTTTGGATATCACGATCAAAATCGAACGCTGCAAAAAAAAAGTAAACGAATATTAATTATCGGTGATTCGTTTGTGGAGGCGCCCCAGATAAAAAACCTGGACGACTTGATGTCGTTTGGGTTGGAGAAATTAATCAACAGAGAAAGGCCGGATTGTATGGACTGGGAGGTAATTCCAATGGGGATGTCCGGCATGGGGACCGCTCAACATTTGATTCTTTACGAGAAGTTTGCGAGGAAATTCAGGCCGGACATTGTCGTCTATGTAATGGTTTACAATGACTTAAACGAAAATTTAAAAAAATCCCTCAAGCCAAGGTTCATGATGGAAGGTAAAGATAAGTTGGTGTTCGTTCCTTCGCGGCAAAGCGAACATCCGAAGTGGAAAATATTCATCCTCGATATTGTGAGGAGGTTCGATATTTATCATGCGATCAGGACGGTTCCTTATTTGTTGAGGCGGGATAGGATCATTGGTAATCGTCCCAGGGTAGTCAAGGCGGCCCGGCTTGCTGAGGGAGGACGGCAGGCATATCTGGATCAAATTCCAGGCCCCATCGCTTGGAACCTCCATGAAAGAATTTTGCTGAGGTGGAAGCGTGCCGTGGAGAAGGATGGGGCGAAATTTCTCAAGGCGATTCAGGACTCGAATACGATTAATTTCGACGATCCGAAAGCGAGCTTCTACCGCGATCCGACGGGAGAGAAAATTGGAAACTTGTGCCAAAAGCATTCGATTGAATGCGTTTCGGTTAAGAAAAAATTCCGGAGGGAGTTTCTCCGCTCCGGGCGAAAGGGCCGCTGGAAGAACGATTCCCATTGGGACGAGGCGGGCCATCGCCTCGTTGCAGAGGCGCTGGATTCCAAATTAAGGAAACTCGGATGGCTCGGCAAAGGGAAATGCGGCAAGTGACGGGAGGTATCCCAAAAAGGGCGATTTTCCCAGTTATCACCTCGGAATTTCCCCAAACTCCGATTTGGTGGGTTCTTTTATAAATACTCTCGGATGGCCCGACAGAACGGGGCCGATCATTTGAAATGGCCGGATGAACAATGCATAATTCTGGTCGCCAAAAGCACGGTAAGTGATATTTCCCGAAGGGATCGAATGAATCGGTCTTCTTTCTTGAACAGGAACATATAATATATGAGCGAATTTTGGGCCGGCCGCCGTGTTGTGGTAACGGGGGGAAGCGGATTTTTGGGAAGTCATCTTGTCGAACGTCTCAAAACCTACAATCCGGAAAATCTCTTTGTCCCGAGGAGCCAGGAGTACGACCTTCGAAAGACCCAGGACATAGACCGCCTGATTGACGAGGCGCGGCCGAACATCATTTTACATTTGGCCGCTGTGGTGGGTGGAATCGGGGCGAATCGCGAGAACCCGGCGTCCTTTTTCTACGATAACCTGATGATGGGTGTTCAGCTTCTTGATTTGGCGTACCGAAAAGGTGTGGAGAAAATGATCATTGTAGGGACGGTTTGCTCTTATCCCAAAATTTGTCCCATACCGTTTCGCGAGGAGGATATCTGGAACGGGTATCCCGAAGAGACCAATGCCCCATACGGGCTGGCAAAGAAAATGTTGATTGTGCAATCGGACTGTTATGCCCGTCAGTATGGTTTTAATTCCATATCCCTGGTTCCCACGAATCTCTATGGGCCCAGAGATAATTTCGACCCCAAATCAAGCCACGTGATTCCCGCAATGATTTTGAAGTGTTTCGAGGCGATGGAAGGGAAAAAAGAGGAGATTGTTCTTTGGGGAACAGGAAGTCCCACCCGGGAGTTTCTTTACGTAGATGATTGCGTCGAAGGCATTCTTCTCGGTGCGGAGCACTATAACGAGCCCCAGCCGGTGAATCTGGGATCGGGAACGGAAATATCGATCAAAGATCTCGCCGGCCTGATTGCCCGGTTAACCGGATTTGAGGGAAAAATTCGGTGGGACGATTCCATGCCCGACGGACAGCCGCGGCGATCCGTCAGTGTTGATCGCGCCGCGAAATTCGGGTTTCAGGCACAAACGAGCTTCGAGCATGGCCTGAAAAACACAATCGAATGGTTTAGAAACCACAGACAGGGATAATGGCCGCTTCAACTGCTCCAAAGAAATTCGACATATTTTCCAGGCTTTCCGCGCGCCGAAAATTTTTCGACAAACAGGCAGCCGAGCGGGGAAAATGGAAATCGTCTGGCGCTTCCTATCACGCCGCAATGGAGAATTACTGCCGCCAGCTTATTCCCGCCGGCCGGCGGGTTCTGGAAATCGGTTGCGCTGAGGGAGATCTGTTGGCGGCGGTGGAGCCTTCATTTGGCGTTGGTGTGGATATCAGTCCCGAAGCGGTCAAAATGGCATCCCGCAAATACCCTGGTCTCCGGTTCGTGGCAGGCTACGCGGAACATCTTCCGCTCGAGGGCCCTTTTGACTACATCATTATTTCAGATGTCATCGGATTGCTCGATGATGTTCAGAAAGCGTTTGAACAGCTTCGGGGGGTGATGCACTCCGAAACCCGGGTCATCATCACCTCTTACAATTTCCTGTGGGAGCCCATCGTCAAGTTGGCGGAGAAGTTCGGTTTCAAACAGCCCATGGGCGAGCAGAATTGGCTGGCTCCATCCGATCAGGAAAACATGTTGTTTCTGGCCGACTTGGAGGTGGTACGGCGGGCCAATAAACTTCTGGTTCCCATTCATATCCCAGGGGTCTCCTGGTTTTTTAACCGGGTTCTGTCGCCTTGGCCGTTAATTCATCGACTTTCCCTTGTTCATGTCCTCGTGGTTCGCCAAGGCCCTCAGCCCGGCGAGGCGAAGGAATATTCGTGCTCGATTATGATTCCGACCCGAAACGAGCGGGATAATATCCAGGAGCTGGTGGGTCGCATTCCGAAACTGGGCCCCCGCGCAGAGCTTGTGTTTGTCGATGGAAATTCGACGGATGGCACGGTTGAGGCGATTGAGTCCGTCATCGCCCAGGGCCGGGAAGATATGGAAATGCTTTTGATTCATCAGGGCGCGGGAGTGGGAAAAGGAGACGCAGTCCGAAAAGGATTCGCCGCCTCTACGGGTGATATCCTCATGATACTGGACAGCGATTTATCCGTGGCCCCGGAGGACTTGACCAAGTTCTATCGGGTCCTGGCGGAGGGAAAGGGAGAATTCGCCAACGGTTCCCGCCTGGTTTATCCCCTCGAGGACCAGGCGATGCGTACCCTCAATATTCTAGGGAACAAGGCATTTAGCCTCTTGTTCACCTGGCTGCTGGGGCAACCTTTCCGAGATACGCTTTGCGGCACCAAGGTCATCCTCAGGGAAACCTACAATACCCTCGCCGCCGAACGAAAATATTTCGGCGATTTCGATCCTTTCGGCGATTTCGATCTGATTTTCGGGGCGGTTCGCATGAATTTGAAAATCGTCCAGGTGCCCGTTCGTTACTACGCGCGCACCTACGGAACGACCAAAATCAGCCGTTTTCAACACGGCTGGCTGCTGCTGCGGATGTGCTGGGTGGCAGCGCGAAAACTCAAATTCATTTAAAAGACGGCGCTCGCTGGGCCGGCGCTCCGCGCTCGCGCGGTCAATTCGGAATTCCTGACATCCCCGCCGATATTTTGTGGCGAAACACCCGCGGAAATGATCATCCTAATTACTCCCGAAACGGAAGAGGCATTCCTGGGATCGGAGTTCAGGAGCATAGGGAGAAATCGTGCCCACACCCGCTGATGAACGGCTTGCAAGGCACCGGGAGGTGTGGGAGTCCAAACCGCTTCTTCGGGAATTGTACGGCGAATGGTTCGAGATGATCGCCTCTCGGCTTGGGCCGGGTTTGACGGTCGAAATCGGTAGCGGTCCGAGCCGGTTCGCCGAATTTCAAAAGGGGGTGATCACCACCGATATCGTCTCGGTGCCGTGGATTGATCTTGTGATGGATGCGGCGCGAATCCCGCTCAAGGACAATTCCGTCGGAAATCTCGTCATGCTCGATGTTTTTCACCATATCGAAAACCCCGGAAACTTTCTGGATGAGGCCGAGCGGGTGCTTTCTCCGGGCGGGCGGGTCATCATGGTGGAGCCGTATGTTTCCCTCCTTTCCTACCTGGTATACAACTTTATCCACGAAGAGGCGGTGAATATGAAAGCCGATCCGTTCGCGCCGGCGGAGCCATCGGACCGATCCCTTCCATTCGATGGAAACGGAGCGCTCCCGACCTTGACCTTTTGGCGCCGGGCCGATCGATTCAAGAAAAGATGGCCCGGCCTTGAGATTTCCCGAAAGGAATTGTTCAGCTTTATTCTCTATCCCCTCAGCGGCGGTTACGGATTTCCGGGGCTGATCCCCCAAGGGTGTTTGCCGCTGATGAGGTTGATCGAAAAATCCCTGCGCCCCTTTGCCAGGATGATTTCTTTTCGAACGCTTGTGGTGTTGGAAAAAATTTAACGGATTGAAACGCCGATCGGCTGGCCGAAAAGGCGTTTAGAGCCTGCTCAGGCGTTTTTTTCCGCCGGATTTTGCCTCCGGCGCCCCACCCAAATCTCCCTTGCCCTGAAGAAGCCCAGCGCAGCGGTTACGCTCAAAATCGCCTCAACGGGAACGCGAAACCGATTGTCGTAGTCAACGACCGTAACCATGATGAGAAGTGTTGTGCTCAGGAGATATATCCAAAAGATTGCGGCATATTCCCGATCCAAGCGCGATGACAAGAGCCCGAGAAGAGATAAGCCGAAGATAACTACGAAGAATACCCCTTTGACGGTTTTATGCCGGGCCGACCACTGGGGAAAATAAAGAGACCAGAAAACGGCGGCCTTCTGAACCATGAGTTTCAAGTACCGGCCCGGGTTTTCTTTGATGTAAGCGGTGAATATGCGCATATATTCGTCTCTTTTCTCAAGTTCGGTCCTGTGCTTTTTGTCGGTGAGGCCAACCGCATTCCTGTCGCGGTCCACGGAATTCCACTGGATTCCCCAGTGGAGGACCCTCGGGCCTCCCGTGGTGAGGGGTATGAAGCGGTCGAATACGGAATAGTTTCTCGCCACCCAGGGCAGCATCACCAGCGTGGCGGAAAAAATGAGGACGCAAAGGGGGGAGAATACTTTCTGTTTCTGGCGCCGTCTGACCCATGCATACCAGGGAAAAACCAGGGCGACGAATGGCACCGCCGACGGGCGTATCAGGAGGAGCGCTCCCATCGCCAGGCCCGCGAAAACGAGGTTCCGGGGCGTGTCCCGCTTTAGAAGGCGAACCACCAGATAAAATGTAAGAACCAGGAAAGGGATGAACAGCCCCTCCGTCAAAATATACCCGGTCCAGAATATCAGGTTTATTTGGAAAACACCGATCCAGGCGGCGATGGTTCCTGTCGGTTCGTCCTTGATCTCCCGGCCGATTTCCCGCATGAGCAATGGGATTCCGGCGCCCATCAGGATATGGAAAAATTGGACGGCGAGATGATTCTTGAGTCCGAATATCCAGTAGGTGGCCGTGAGGAAAAGCGGGTAGCCGGGGGGGCGGAGCGCCGAAGGGTTGCCCAGACCGTATCCCTCGCCGGCGAGAAGACTCAGGCTCAGGCCTTCGTAGCTGGATGTATCGGAAGCCTGGAAATTTTCGGGCCCGCGCCAAAACAAATAGAGCGCCCGAAGAAGAAAGGCCGCGACAAAAATAACCCATGGGGAATCCAAGTACTTTCCCCAATTTTGGCCGATTAACGAAGATTCCATATTCGGGAAAATTCCTTTTCCGGGAAAAGAATCGGAAGACGCATTTTATACCCGAATAAGGCTGCGGAACAAAACATAAAGAGGCCTGGTTCTTCGTAACTATATGATATAATTGGTCGAAATTTCATAAGCGAGAGGACATCAGATTTGCGGGTGTCGTGGCAGCCAAAAAGACGCCCTTCGCCTTACTTTTGGCCGAACCATTCCATCGGGGACCCGGCAAACGACAGCCAGAAGAAAGTTACCGATGGCGGCCATTTCGGGACAAACTGTTTTCATCTCCTGTTTGCTTTCGCGGCAACGCCGCCTTTTTCATTTTTAACATCCACGAGCGCTCCGGGGAGATGTGGAGAGTTGGATCGGGGAGGGGAAGAACGCCCTGCGTTGGAACAGGACCAGTCGCCGCCCTCTGGGGTGAACCATACCGGCCTTAAGAGAGAGAACCGCTCGTGCACCGTGATTTTGGATGAAAGGGCCGTTCCGAAAGGAATGAAGACTTTTTCCGGTTAGGGACTTCGCGGCGAGAAACGCCGCCTATGAAGGATAAAAAAGCCGGATTTTGATAAGCTAAATGGTGAGGGCGCTGCCGCATCATTCCGGTGAACATTAATAAACCTGACGATTCGAGGCGTTCCGATGCGATTATGGATTCTTATCCTCCCCCTGGCGCTCATCCTCGGGGCCTGCCCCGCCTCCACCGCGGCGGACCCCATCGCCGGAAGCGATGGCGCACCGATGGTGCATGTTTCCGCTGGTGAGTTCATCATGGGAAGCAAAAATGGGCGTGAGGATGAAAAGCCCCGCCGGCGGGTCTATCTGGAGGAGTTTTACATCGATAAATATCCGGTCACAAATGAGAAGTTCGCCCGCTTTGTAGAATCCAGCGGCTATGTAACAGACGCCGAAAAAAGCGGCGGTGGGTCGGTCTTTTCCAGTGAAATGTGGATAGTAAAAAGAGGTTCAAGCTGGAAATCGCCAACCGGCCCTGGAAGCAGCTACCGCAACCGGATGAAGCATCCAGTTGTCCAGATCAGCTGGAATGACGCGGCAGCCTACTGTCGCTGGGCAGGCAAGCGCCTCCCCACCGAGGCTGAGTGGGAAAAAACCGCCCGGGGAACTGATGGCCTTAAATACGCCTGGGGCAATTCATGGGTCGGCTCAAAGCTTATTTGGAGCAGGAACAGCGGCAATCAGGTCCACCCCGTGGATCGGAGCTATAGCACCCACAAAAGTCCCTACGGAGCGATGGACATGGCGGGCAATGTATGGGAGTGGGTGCAGGATTGGTACAAGAAAGACTATTACCGGAATGCCCCTAAAAGTAATCCCAAGGGGCCAAATTCGGGTAAACGGCGTGTTCTTCGGGGAGGCTCCTGGTACGACGCCAGGACGAGGTACTTCCGGGCGGCCGAACGGATGGGGATCAATCCTGGAGAGGGAAACCTCGTCCGGGGATTTCGATGTGCTAATGATGCCCGTGGGTCCGCGCCCCCCGGGAGGGGCGATTTCACGAACTTCCCGGCCTTGAAAAGGCGGCTGTTGCCGTGAGTTCATGCGATACTTCGTTTTTTATCCATTCACCCAAGGTTGAGTTGGTTGAATCTACCCCACCTGCCAGTACAGGAAATATGAGTGATTTTGGATACTCAAATGCCGGGTGAGGCAGAGTTGTTGGCTCTCGGGGGAGCCTAGCCCAGTAATTTGAAAAGTTGATTGGAGTGGAAGTAAAAGCGTTTGAGGGTTCTCTAAAAACTGTTCCTGGCATTAGGTGAGCATCTCGGAATTCGAACAGTCCTGGCGAGCCAGGCCTGTTCGGGCAAATTCGCTGGGCGTTTTGTTTCCCAGCGACGAGTGTGGTTTGAATTTGTTGTAGTCTTTCTTCCATATTTTGATTTTGGCCCGGGCATCCTTCAATGCCAAGAACCAGTTCACGCTCAGGCATTCGCCTCGAAGTCCTCCATGAAACAATTCGATTATCGCATTGTCCGTAGGCTTTCCAGGCCGGGAGAGGTCCAGCGAGACGCCCCTCTCCCAGACCCTAAATAAATCTTTTCTCGTCGTATGCGATCATCCCTTTGATGTATATTTTAAGTCTTTAACCGTATATCTGGGAGAAAACGTGGTTGGCTGCCCGCCCCGTAAGTGTTGCCGGAAATACCGAAGCGGATTAGATATTTGTATGAAGTATAATGATTAGAGATATGAACGAAGCCCCCCTCTTTTGTGCCCTGAGGTTTTTCCCCGGCCGGTGATTAGGCAAGTGAGAATAATAGTGGAACGCAGGGGAATCGCTCCGGTTATCCTCCAAGCAGGGGTGAATTTCAGGAGTCGTCCCATGGATTTTTCGCATTTCAATCGAATTGTTTTATTGGTAAATTATTGATGTGCAGGCAGGTCTCTGAAAATTCCGGTTAAAGGGTAATTCCATGGTGAACCTTCCCCGGTTCCGAAAGATATGTTTTGTCATTGGGATTTCTATCGTGGCCGCGATTGGTCCGTTCCTGAGTGCGTGGGGTGGGTACGATGAGGGAATGGAGGCATACGAAAAAAAAGACTATGAAACGGCGCTGAAAGAGTGGGAGCCGCTTGCGGGGCAGGGGGAAAACGTAGAGGCGCAGTACATGCTGGGCAAGATGTATTTTAAGGGAGAGGGCGTTCCTCAGGATTTCGCGGAAGCAGCGATGTGGATCCGAAAAGCCGCGGAGCATGGAAACCCGGAAGCGCAGAATGATCTGGGGAAAATGTATATGGTTGGCCGTGGTGTTCCTCTAGATCATATGTTTGCGCATATGTGGTTTGATCTCGCGGTGATACACGGAAAAACATCGGCCATTCGAAGTAGGGATTTCGTTAGAAAGCTTATGGCCGGAAAAATTATTAAAAGAGCGCAAAGATACACAAAAGAATGGCTGAAGAAGCACAAGAAGAAATGAGTTTGTCTGTCCACCCCCCATCCACCGGTTGTGAATTTCCGTAATATTCCATCGCGTTATTTCGAGGTGGAGAATACCCGAATATTTACGTGAAAATATTTAGAGCAAAATTAACTTCAACAAATTTATCCGGATTGTAGCGAATCAGAAGGGATTTTTGAAAATATCACATTTCTTGCAGATTTTATGGAGTTCTCGACGGGAAGCGCCGTCCAAAAGGTTACTAAGGTCGGAAATTGCTAAACAGAGAGGGTCGCTGAATAATTTCAGGGTATTTATATTTGACAAGTATCATCTTTCGTAACTAGGATTAATTCGAGTCAAGGATATGAAATTGATCTTTCATCAGATGAATTGAAGGTCTAAAATTTATTCTTAACGATTGTTCCGCCTTATGGCTTTGTCGGACACTTTGTAGCGGTTAAATTCGTGGTAAAAATATTTGATGCGCGAGGACTCAATTGATTACACTCATTAATCATCCTGGAATGAAGGTGATGAAGGGGATCCAGATTCAAACTCCATCCCCTCCAATTGGTCTTGCTTATATTGCAGCCACTCTTAAAGAACATGATCTTGAATATTCCGTAATTGACGGTTGTGGAGAGGCGCTGGAGAAAATCACACCATTTGAAATGCGTCCCGATATATATCTTCAGGGTTTAGCCATTGACGAAATTGTGGACAGGATTCCCCGAGAAAGTGATATTATTGGAATTACGTGTCTATTTAGCAACTACTGGCCAATCATCAGGGAGTTGGCTAAAGCGATTCGTTCCAGATTCTCTGATTCTTTAATTGTGTTGGGTGGTGAACACGCCACCGCTCTTCCTGAACTGGTGCTCAAATCCAGCCCGATAGATGTTTGTGTCCTGGGGGAAGGAGAAGAGACCTTTTTAAAGGTGATAGAGGCATATCGAAATCGAAATAGCAGGAAAAAAGAAAACGGTTTATTGCAGATGGTCGATGAGCCCAAAAGCGTTAATATCTTCGATAACATTTCTGGCATCGCTTGTCTGGTAGGAGACGAATACCGCAACTACGAACTCTCCCCCAGGACACGGAATATCGATGACTTTCCGTGGCCTGATTGGGAATCGTTCCCCATCGAAAAATATGTCAGCGCCCGACAAGTGACGGGAATTCATCTCGGTCGTGCCATTCCGATCCTAGGAACGCGTGGTTGCCCCTACAAGTGTACTTTCTGCAGTTCACCGAATATGTGGACAACGAGATGGATTCATAGGGAACCGTCCAAGTTGGTTGATGAGATGGAATATTTCCGAAAAAAATATGATTTGAAAGGTTTTACCTTTATGGATCTCACGTTTGTCATCAACAAAAAAACTGTTAAATCTTTTGCCAGAGAGTTAATTCAACGCAATCTAGATATTGTTTATCAGCTCCCGTCGGGGACACGTTCTGAAGGGTTTGATGAAGAGGTGGGAGATCTTCTGTATGAATCGGGGCTGCGAAATTTCGCTTTTGCTCCTGAAAGCGGGTCGGAAGAAGTCCGGGCATTGATAAAAAAACAAATAGATATTGGCAAAATGTTTGATGCTATTCGATTCTGTTTAAAAAAGCAGATGACCCTTGCCTGTTATATCGTCATCGGGTTTCCTGAAGATACCCCAAATAGCCTGAAAGAAACGATTCGGTTGGTTCGAAAGCTGGCCGTAGTTGGCATTCATGATATTACAATCAGTAAATTTGTCCCTTACCCAGGTTCAGTTCATTTTCAGACCCTTCTGAAAAAAAGAAAAATTACACTCGACGATCACTACTTCCTGTCACCGCTTGATTTTTACACCGACAAGTCAACTTCTTATTGCGATGCTGTTAGTGATCGATCCCTGTACTGGTGGATGGTCTGGATGTTTTCTAATTTCTATATTATTTCATTTTGTTTGCGCCCCTGGCGCGTGTTGAGAAGTTTTGTGACATATTTCACGACAGGTGTTGAGGAAACTCGGTTTATGAGGTGGTTTGCTGATAGATTTGTTATGCGAAAAAAATGGCGAAAAAATTTGAGAGAAGGTATGGAGGCATCTACTAATATACGGGAAGGATAAATATTGTCAGTTATAACAAATTGAAATGTTTTTATAATAATCGTATCTCCCTTTTTACCACTGGAGCCGGAGAGTGAAAAGGATATGAAAGAAATATTCGAGAGCCACGGAGGATTTGCCCTCGGAGTCCTGGCGGCGTTTTTGCTGTTTCCGGCAATCTTGATGCTGAATCTCCCCGGGGATTTTGGGCTGGGCGTCCGGTATCAATTTTTGCCGGTATTTGCTCTCTCTTTTGTGGCTTTTTATTTTTCGCGGAAGTCGCCCGGCCGTGCGCCGGAGATCGTGATTATCGGCCTCAGTTTATCCGTCTTCGCCGTCATTCTATCGGGCTTTTTGCGGGGCGGAGTGAGCGAACTGAATAATATTGGAGGGCTGTTGCCGTTCGGCGATGCGAACCAATACTTCCAGTCGGCGGTCCAGTTGATTCACGGGGAGCGGTTTGGATCAACCAACGGCAGACCCCTGTTTCCGGGTTATTTGGCTACGATTTTAGGGTTGGCTTCCGGGAATCTTCAGGTTTCGCTCGGTGTCATGGTTTTCGTCAGTGCGGTGGCCTGTTTTTTCGCGGCCCGCGAAGTGCGCCGCAGCCATGGATGGCTTGCCGGCATGCTCGTGTTTATCCTGTTATTCCAGTTCTACAGGCGCTTTGCCGGCTCGACCCTGACGGAGAACCTGGGATTCCCTATGGGAGCCGTCGGTTTTGCGATAATTTGGAATTCCGTCCGCGAAAATCGATTGCCGGTATTTCTCTCCGGTCTTTTTTTCCTCACTCTCGCGCTGAATGCGCGCGCGGGCGCTTTTTTCGTATTGCCGGCGCTGGTGATGTGGGGGATGTATCGTTTCGGCACAATGCCGTCCCTGACCCGCTTCAAAGCGCTCTCGGCGGGAGTCGCGGCGGTGGTTATCGGGTTCGCGTGTAATTTCCTGCTCGTCAAAACACTTGTGCCCAAATCGGAGCCTGCGTTCTCGAATTATTCCTATACGCTCTACGGAACGTTGAACGACGGGAATTGGGCAAAAGTCTATAGGGATCATCCCGAAATTTTAAAGCTGAACACTATCGACCGGAACTGGGAGGTTTACCGCCTCGCCGTGGAGTCGATAAAATCCGACCCGGCGAAATTGGTAAAGGGCTCGGTTCGTGCCTGGGTGCGGAGCCGGTTTTTCTCCTATGTGATTCCTTTTTATCCCGAACAGATCCGGATCAGGAACGAGTTTGAGAAGGTGGGCTACGCGGGGATTTGGAAATTGTTTTCGCGGTGGCCGTATGGCGTTGTGAATCTCGCTTTTCAAAAAATATATTATCTGCTCGTCAATATTTTATTCGTGCTCGGTGCGCTATGGTGCATTTTCAGGCGAAAAGATCCGTATTGCTCGATGATCATCTGGGTTGGTCTGGGGATTATCGTATCGGTTCCCTTCATCCCTCCCTGGGATGCCGACGATATGCGGATTTACGCGGTGACGATTCCGCTGCTCGCGGTGGTTCCCGCCGTTCCTCTCGGTGGCATCGTAAATCGTGGAGAAGTCCAGAGTCATCTCCCGGCAGGAAATGGTGCCTTTTTGCGGTGGTTTGGATGGGGTTTAGCCGTTTTTTGCGTCGTTGGTCCACTGCTGACAAAAAATATTTTCAGCTACGAGCATCCCGACGGTGAAATTTCCTGCCCGGAGGGGACATCGCCGTATTTTGTGAACGCATTCCCGGGGTCCTATGTATCCCTTTCGAAAGAGGAGGGGCAGGCGGCGGGCGTCAACGTATCGGTTGACGATTTTAGAAAGGGGATGTCGATTTTCAGGATGACTAAACAGTCCGAGGCCGGGGCCCTGGATTCTTTGCCCGGGGGAAAAATTATCGCCATCGGCGGGAAAGTGGCCAAAGACTCCGGAAGCTATCTGGTATTCGAACCGGAGGAATTTGAAAAAATTCGGGGATTTTCACTGGTGTGCGCGGCGAAGGCGGGGAGCAAGTCGAAGTTCACCGAACTTAAATCCGTTCATATTCCGAAATAGGGCAGAAGGGTAGGGGTTTTTTTAATGACGATAATTCGGCAATTACCATAATCCGGCCTATTGGAAAGTCGCGAAAGTTTCCGAGGTGTCCGGGGACTTGTGGGCCAAAAAGCAAGTCCCCTTTGCCAGGCCGTTTCGCCCGAATGAAGCATTCGGCGGCTGAGTAGTCCTTGCGGTTCGGCAAATTCGATTTTTTTTCTTCGTTGTAAATTCCCAACTCTCCGGGTGTTAATCTGTTTCTCCAACTGTCGATGAGGATGGTTCATGAACAAATGGGAGGTTGAAACCCCGGCCCCTTTGGTGGATCGAGGCCGAATGGAAGAAAATATCCGGCGTATGGCCGGTGTGGCGCGGAAGGCGGGGGTACGGCTGCGTCCTCATATCAAGACGCATAAATCGCCGGCAATCGCCAGGCGCGCCATCGAACTCGGCGCCGGGGGGGTTACCGCGGCTAAACTCGGCGAGGCCGAGGTCATGGCCGCCGGGGGCATTGACGACATATTGCTCGCCTATCCCGTGGTCGGGGAGGAAAAGCTCAGGCGGTATCTCAATTTGAACGAGCGAGTCCGGATGGCCTGCACGACGGATTCCTTCGAGGTGGCCGAGGGCCTCTCGGCCGCGGCGAGTGCGAGGGGCCAGAGCGTTCGCCTGCTCGTGGAGGTCGATTCGGGCTTGAGGCGGATGGGGCTCCCCCCGGGAGAAGAGGTGGTCGACCTTGTTCGCCGCATCGCCGATATGCCCGGAATCCGATTCGCCGGAGTCCTCACCCACGGGGGGATGGACCGAGGCGTGAAAAGCCTGGACGATCTTCCCGATATGGCCCGCCAGGAGAGCGGCGCCTGTCTCGAATCGGCTCGCCTCCTCAGGGAAAGCGGATTCGAGGTCGAGGAGGTCACCGTCGGGAGCACCCCTCTTGCCCGCTTCGGCGGAGCGCCGGGCGTTACGGAGCTTCGCCCGGGCACTTTTGTTTTCTACGACGTGAGCATGGTGTCGATGGGAGCCGCCGGCTACGAGGACTGCGCCTATACAATCTTGGCGACGGTGGTATCTCGCCACCGTGATCGCCTTGTCGTTGACGCAGGCGTGAAATCATTGAGCAGCGATCGGATCGCAAGCCAGTTCACTCCGCCCGGCTTCGGAGTGGTGGTCGGCCATCCGCATCTTCGGCTGGACCGGATGAGCGAGGAACACGGTGTCCTAGTTCCACAGGGCGAGGGGCCTCTTCCGAAAATCGGGGAGAAAATCGAGATTATCCCCAATCATGTCTGCTCCTCCGTGAATCTTCACGATAAGCTGTACATGACAGAAAACGGCGAAGTGGTGGACGAGCTTCCCGTCGAGGGAAGGGGCAGGACGGTCTGAGCGCCGGGGCGCGGCCTTCGGCCGTCCGGCTTGAAATGATCTGGGGATTTTTTTCATCGCCATCGGTTCAAAGAGACAGGAGTAAACCATGGATATCGAGGAAAGGCTGTCGCGTCTGGAGCGCGCAAACCGGCACCTCAAGACGGGATTCGCCGGAGTCGGGATATGGGCCGTTTTGGTGTTCGTTATATTTCAGCTCCTCCCGGCCCGGGTATATGATCGGTTACAAGCAAAGGAATTGCTGGTTATCGGCGAAAATGGCCGGATTCTTGCGAGGATGGGAGCCGCCCAGGGGCAAGGGAGAATCGCCACCTATGGCAGAACCGGGAGAAAAACGACCACCCTGGGCGTCACCTCGAAAGGCGCCGGTGTAATAACCACGTTCAATTCGGGTGGCAAAAAAGTGGTCAAGCTGGGCTCGTCCAATAATGGCGAAGGCGTATATTCCGCTTACAACGCCAAGGGAAAGAGGGTGGTCCAACTGGGCACCGCGCCGGGCGGCCATGGCAGCTTCATCACCTATAATTCCAAGGGAAAGGTGATGATCGGAGTGGGCTCCACCATAAAAGGCGGGGGAGTGATAAATACATATAACCAAAATGGGAACAGAGCGGTCTCCCTGACGATTCGATCGGACGACAGCGGCGGAGTTACCACTCATAACTCGAACGGGAGAAAATCGGTCTTTTTGCACACCGCCAACAATGGCCAGGGGAAGGTCTCCATTTATAATTACTATAATAATGAGGCGGCTTCTCTGAGCGTGAATTTAAGCGGTTACGGCGAAATTACCGCCAGTAGTCCAAAAGGGAAAGGACTGGTCGAGATAGGCACCTCAAACGAAGGACAGGGCAGAATTTTTGTGCACAATTCCAGTGAAAAAAGAGCGATTTCTATACTCGGGAATCTGGGCGGAAAGGGCGAGATCGCGACCCTGGACGGCGGCGGAAGGCGCCTTGTCGAACTCGGCGTCGATGATTCCGGCCGGGGAAAGGTTTCCCTGTTCGGTCCATCGGGAAAGACACGTGATCCCGGGCCGTCGAAATAAAAAGGGGTGCGCTCCTTTCGGCATGAGCCGTTTTTGGACAAATCCGGTGAGGCATGGAATGATTTGAAGCGATATCGCCTTTAGGCCCCTACCCACGGAGGCTCCGTGAAGGCCGACCCAAAATGAGCGTTTGGAATCGTTGCTTGGCTTTGAACACCTGTATTGGACTATAATAAGCACGCTCAAAGGATAATAGTTCAAAAGAACAAATGGAAATTATTGGATGTGATAAGGGGAATGTATTGTGAATTCAAGCAATAACCGTACGGAGATAAACTCCGTAGAGGCCAAGGTTTTAGAGACCTATAAAAAAGAAAACCCTTCCCAGTACTTCATCGACAGATCTGAAGAACACCTTTTGGAGTGGGAGGAGAGACGTGAGCGCCTATTCCGGCATCTATTGAATTTCCCGCCAAAGATGTTCGCCGGAAGCGACCTGCTGGAGTTCGGCTCGGGAACCGGCGAGAAATCGGTCTATTACGCCCTCTGGGGAGCGCGCTGCACCCTCCTCGATATGAACGATTTCGCGATCGAGGAGACACGCGCGATATTTGATAAATTTGCCCCTAATACGGAAGGTCATCAATTTATAGAAAGCTCATTGTTCGATTTCAAAAGTGAGAGAACCTTCGACATCGTACTTTCAAATGGGGTGATTCATCACACTGCTGACAAGGAATACGCATTTCGACTTCTCGTATCGTTCCTGAAACCGGGTGGGTATGCCGTCCTGGGCATCGGGAACAGCACGGGGGCTTTTCAGCGGATGCTTAAACGGATGCTGATTTATTGCTTCGCTGATAGCGATGATGAGATTATCGAGGTTGCGGAGAAGCTGTTTACCGAACATTTAGACAGGGCCGAAAAATATGGCGATCGGACGCGGAGAGCGATCATATTTGACAATTTTGTAAATCCCAAGCATGACAATATTTCGGTTCCGGAGGTCCTGGAATTGTTCCGGGAGGCAGGGCTTGAATTTTATTCGTCATGGCCGCCGATAATGCCTCCTATCCTGGGAGATTCTCACCACCGCTCAACCCTCAATCTTTTGGATTTTCCCGAGGCCGGCGCCCTCTCCGAGGCGGCATGGTTGGTACACGGCGCGGATGATCGCGAGGAAATCCCTGAATCGCTTAATTCTCTACGAATGTTTCACAATAAGATGGACATGATCGTTTCCTACATGAACGACTTCTCCAAGGAAACAAAGTTTAATCACGAGGAATTCGGAAGACTTATCGACAACTACGAAGAGGTGGTGCGTAAAATTAATCCGCTATTGAATCTAACCAATAAGCTGAAGGAATTCCTTCAGGAAGTCAAGGATACGATAAATATATCGAAGTCGGGCGACTTGGATAAGCTATGCCACCATGTTGCAAATACCCGATTGCTCTTTCGGGGAACGGCTGGCCTTGGGATGAATTATTTTATCGGGTATAGGCCCAAATGAGTTCTTTCCTGATGGACCTTCCTCCAAAGCTCGAAGGGAGTCTTTGTTTATTTCTGGCGGCCCAATTTTTCGCGTCAGCGTTACTTTTATAATATTTTGATCCCCCTACAATATTTTTTTCAAAACCCCTATTATTTTTCCGAAAATATTTGGATGCTCTAACTAAGGATGGGATTGACTCTTTGAATTTCACGAATGGTAAATGAAACCCGAATTTCACATTTCAAATTTCTAGTTTGAGTCAGACGCAGCCCGGATGAGATGTCCCCTCATTTTCCTATTTCCCCACGGCCAACTTTTTCCTGATCTCGTTGGCAAGCTTAAAATACACCGCCGCCCCCTTCTTTTTCTTGCCCATCCTATTGTAGAGTCTGGCCATATTCCTCAGGGTCCTCTTGGTGAGCGGGTGTCTTAGTCCTAATTTTTTCTCGAAGAAAGCCAACGCGAGTTTGTAAAGTGGCTCGGCTTTATTGTCGCGGCCCTGGGCTTGGTAGAGTTCGGCCAGCTTGCTGTGGCTCTTGGCCACTTTAATATGAACGGGCCCTAATTTTTTCTCGAAGATGGCCAGCGCACGTTTATAGAGCGGCTCGGCGTCTTTGTATCGGCCCTGGGTACGGTAGAGATCGCCCAGTGTTTTGAGGCTGCCGGCCACATCGGTATGCATGGGCCCTAATTTTTTCTCGGCGATGGCCAGTGCACGATTGAAGAGTTGCTCGGCTTCCTTGTAGCGGCCATGGGAACGGTAGAGTTCGGCCATGTGGTTGAGGTTGGTGACCTCGCCGGGACGACCGGGCCCTAATTTTTTCCTGGCGATGGCCAGCGCACGATTGAATAGCGGTTCGGCTTTCTCATCGCGGCCCTGGGCCCGGTAGAGTATCGCTAGATTGTTGAGGCTCTCGGCCACATCGGAATGCCCGGGTCCGAAGGTTTTCTCCCGAATGGCAAGAGATCGCCGCAATAGTTGCTCGGCTTCCTTGTAGCGGCCTAGGGACCGGTAGAGCATTGCCAGATGGTTGAGGGTTTCGGCTACATCAGAATGCTCGGGCCCGAGGACTTTTTCCAGTATTGCGAGGGAGCGTTTAAAGATGGGCTCGGCTTCCTTTAAGCGGCTAGACTGCTGTAAGTGAATCGCTTGTTCCTTGAACCACGTCGCCTCTTTCAGATTACTCGGTTCCTTACAGGACTGGAGAACAAGGAGAAAGGAAGCGAGAAGGAAAAGGGCAAGAACTCTAGTGGCTAGGTGCATGACGTGGTTTTCCCCAAATGAAGGTTCAAATGTGTCCCCGACTAAAGAGAGACGATATGAAGTTAATATACTAAAAATTTCCAGCGTCGGCCGAAATCGAGCTAGAGATGTCTTTTTGCGGCTTCACCCACCGGGTGCCCTCTGCCAGCGGGCGAAAGTAAAGATTAACCAGTTGAATTATAAACCGTAGCTGGAGTAAATGACATGAAAATTATGGCCCCCTATGGGAAATCCGGGTCTACTACTTTTTAGTTCCGTTTCATTGCTGACCTGCCCCCGTTAGTGATACCACCTTCTCTTAGAGTTCTGGAACCATGGCCGCAGGGCGAAGCGGAGCGAAGCCCGGAGGCCATGGTTCTTTCGTCTCAGGTGCCGGCGGACGATATCCTAATGAACTATGTGGCCT